>CAZNWF010000052.1:0-18859 GCA_964576485.1 uncultured Geobacter sp. | reverse complement strand
TCCGCAAAGGACCAATGGCGTCGGCGTTGGCGGTGTATTCAGGGGTCTCAAAGGATACGGCAACATGGGACTGGGCTGCCAGGTTGTAGATCTCGTCCGGTTGCACAGCCTGAATGATCCGGATCAGGTTGGTGGAGTCGGTCATGTCACCATAGTGCAGCACAAGCCGTCGGCCATCCACATGGGGATCCTGGTAGAGGTGGTCGATCCGGTCGGTATTAAAGAGAGAAGCCCGGCGTTTGATGCCGTGAACCTCGTACCCTTTTTCAAGTAGCAATTCAGCCAGATAGGCGCCATCCTGCCCGGTGATGCCGGTAATCAAGGCTCTTTTCATCATCATAACATTCTCCTCAAAAAATAGTTACGCCCGCAAGGAACGCCAGAGCTGCTCCGCACCATGTACAACATCATCAACCGTTACAGCAGTCATGCAACGGTGGTCGGTGGGACAGACCCGCAGCTTGCACGGGGCACAGGGCTGATCCTGGCGGATAATCACAGCCCGCTCGGAACAGGGGGCTGTTCCGCTATGATCGGTGGGACCGAAAATTGCCACCAACGGCACGCCAAAGGCAGCAGCGATATGCATCGGTCCGGAATCATTGCTGACAAAAAAGTTGCAGCGCTTGATCAACGCCATCAGTTGACGAACCGTGGTTTTGCCTGCCAGATTCAGACAGTTTCCTGCCAGCTCCCGTTCGATCACCGCAACGATCTCCTGTTCATCCGGGCCGCCGAACAGGACTACCCTTGCTCCCCATGAGGCGGCAAGGTGTTGGGCAACGCCGGCAAACCGTTCCGGGTACCAGCGTTTGGCCGAGCCGAAACTGGCACCGGCATTGATGCCAAGCACCATCTCCTCTGCAGAGATGCCATGTTCTGCCAGCAGCGTTAAGGCCACTTGCTCTTCCTGAGCAGTGACGGCGAGCATTGGTGCCGACTGTTCAGCAGAGATGCCGAATGACCTCAGCAGGTCACGGTAGTACTCTACCTCATGTCGTTCTGCAGGCGGTGCCTGTTCATGAAAACGCCTGGTCAATAACAGGCTGCGTCCATCTGATGCCTTGCCCCAACGCTGCGGTATCCCTGCCAGCCAGGGGATCAGGGCAGAGTCAAAGGAATTGGGCAGGATAACCGCCAGATCAAACTGTTCATGCTTCAGTTGGCGTGCCAGCCGCAGTCGACCAGCAAGGCCATGATGCGCACCTTTCCGATCAAAGATCAGCACTCTGTCAATAGCCGGGTGTCCCTGCAGCAACTGTCCCACCAGCGGGTTAGCCAGCAGCGTAATCTCTGCCTTGGGATAGGTTTCCCGTACTGCCATCAGCGCAGGTGTTGACATTACCGCATCGCCAATCCAGTTGACCGCTCGTACCAATATTTTATGAAAAACCTGCTGTATCATGCACAACCTGCAACAAACGGATGGAGTATGCCGGAATCAGCACAGCCTTGGAAACAGTTTATCTAAGGCACTTTGCAGCAGTTGGCCAGAATCGTCAAGCAGCAGTTCCAATCGTGCTGTAACCAGTTTGTTACTCCATGCACTATTACAGCCTGCCAGCTTGACCCCGTCCTTACCGGTGGTCAGCAGCCAGTCTGCTGCAGACGCTGTAGCAAACTGTTCAAGAGTCATCATCATGACCTCTGCAGCATAGGATGCATGGTCTGGCAGGGCAAGGGTTGCCACCAACTTAACCCCCAGCCCCTGCAAGCCATCAAAAAAGGCTGCTGGATCTGCAATACCGGCAAAGGCAGCCACACGCCCCTGTTGTAACTTTTCAAACTGAAGCTCATCACCTGTTTCCAGGTGGTTAAAGCCTGTCAAACGATGCTTAGAGCAGCAGTAGGGCAGACCAGGATCAGGAACGACCTGTCCGGGCTGACAGCGAGTAAATAGAGCCAGATCAGCCCGTTTCATGGCAGTGCGCGGTTCACGTAGCAGCCCCAGCGGCAGGGTCCAGCCATTGCCAAAGGGACGGGTTGCATCAAGCAGCAGGATGTTCAAGTCACGATGCAGGCGGATATGCTGAAAACCATCATCCAACAGCAGAACATCCGGCTTAAGCCGCTCCAGAGCCAGCAGGCCGGCTCGATACCGATCCGATCCGATTACCACCATCAAGCCCGGTACAGTTTGAGCCAGCAGACAGGGTTCATCACCAGCCTGTCCAGGTGTCAAGAACTGGGAAACACCATCGCTGACCACCGCTATCTGCCCTTCAAGGGAGCCGCCATAGCCACGGGACAAAACCGCTACCCGATATCCCCGTTGTTGTAACTCTCTGGCAACCAGCATGGTTGCCGGTGTCTTGCCGGTACCTCCCACCGTGATATTGCCAATGGAAACCACCGGGCAAGGCAGATGATGAATTGACCGTAGACCGGTTTGATACAACAGTGCCCTGATCCTGAGGGCCAAGCTGTACAGCAGCGCAAAGGGAGCCAGCAGCAGTTTCAGGGCCAAGGCAGCAGCACCGCAATTGCTGCCCTCAGCGACACCTCGCCACCAGATTGCTCCTGTCATTGCGGCAGCACCTCTTTCAGCATGGCCAGATGGCGTTCAACGGCTCCGCCGCTGTCACGAAGCAGTTTGAGACCATTGGTGCCCACCACATGCCGCAGTTCAGGCGTTGCCAGAAAGTCTGCTGCTGCATCCTGCAGTTCCTGCTGATCTGCCACCTGTACCCCGGCTCCAGATGCAAGTGTCAGCGCGGTAATTTCCTGAAAATTATCCATATGGGGACCAAACAGGATCGGAATCCCCCGCGAGGCAGGTTCCAGCAGATTATGGCCACCGGTGGGGACCAGACTCCCCCCCACATAGGCTAGGTCGGACAGGGCGTAGAGCTGCATCAACTCCCCCACCGTATCAATCAGCAATACTGTCCCGGCACTACAGTCTTGAGATTGCTGATCCAGACGGGACCGACGTATTACAGGCAATCCAAGGCCACTGGTTACTGCCTCCACCTCTGCAGTCCGCTCCGGGTGGCGTGGTACCAGAACAAGCAACAGGTGATCAAACTGTTTGAGCAGCCCCTGATACACTGCCAGAACCTGTTCCTCCTCACCTGGATGGGTACTACCGATACAGAAAACTGCCGAGTCCGCCGGTATCCGGTACGCCTGCCGTAACTGCAGCCGCTCATCAGCAGCTACCGGGCTAAACGGTATGTCATATTTAAGGTTACCCAGTACCCGGCTGCGTTCTTCCGGTGCACCTATGGCCAGTATTCGCTCAAGATCAGCCTTGCTCTGCATCCCCAGGCCACTAAAGCACTGCAGCACCGGCCTGAAGAACCAAGCAAAACGCTGATACCGGGGAAAGGAACGGGCCGATATCCGGCCATTGGCCAAGAATAGCGGTATTCGCCGGTGCCGCACCTCAACGGTAAAGACCGGCCAGATCTCGGTCTCCATAATGATAACGGCCTGCGGCTTCACGGCATCAAGCAGCCGGCAAACCGCAAAATGGATATCAAACGGGAAATAGGTCACCAGATCAGCCAGACAGTCCTGTTCAGCCACCCCGCGTCCCGTCTCAGTGGTAACCGTCAACAGCAGGCGATGACCCGGATAGCGTTGCCGCAGTCCCTTCAGCAGCGGGCGGGCTGCTATTACTTCCCCGACAGAAACCGCATGCAACCAGATGACCGCCCGACCGTTCAGGAGCTGTCGGGTGGTTTGTGGCAGGAAACCTAAACGTTCAGCAAAGGCACTTTTACGCCCCCTGCTGACTGATCGATACCAGTGGTACAGCAAGGCAAACGGTAAGGCAATCCAGGACAGCAGGTGGTAGAGCGGTAGCCAGGTCACACCGCCAGCCCCTCAGTCCGCTTCCAGCGACGATGCACCCAGTACCACTGCGTAGGATGGGTCACAATAAACTTCTCAATCGCCCGTGAGTAGGTCTTGACATCATCCTGCCAGCCCTGCTCACCAGCGTCACCGTCAAACAGGAGTGCTGGGTAGATGTCAATGACATGGTGATCAGCTTCACGATGGATAAAGGCCGGCACAATCGGCACCCCGGTCTTGCGCGCCAGCAGCACCGGCGCCTTGGAGGCCCAGGCCGGCCGACCCAGAAAATCAATCAGGTAGCCCTCTTCAGGAAAGACCGTCTGATCAACCAGAAGACCGACAGTACCATTTTTGCGGATAACAGAAATCATGTTCCTGAGTGCATTATCCTTATAAATAACCGTATTGTCATAATGCTGCCGCATCCGCTCCACCATGGTATTCAGATAGGGATTGTTCTGACGACGGGCCACCACCGAAAGCGGCTGTTTGAACAGGCGGGCATAGGCCAGGGCAACCAGTTCCCAGTTGCCGCAGTGGCCGGTCAGAAAGATAATCCCCTTTCCCATGGCACGGGCAGCTTCATACTGCTCCATACCGCGCACCTCGATCCGGTCGATCAGACCGACACCTTTACCGTGATAGAGGCGGCAGGTCTCCACCAGTGAACGCCCCAGGTTACAAAAAACCTCCCGCGCAATCCCCTCGGCGGTCGGGATAGTACAGCTCCATTCTGGCTGGGCACGCATATGTTCAAGCACACGGCTGATATTCTCTTCCGCAATACGGCGGCGGCTACCCAATACCCGGCGCATAAGCAGGCCGGTCCAGAGACCGAACCGCTCCGACAGTCGTTCCGGCACCAGGGCCACCACCCAGGTAAAGCCATAGAGCACCGCGACCTGCAGTATCCAGATCATCTTCTTCATGGTTGTTTCACCATCATACGCACTAATTCTGCCATGCGTTGATCAGCACCACCACCGCCAAGCCGCTCACGAACATGAGCGAGACGTGCTCTGATGGCACTGCTCTGGGCATTATCCGTCAGCAGGTTTACGATTGCAGCGGCAATCCGCTCTGGCGAGGCATCATCCTGGATCAGCTCAGGTGCAACGGTCTCTCCTGCCACAATATTGCAGAGACCGATATGTTCCACCTTGACCAACCGCTTGGCCAACTGGAAGGTAATCGGCGATAATTTGTAAATAATCACCAGCGGCGTCCCCACCAGGGCAACCTCAAGCGTTACCGTACCGGAGACTGAAATTACGGCATCACAGGCCCGCATCAGGTCATGAATCCGTTCACGGGTAACGGTTATCGGCAGGTCACAACCCTCAAGCCAAGGGACGAGATCGTCATCGGAGAGGGTTGAAGCCAGCGGCAGGACAAACTGAATCGTGGGAAAGCGCTGTTTCAGAAGACCGGCAGCGCCAAGAATGACCGGCAGCAGACGACTGACTTCACTTCTGCGGCTGCCGGGGAACAGCCCCACAACCTGTCGTGATGGGTCAAGACCAAAAGAGGTTGCAGCCTGTTCACGTGTTAAGGAAACCTCAACCAGGTCTGCCATGGGATGGCCGACAAAGGAAACCGGTACACCGGCCTGCTGGTAAAAAGGGGCCTCAAAGGGCAGGATCACCGCCATATGGTCAACCAGCCGCTTGATTTTTTTTACCCGGCCCTGACGCCAGGCCCAGATCTGGGGAGAGATGTAGTAGAGCACCTTGACCCCGGCTTTTTTTGCCACCTTGGCCAGACGCAGGTTAAAGCCGGGATAGTCAATCAGGATCAACAGATCCGGGGGCGTTTCCAGCAGGATCTTCTTCAGTTTGAGAAAGGCAGCAGCAATAACATCAAAATGTTTCAGCACCTCCACCAGGCCAACCACCGCCATATCGGCAGAGTCCACCAGGGTCTCACAACCGGCTTCGCGCATGCGCGGACCACCGATACCAAAGAATGAAAAGGCAGGATCAGTCGCCTGTACTGCACGCACTAATCCTGCCCCATAGATATCACCAGACGCTTCGCCTGCAACTATCATGACCCGCTTGGGTCGTTCTACTGCCATTAGCCAGCCAATGCCCCGCGCACGGCAGCAATCACCTGATCCACCTGCTCATTCGTCATTTCAGGATAGATCGGTAATGACATACAGCGCGCTGCGATTAATTCCGTCACCGGCAGAGAAACTCCCCGGCACTGCTCAGCAAAGACGTTCTGGCGATGCAGCGGAATCGGGTAATAGACCGCACTGGCAATCTGCTGCTCAGACAATGCAGCCATGATCTGATCCCGTTTATCGGTCAAAATGGTGTACTGGTGGTAGACATGGATACCCTTGCCGTCTTCAAACGGTACCGTGACAACATCCTGTAGTCCTTCAGAGTAGCGGTGGGCAACCCGGCGGCGCTCCTGATTGAAACGATCAATATGACGCAGCTTAACCCGCAGAATAGCGGCCTGAAGATCATCAAGACGGCTGTTGAAGCCGATCACGTCATGGTGGTAGCGCACCTTGCTGCCATGATTACGCAGCATCTTGAGCGTTTCTGCCCCTTCAGCCGTGGCAGCGGTCACCAGACCACCGTCGCCATAACCGCCCAGGTTCTTGCTAGGGAAGAAGCTGAAACAACCAAACGCCCCAATGGAGCCGGTCATACGGCCAGCAATGGCAGCGCCAAATGACTGGGCACAATCCTCGATCAGGGTCAGATTGTGACGCTCACAAATTGCACTGATGGCAGCCATATCTGCTGGCTGGCCGAACAGATGCACCGGAATCACCGCCTTGGTTCGGGAAGTAATCGCCTGTTCGATCAGTTCCGGCACGATGTTGAATGTTTGAGGATCAACATCCACAAAGACCGGTACTGCACCGGCATAGCAGATTGCCTCCGCCGTGGCAATGAAGGTGAACGGCGTAGTAATCACCTCATCACCCGGCTTGATTCCGGCAGCCAGCACCGCCAGATGCAGAGCATCGGTGCCAGAGGCACAGCCTACTGCATGGGGACTATCCAGATAGCTGGCAGTCTCCTTTTCAAGGTTGATGACATTAGGCCCCAGAATAAACTGGGTACTTTCCAGTGCATCCAGTACCGCAGTATCAATCTCGCTCTTTAACTGGTGGTACTGGGTTTTAAGGTCTACCATCGGTATCATGGGCGTATCCTGTTCAGTGCTTCGTTGATTTTCAAGGCTGTTTCAAGCGCCATCCGGCCATCCCGGCCGCTTACCTGAGGCTGCTTGCCTTCACGGATCGCCTCCACAAAGGAGCTGATCTCCGACAAGAGCGGATCTGACTGTCCCAGTTCCTGCTCTTTTACCTGCACATTGGGAATGCCCGGCAGCAGTTCCCCTTCCCCTTTTTTAGCCACCAGCACCTTCTTGTTCTGGAAGTCAAGGGTCAGGTAGGCATCGCGCTGAAAAATACGCATCTTGCGCTCGCTCTTAAGGCTAATCCGGCTGGCGGTGACATTAGCTACACAGCCATTCTCAAAGGCGATCCGGGCGTTGGCAATATCCTCTTCACCGGTAAAGACCGGTGCACCAATGGCGTCAATCTTGGCCACTGGCGACTTAACCAGGTGCTGGATGATCTCGATGTCGTGGATCATCAGATCCAGCACCACGTTCACGTCAGTACCGCGGGGTTTGAAGGGGGCAATCCGCACTGACTCCACAAACAGCGGATCGCTTAAGACCTCCTCGGCCGCCATCATCACCGGATTAAACCGTTCCAGATGCCCCACCTGAAAGACCAGCTTACCGGTATCAGCCAGACCGATCAGCTCATCGGCCTGTTCAATGGTAACGGTAATCGGCTTTTCAATCAGCACATGCACACCGGCAGCCAGAAACTCCTTTGCAACCTGATGGTGGTGCTGGGTCGGCACCACCACGCTGACCGCATCCACCTTTCCAATCAGCTCGCGGTAATCGGTAAAGGCCTGGCAGCCACAGGCAGCAGCCACCTCAGCCCCGCGGGCAGCAACGGCATCCACCACACCAACCAGTTCAACCCCCTCCAGCGCAGCATACTTCTGGGCGTGGAAGTTGCCAAGGTAGCCGACCCCTATGACCGCTGTGCGCAGCCTGCTCATCCGCGACAAATCCCGCGCTGCGATGCCTCAATGAAGGCCAGCAGGGTATCGACCTCGGCGCAGCCGACAATTTCCGCCCTGATCTTTGCAATGGCATCAGGCTGTTTTAGACCAGCCATAAACAGGGTCTTGTAGGCCTTCTTCAGGTTACTGATCGATTCATCACTGAAGCCACGGCGCTTCAGACCGATCAGATTCAGGCCTCGCAGTGTCGCATCCCGTTTGCCGGAAGTAGCGATCATGTACGGAGGAATATCCAGCCCGACCAGCGTACCGCCCCCCAGCATGGAATAGGAGCCAATGGTAGTAAACTGGTGAATCGCCACAAGTCCGCCCAAGATGACATTGTCCTGTATGGTGACATGGCCGGCCAGGGTGGCTGAGTTGGCAAAGACATTGCCGTTACCCACCACACAATCATGGGCAACGTGTGAATAGGCCATCATCAGGTTGTTGTTACCCATTACGGTTTCAGCATGGCCGGTTACCGTACCGCGATGGATTGTGGCAAACTCGCGAATCACGTTGCCATTGCCCAACCTGGTCCAGCACTCTTCCCCCTTGTACTTCAGATCCTGCGGGGCTGCACCAACCGAAGCCAGGTGATAGATCTGATTATTTTCCCCCAGTTCGGTCCACTTGCCGATTACTGCATGGGCACCGATGCTGGTGCCTTTACCGATGATGGCATGTTCTTCAATAATGGCGTAAGGCCCGATCTCGACCCTTTCAGCCAGCTGTGCAGAGGGGTGGACGAGTGCGCTTGGGTGTATGCTCATGGTCTCTCCCTATCTATTCTGCTGCCGGAGCAAAGGTGGCCTTCAGCGAAGCCTCGGTCACCAGCTTGCCATCCACAAACGCCTTGCCATCAACCCCCCAGATGCCGCGACGGTTCATGGTTGTGGTAATCTCTATCCGCAGTTGATCACCAGGCACCACCGGCTTACGGAACTTGGCACTGTCAATGGCCATAAAATAACTGACCTTTTTCCTGGTTTCTTCATCAGAAGCCAGATACGCCATGATACCGGCAACCTGAGCCATCGCCTCAACGATCAGTACCCCTGGCATAACCGGATGGCCCGGAAAGTGCCCGGGGAAAAAAGGCTCATTGATGCTGACGTTCTTGATACCGACACAACGCTTGCCATGCTCAAGCTCCACAATACGGTCCACCAGCAGAAACGGAAAACGGTGAGGCAAAATCTTCATGATGGCGTTTATATCCATCGGCATGGTTGGTTCCATTGTTTACTCCTTTGCCAGCCGGGCCTCAAGGGCGGCCAGGCGCTTTTCGTACTCGTTCAGCTTCTTTCTCATCTCAGGCAACTTGGGTAGGATCCCCATGGTCTTCAGCCACTCTTTGTGCGGCATGGCAGGAGAACCGCTGTAATAGGCATTACCCTCCAGAGAACCGGGCACACCGGCCTGGGCGCCAACAATCACATTGTCACCGATGCTGACATGTCCTACCACCCCCACCTGTCCGGCCAGGGTGACATGGTTGCCGATTTTACTACTGCCAGCAATGCCGACCTGCGAGACAATCATGCAGTCTTCACCGATCTGACAGTTATGGGCCACCTGCACCAAGTTATCCAGCTTGGTACCCCGCTTGATCAAAGTCACTTCCAGGGCAGCCCGGTCTACCGTGGCATTGGCACCGATCTCAACATCATCCTCCAGAATAACAATACCGATCTGAGGGATCGGATAGTAGGAGGCGCCATCCGGTGCATAGCCAAAACCATCACTGCCAATCACTGCGCCTGGCTGTAACTTGCAACGCTTGCCTAGACGGCAGCGTTCCCGGATCACCGCATTGGCGTGGATGACGCACTCATCGCCAATAATTACACCATCATAAATCACCGCTCCGGGATGAATCACGGCACGGTCACCAATGGTCACGTTGTTGCCAATTACCGCGCCAGGATAAATACTGATACCTTCACCCAACGTGACATTGGTACCGATCACCGCCTCAGGCAACACTCCTAACGCCGGATGAGGCTGCGTGTAGAAGAGTGTCAGCAGCTTGGCAAAGCCCAGGTACGGATTAGCAAGCTCAATGATATTGCGACCGTACGATTCACCACCAGGCGCCATCAATACGCCGCCTGCCTTTGTCTCGGCGACTTTGGCGGCGTATTTGGGGTTAGCCAGAAAGGTAACCTTATCAGCTGCAGCCCCTTCAAGGGGAGCAAGCCCGTTAATCTTGACGGTTCCATCACCGCGGACCGTACCACCCAGATGATCTGCCAGCTCCTGCAGTGTCTTGGTCAGCATGACTGCCACCTGTCCTATTTCTTGCTCTGTGCCGCGTTAAGGGCCTTCAAAATCTCTTCCGTTAAATCAACTGCCGGATCTGCGTAGAGCATACCAGCACTACGAGCATCAAAGATCATGGAATAGCCGTTCTTTTTACCATATTCCTGAACAATTTTTTCAAGGGTTTCAAGAATTTTTTTGGTAAATTCACCATCACGGGCCTGCAGGTCTTCTTCCGCATCTTTGGTAAAGCGCTGGAAGTCCTTCAGCTTCTGCTGATAATCCTTTTCCTTGGCAGCACGTGCAGCCTCGGTCAGGGTCATACCCTGTTTTTCTAGATCATTTTTTAACTTCTGCAGCTCTTCCTGCTTAAGGTTAACCTGCTCCTGATACTTTTTCAGTTTTTCCTGCAGTTGCGCCTTGGCAGCCTTGCCTGCTTCAGAAGTATTCAAGGTTCGCTGCATATCAAGATAGCCGAGCTTTATATCTGCTGCCCAGGCTGAACCTGTCATTACAGCCAGCATTAATGCCATCAGTACTAAACGCTTCATTGAGTCTCTCCTTAAGTTTTCTAAAATTAGAACATGCTACCGATTGCAAACTCAAAACGGCCAGACTTGTTGTCATCATGACGCGGATTAATCGGAATGCCATACTCAAGCCGCAACGGCCCCATTGGTGATGCCCAACGGATACCTCCACCGTAGCTCATCAGAATACTTGGCGGCTTAAATTCACCGCTCCAGGCATTACCATAATCAAAAAAGCCAACTCCCTTAATACCAAATTCGGGTAACAGGGGGAATTTTACCTCCACATTACCAAATAACTCTTTTTCACCACCCACATATACATCGTTGTTTTTAGGACTGACGGTTCGGGCTGAATAGCCGCGCAGGGTACCGATCCCCCCCAGATAGAATTTTTCATCAATCGGGATCGGCCCACCAACCTTTTGCACAGCACCAACTACCACCTTGGTCGAGATGACAAACTTCCACCAGAGCGGATAGTAGAAGGTATTGTCCAAGACCTCGCGCAAATATTTGTTGTTACCGCCTAAACCGGCATATTCCACAGAGAAGGTATTTACCATGCCGCTGGATGGATCAAAACGAAAGTCGGTTGTATTATTGGTGATACTGCCATAAATTGAACTGGTAGTTGTCTGTCCCAAGGGATAGCTATCCGGGTACTTTGCATTGGCATCCAGATAATAGATATCCGGATCATAGATATCCTTGATTTCATACTTGTACATCCAGAAGGTGCCGATAAAATCGGTAATCGGATAACCGGCCTTGATATCACCACCGGTCAGACGGCGACTGTAGTCGGTGTAGTCCCGCTCTGAGCGATAGATATCCATCCCGAGGGTCCACTTCGAGTCCAGGAAATAAGGATCGGTCAAACCGACAGAATAGGTATTCGATTTACCACCAATAGCAGCCGAAGCATTGGCCTTCAACCCCAAGCCCAGAAAATTTGACTGAGAAACCGAGCCCTGAAAGATCAGTCCATCCAGCGAACTGTAACCACCACCAATAGTGAAAGCACCGGTCGCCTTTTCCTTCAGATCCACATTGACATTCAGCTTATCGCCAGCACTGCCTTTGGCCGTTGATACATTGGCCTCTTCAAAGTAGCCGGTATTCATCAGGTTCTGTTTGCTGCGTTTAAAGCCGGTGGCACTGTACAGCTCGCCCTCCATCAGACGCATCTCACGACGGGCAACCTTGTCGCGGGTCTTGGAGTTACCAGCAATCGAGATACGTTCAATCCTGACCAGATCACCCTTCTCAACTTCAAAGGTCAGGTCAACAAGTTTTTTCTCCGGATCTGGCTTGCTTTGAGGGTTAACGTTATTGAAGGCATAGCCCTTATCAGCCGTCATATCAGTCAAGGTACCGATATCAGCCCTCAGATTTGCCCGACTGAATACCTCGCCAGACTCAGTTTTAAACTTTTCGCGGATCTCTTTTTCAGGATAAAGGATATCCCCCGTAAAGGTAATTTCGCCAACCCGGTACTGGTCGCCTTCTGTAATGCTGATAGCAACCAGCAGGGATTCCTGATCCTCTGCCAGTTTCATGACCGGTTCGCCAACCTTAACGTTGAGATAGCCGTTATTCATATAGTGATCAGCAATCAACAGGGCGTCATTTCGCAGGACCTCTTCCTTATAGGTACCGGCGCCGGTCAACCAGGACATGAACCACTCTTCCTTGGTTTCCATCACCCCCCGCAGCTTGCGAGGACTAAAGGCACTGTTACCTTCAAAACTGATGGTACTGATCCTGATTTTCTTACCCTCTACAACCTGAAAGATGAGCTGATACTCGGTTGGCGAGCGCTGCTCTATCTGCGGCTCAACAGTAACAAGATAGTAACCTTCATCCTGATACTGCTTCTTCAGTTTGGCAACTGCCTTATCAAGATCTTTTTGAGAGAAGATGGCATTGCGCCGAACCGGCAATCCTTCCAGTAACTTGTCCTGCTTAAGCTCTTTATTGCCCTCAAAGCGGATATCCCTGACAATCGGTTTCTCGATCACCGAATAAACCAGTACGATGCCGCCAGTCACAGGCTCGCTGGAAACCTGCACTTCCTGAAACTGTCCCAACTTGAAGATAGACCGGATATCAGCATCAGTACGTTCGCTATTAAGTGTATCTCCCGCCTTGATGGCGGTCGCACCTAAAATGGCTGATGCCTCAACCCGCCGATTACCGCGCACAACCACCTCGGCAATCTTTTCACCATCAGCCTGAGCTGGTTGATCAGCAAGCACCAAGGCGATCAGCAGTGCTGTTGTCAAGCAGGGGTAATAATTCACACTTCCTCCATAGTACAAGGCAAAATAAGTCCATCCAGAAGCCGGACTACCTGTTCCATCCTTGCCGCAATTCGCTCATTGTGGGTAACAACAACCATACTAACACCCGTCTGTTTCTGAATCTTCACCAGTAACTCGTAAATAGCTTCACTTGTCTTTGCATCCAGATTACCGGTTGGTTCATCAGCCAGAAGTAACTCCGGCTCCATCACCAGAGCCCTGGCTATGGCGACCCGCTGTTGTTCTCCACCGGACAGTTCACCTGGTCGATGCTGCAGGCGGTGCTCCAAGCCCACTTCGCCTAACAGCGTCCGAGCAGCCTGCTCTGCCTGCCGCCGCTCTTTTCGTGCAATCAGGGCAGGCATCATCACGTTTTCCTGCGCCGTGAATTCTGGCAACAGATGATGGAACTGAAAGATAAAACCGATGGTACGGCTCCTAAAATCTGCTAACTCACGATCAGACCGATTAAACAGATTCTGCTCTTTATAAGTAACAGCTCCGCTACTTGGACGATCAAGGGCACCCAGAATATGCAGCAACGTGCTTTTGCCAGCACCGGATGCCCCTACCAGAGCAGTTGTTGTCCCCTGCGCAATCTCAAGGTCAACCCCTCTCAACACCTGCACCGTATCAGTCCCCATACGGTAGTCCTTACAGAGCCCCTTCACCGCCAGCAGACTACTCATACCGGAGCGCCTCTGCCGGCAGCATCCTTGACGCAGCCCAGGCCGGATACAGCGTAGCAACAAATGAGATTAAAATGGCAGTAGCCGAAATAATCAGCACATCTGACATCACCACATGGGAGGGAAAGTGATCCAGATAATAAATTTCCTTACTAAAGAAATTCTTGCCGGTTACCTTTTGCACAATAGTTATGATCGGCTCAAGATTAAAAGAAATCAGCAGACCAGACAACACGCCTAACACCGTTCCTATCACCCCGATAATCAGCCCTTCCAGCACGAATATCTTCATAATGCTGCTGGAACGAGCCCCCATGGTTTTTAAAATAGCAATATCACGGGTCTTCTCCATCACCACCATAAACAGGGTAGAGGCAATACCAAAGGCTGCCACGAGGACAATCAGTGTCAGAATGATAAACATGACCACTTTTTCGGTCTTAAGTGCAAAAAGAATATTTCTGTTCATCTGCATCCAGTCACGGGCATACAGTTCCGGGCCAAACTCATGATTGATTTTTTTTGCTAATTCTGTGGTGGCGTAGACGTCTTCAACTTTCAGCTGAATACCGGTAACGGTGTCGCCAAGATCAAAGAACTTCTGAGCCTGATTGATACTGACATAGGCCAGGGTTGAGTCATATTCAAACATACCGGTGTTAAAAATGCCGGTCACTCGAAACGGTTTAAGTTTTGGCATCATCCCCAACGGGGTGATGGTTCCTGTGGGAGAGACCACGTTTACCCGGTCTCCTATGGTCAGGTTCAGATGTTTTGCCAACTCACGACCGATCAACAGTCCCGGCTCTGCCTGCCCGTTTACAGCAGGTTCAAGCGTATCCATGGCACCTTGCACAAGAGCACGTGAAAGACGGGTTACTTTTTTATCAGATGCCGGGTCAATACCACGCAGTACAACCCCGGACACATTACGCCCGGTTGACAGCATGACCTGATTGTAGATAAACGGCGTTGCAGCCTGCACGCCTGGCAACTGGGTCAGGCGTTTCATGGTTGACCGGTAATTTTCCATCGGCGCACCACTACGGATCACCACCAGATGAGCATTGGTCCCCAGTATTTTTTCCTTCAGGTCCCGCTCAAATCCGGTCATGACCGCCAGCACTACTATCAGTGCCATCACACCTAACGTCACACCGGCAGTAGAGATAAAGGTGATGATCGAGATGAAGGTGGATTTACGCTTGGCCTTCAGATAACGCAATCCAACTGCAAGTTCAAAAGGCAGGGCCAACGGTTATTTCGCCTCTTTACGGAGTTGGGGAAACAGAATCACATCACGAATGGATGCTGCATCAGTAAGTAGCATCACCAGACGGTCAATACCGATCCCCTCACCTGCGGTGGGTGGCAGACCATACTCCAGAGCGCGGACATAGTCCTCATCCATATAGTGCGCTTCTTCATCCCCCTTGTCTTTCTCCGCGACCTGCGCCATAAAACGTTCCTTCTGATCAACCGGATCATTCAACTCAGAAAACGCATTGGCGATTTCGCGACCACCGATCATCAGCTCAAAACGATCAACAATAGAGGGATCCTGATCATTTTTGCGTGACAACGGAGAAACCTCAGTAGGATAGGCCGTTACAAAAGTAGGCTGGATCAGCTTGTGTTCAGCCACTTCCTCAAATATTTCCATGATCAGTTTGCCGTAACTGATGTCATCCGTCAGACCAAGGCCGATACTGCGGGCATACGCCAGCGCCAGATCACGATCTTCAAGTTTCTTTGCATCAATATCGCCATACTCAAGAATAGCCTCTTTCACCGTCAGACGACGCCAAGGCCGCTGAAAGCTGATAGCAAGTCCCTGGCAGGTAAAATCGAGGGTGCCCAGCACCTGCTCTGCCACATGGCAAAACAACTCCTCGGTAAAATCCATCAGGTCTTCAAAAGTTGCATAGGCCTGATAGAACTCCATCATGGTAAACTCTGGGTTATGTCTGACAGAAATCCCTTCATTTCTGAAGTTACGGTTGATTTCAAAGACTCGCTCAAAACCACCCACCACCAGACGTTTCAGATATAACTCCGGGGCAATCCGGAGGTACAACTCCATATCAAGTGCATTATGATGGGTAACAAAAGGACGGGCAGTGGCACCACCGGGAATCTGGTGCATCATCGGCGTTTCCACTTCTAAAAAATCACGGGAGGTCATGAAGCTACGGATCAGGTTCACAATCCGGGAACGCTTGATGAACAGTTCTTTCACTTCAGGGTTGACAATCAGATCAACATAACGTTGACGATAACGTGTCTCCACGTCAGTCAAACCATGAAATTTTTCAGGAAGCGGCAGCAGGGATTTAACCAGCAAACGAATGGAACGAACATGAACGGAAAGCTCACCGGTCTTGGTGCGAAACGGAAACCCCGTAACCCCGATAATGTCACCGATATCGAAAGACTCAAACTGGGCAAAGACCTCTTCACCCAGATCATCCTTACGAACATAAATCTGAATCCGGCCTTTACGATCCTGCAACTGAATAAAGGCTGCCTTGCCAAATGAACGGCGGGCGATAATACGTCCGGCCAACACAAACTCAGCATCAGAGGCATCAATCAGCTCAATAGCTCCATAGGCAGCAACAACATCGGCAGACGTATGCTGTGGCTTGAAGTCATTGGGGTACGGGTTAATACCGGCAGCCCAGAGATCGTTAACTTTTCTGCGACGTTGCAACAGTAATTCACTTAATTCTTCCATTGCCTCTACTCACCTTTCAGACTCATTCCGTTCAACGGGTGTAACGGAAGAAAGTAGCTCAGAGTACTACCAGCGTCAAGCTATTCTTTGCCCTCCTCAGCAACGACTGAGGCACTCTTTTTAGCGCGAGAAGCAGGACGTTTACGGGCTTTGGGTATCACAGCCGCCTCTGGTGACTGCTCTCCAACGACAACAACCGGCTGCGGTGCTGCCTTCTTCCGGCTAGACGGCTTGCGAGCTTTTGCAGCTGGCTTCTCCCCAACAGCCTCAGTAGACAGAACAGCTACTTCACCGTCACCAGCAATTTCATCAATCACAGCCACTGTCTTTTTTGCAGCACGCTTAGGACGCGCTGCTTTCACAGGAGCGGCTACCGCATCATTGTCAAATTCCGACACTTGGATAGGCGCCACTGCATTAGTCGTATCCACAACCTCTTGCCCATTTGCCCCTACTTCAGCAGCGTTGGTCAGAGACGGTTTCTTTCTGGAGCGGGAGCGACGCCGTTTTTTAGCCACAGGCTCCTGCTGTTCTGCAGCCTGCTCAGATGTGGCCATTTCAACAGCTACCATCACCGGATCCGCAGATACTGAAGAGTCCTGGGCAGCATCTGCCTGCTCAGAAGCAGCAGTTTCAGTTGGGCGGTCAGCAGACTTTTTCTTACGTTTGCGTTTGCGACGTTTCTTGCCAGCAGTCTCAGCAAGCGCCTCGCCCTCTGGCACCGCGGTTGTCACTACGCTGCCGGCAGTCTCTACAGCAGCAGGCTGCTGGAGCAGATCAGTTTCCGGCAATTCTTCACGCTGTTTTTCTTTGCGAACCGTTTCAAGTTCCAACTGATTGAGCAGGAATGATGGTTTACCCTTGATAGTGACCACAATTTCATAATCATTTTCAATCTGCGCCAGTTCTCGCTTTTTACGATTCAGCAAAAAATAAGCGACTTCAAGCGGCAGACCGCCGCGAACTTCAGCTATCTGACCTTTAGCAGCTGCTGCATGCACCTTACGCAGAAACGATACTGCCATCGCCTCCACCGATTTCACCCGTCCGCGTCCTTCGCAGTGCGGGCATTCAAGATGGATGGCATCGTTAATGTTTTTAGCAATCCTTTGACGTGACATCTCCATCATCCCGAACTGCGATATCCGCCCCAGGTTGACCCGCGCCTTATCAGACTTCAAGGCGTCTTTCAAAGTCCGTTCAACCTCCTTGTTATGCTTGTTATCCCGCATATCAATAAAATCAATTACCACCAGCCCGCCTAAATCGCGTAAGCGCAGATGGCGGGCGACTTCAACGGCAGCCTCAAGGTTGGTTTTAAAGGCAGTATCTTCAACGCCTTTTTCACCACTGGACTTACCGGAGTTAACATCAATTGACACCAGCGCCTCGGTCGGCTCAATAATCAGTGAGCCACCAGAAGGTAAGGGAACGCGCTTTTCATAAAGCTGGTCAATCTGCTCCTCAAGCTGATATTTAGAAAAGATCGGGCGTTTTTCCTTATGCAACTTAACCAGCCTTTCGCAACCAGGCATGATCTCCTTAAAGAAATCAATTGCCTGTTGACAGGCTGCCTTGTCATCAACCAGGACTTCATCAATATCATCTGAGAAGTAATCACGGATGGTACGGATGATCACGCCTGCATCCTGATATATCTCACCCGCACCTTTTATTTCGGCAGCCTGCTGCAGAATCCGTTCATGGACACCGATTAAGTAGTCAAGATCCTTTTTCAGCTCCTCACTTGACCTGCCAACCGCCTCAGTCCGTACTATGTAGCCATAACCTGTTGGCACCTGCAGCTCTGCAACAAGCGCCTTCAATTCCTTACGAATTGCATTATCCTCAATCTTACGGGAAATTCCTGCGGCATCATCACCTGGCATCAATACCATGTACCGACCAGGTAACGAAAGGTAGCTGGTTAAAGCAGCACCCTTCATGTCACGGGCATCTTTTTCTACCTGAACAATCAGTTCCTGCCCCCTGCGTAAAACATCCTGAATGCGCGGACGGCGCTTACGCTCCTCCTCGGGAAGGTCCTCCCGCCATTGCCAGCTATCGGGGTGCAGATCTCCCATCTGAATAAAACCTGGCTTTTTATGGCCAATATCAACAAAAGCCGCCTGTAGGCCTGGTTCAACCCGCACGACGACCCCTTTGTAGATATTGCCCTTGGTTTGTTCTTTACCACTTATTTCAATATTAAGCTCCATCAAGCGCCCGTCCTGCACAATCGCTACGCGGGCCTCCTCAGGGTGGAGTACGTTTATTAACATTTTTCTACTCATACAGGCAGTAATCCTTTCAAACAAACAGACGGATAAATTCGAGTGACTATACTCGTTTTCTTTAACTTATCCAAGTTGAATCATGCGTGACAGAACGCAAACGCCCCGCGACTCAT
>CAZNWF010000051.1:0-19053 GCA_964576485.1 uncultured Geobacter sp. | reverse complement strand
GGTGCAGGCCAAAACCCTGATAGGTAAAGCGGGATTCATGGATGATCACCCCGGCATCAGCCCTGCCGGTCATAACCGCATCCATGATCTCATGGAACGGCATCTCCAGAAAAGTAGTCAGAACGGGATTGTAAAGACGCATCAACAGGTGGGCTGTGGTGTAGCGACCAGGAATGGCAACCGTCTTGCCCTGCAACCCGGCAGGAACAAGGGGCTCTTTGGCTACCAGCAATGGCCCGCAACCGCGCCCCAGGGCGCTGCCTGCCCGTAGCAGGGCATACTGTTCACGGAAATGCCCCAGGGCCGCATAGGATACCTTGGTTACATCCAGCACCCCTTTTACGGCAAGTTTGTTAAGGGTCTCCACATCCTCCAGCCGCTCGTTGAAGCTGTAGCCGCCGGTATCCACCAGGCCATGCACCAGCGGATAGAACATAAAGGTGTCGTTGGGACAGGGGGAAAAGCCAAGGGTTAGGGGATTTTTCATAGCTGCTCCGGGGTAACATTATGGCTCGTCAGCAAGGGTCTTTCGCAGTATTTCATACGCCTCTTCCAGTCGTTCTGACGCTGTTTTGTTTTCATATTCATTGGTTACAGTTGATATGTCGCCTTTCTGGCTGGTCTGAGGCCGATCCCTTGCTTCAAGGTATTCCGGAAATTCACGCAGGAGGCGCGATCTCTTCATCAGTCAGACCGTAGAGAGCATATCTAATTGGCCATCCGCAACGTCAACCAGGCCACCGCTGCATAGCGAACCAACTTACCCACCCCCACCAGCAGCAGGAAAGGGGTAAAACGGATTTTCAGTAGCCCCCCTACCAGGCAGAGCGGATCTCCCACCACCGGCAGCCAGGAAAAAAGGAGCGACAGGATGCCATAGCGCTGGTACCACGCCTCTGCCCGCTGCCGCTGCTGGTCACTGATTCTGAACAGGCGGGCCAATAGCCAGTCGCCCCCGTAGCGCCCAATCAGCCAGGTGGTGCAGGCCCCCAGGGTGTTGCCGACGGTTGCGGTCAGTATGCTGGTGGCAGGGTCGTAGCCCTTGACCAGCATCAGCACCAGCAGCCATTCTGACCCCAGCGGCACCAGGGTTGAGGCAAGAAAGCTGAGCAGGAAGAGGGCCGGATAACCGGGCTGCTTGAACCAGTCTACCAGCGGGACCAGATATGTCAGAAAGCCATTGTCAAACAGATCCACATCACGTACCTTTTGTCATCAGATTGGACAGTATAGCCGAAAAACTGCAGTAGCAACAGGGGGGGTAGCATGAAAAGCCGCGGCAAGCCATCCGGCCACTATACCCAGGCAGCACGTTTGCACAATGTTATCCGCCTGATTGAGACCCGTAACGGCATCACACTGGATGATCTGGTGGAAGAAACCGGGGTGGATCGTCGCACGGTTCACCGGGATCTGGTGGCGATTCAGCAGGCCGGCTATCCGCTGACTGCGAATCGTCAGGATGGGCGTAAGGTCTATCGTTTTCTGACAGCTACCCGTCAGGTTGCACCGATCACCTTTACCCTGGATGAGCTGGTATCGCTGCACTTGTTAAAGGCCTGTGCCGGGCTGCTGCCGCCTGAGCCGTTCGGTGCCGAGATTGATGCTATCTTTGCCAAGATCCATGCTTCATTACCGCCGCGTTCTGTGGCCCATCTGGAGCGGATCGCCCGGGTATCGCTGCCCCGTTTCCAGGGGGGCAGGACCTATGCCGGATCAGCTGAACTGCTGACTGAACTACGCCGGGCACTGTTGTTTCAGTACCGGGTTAAGCTATCCTATAGTCGCAGTGGGAAAGAGGCAGCACTCTATGAGATAGATCCCTATACGCTGGTGCTGGCCAAGGGAGGGCTGTATCTGTTGGCCCATGCCCATAACCGCGGTGCAGTGCGGCTGTTTGCTGTAGAGCGGATTACTGCGCTGACGGTCACCCGCCAGCGCTTTGAGATGCCGGATAATTTTAATCCTGAGGACTACTTCAGTGATGCCTTTGGTCTGGTGACCGACCAACCGATGCAGCTCAAGATCCGTTTTGATGCAGAGGTGGCCCATATGGTGCGGAATCAGATCTGGCGTCCTGGCCAGACCCTGTTAGCCGAGCCGAACGGTTCGGTACTGCTCAGCTTTGAAGCTGCCGGTTCACTGGAGATCCTGGCCTGGGTGCTGTCCTACGGCCGCCATGCAGAGCTGCTGGAACCGCCTGAACTGCGCAAGGAGCTGAAGCGACAGGTGAAGGGCTTGCGCGAGATCTACCGAAAAAAAGGCTAGCTAATAAATCCCTTGACCCTTGACCCTTGACCCTTGACCCTGCATAATCAACCACTATGAATACCATGACCTTAGATACCATTATTACTGACCGTATCCGCGCCGCCGGCCGGATCACCTTTGCCGACTACATGGCTGCCTGCCTCTATGAACCCGGGCTGGGGTACTATACCTCTCCGGGCCGCAAGGTGGGGACTGAGGGTGACTTCTATACCAGCATCACGGTGCATGCCACCTTTGGGCGGGTACTTGCTCGCGAGATTGCTGCTATGTGGCGTTCTATGGCCTGTCCGGCTGACTTTACCCTGGTTGAGGCAGGGGCTGGTCATGGCCGTCTGGCTTGTGACATCATGGACTTTCTGGCAGAGCAGCAACCGGATTGTTATGTTGCTACAAAGCTGGTGCTGGTTGAACAGGAGCCGACCCTGGCCGAAGCCCAGGCTGCTCTGCTGGCCAAGCATGTTGCCAAGCTGTCCTGGCTTCCTCCGGCAGAGTTGCCCGGTTTCCGTTTCAGTGGCGTGCTTTACTCCAATGAACTGCTGGACGCCATGCCGGTGCATCGGGTTTTGATGACTGAACAGGGCTTGAAGGAGATTTACGTTACGCTGGATGGCGATCAACTGCAGGATCTGGCTGACCTGCCATCCACCCCGGCGCTTGAGGAGTATCTTGCACGCTTTGGCATTCCGCTGCACCCTGGTCAGGAGGCTGAGGTTTCCCTGTCTGGATTGACCTGGTTTGAAAACGTGGCGACCTGCCTGCAGCACGGTTTTATCCTGACGGTTGACTATGGCTGGGCCAAGGCTGAGCTCTACTCACCCCAGCGGAACCTGGGCACCCTGCTCTGCTATTACAAGCATACCGTGGAAGACAACCCCTACCAGCGGCTGGGGCAACAGGATATCACCACCCATATCAACTTCAGCGCCTTGATTGAGCGGGGTGAAGAGCTTGGCCTCAAACCGCTCTGGTTTGGTGAACAGTCCCGTTTTCTGCTGGCGGCGGGAGTGATTGAAGAGCTGGAGCAGATCGAGGCATCAGACCTGCCGGAAAAAGACAAACTGCGCCTGCGGCTGATCATCAAACGGTTGATCATGCCGGAAGGAGGCATGGGTGATACCTTCCGGGTGCTGGTGCAGTCAAAAGGGGTGACAGATCCAAAGCTGGGCTGCCTGCGCGGTATCAGCCTATGAATCAGGACGTGATCAAGGCGATTGTGTTCGATCTGGACGGCACCCTGTATGTTTCAGAATCATTTGAACAGGTAATCTGGGAATCTGCTTCACGCTATGTGGGTGAACTGCTGGGAGTAGCGCCAGCAGTAGGTGGTACACGCCTGAAGGAGTTGCGCCAACGCCTGACCGATGAGCGGGGTGCCGTCCAAACCATTGCAGTGGCGATAGAGACTATTGGCGGTACTGTGCCGGAACTGCATCGTCGCTTTGCGGAAGAACTTGATCCCCACAACTACATTGAACCTGATCCCCGCGTCCTGCCGTTGATTGCTGCGTTAAGGAAACGCTATACCTGTTGGTTGCTGACCAATAATAACCGGATACTGACCAACAAAATTCTGGCCCGGCTTGGACTTGAAGAGAGTTTTCAGCGGGTAATCACCATCAATGACACCTGGCGGCCCAAACCTGATCAGGAGGTGCTTGATCAGGTATTGCTGGATCTGGCCCTGCCTTCAGAAACGGTATTATTTGTTGGTGATCGTTATGATATTGATCTGCGTCTGCCAGAACAACAGGGCTGTCCGGTGCTGCTGACCAAAACCATTGATCAGCTGATGCAGCTTGAAACTCTGATCATCACCAAATAAATTTAAAACGCTGTTATCGATTCGCTTGATTTTTTCAAGATCGAGGCTTATGGTAACACTGCGTCTAGTTCCGCTACCGGTCAACACTGCGAACTTCCTTTTACCGTGGAGGTGTTACCAATGCCTAAAGTCCGCCTTACTGCCAAGGTTCTGATTGCCATCGCCGTGACTCTGTCCATCGGCTTTGCCTGCCTTGGCGTCTTAAGCCTCTATCTTTCCTACAACTCCATGCTTGATCTGCAACGCAGCAGTGCCCGACAGGCAGCGTCTTCCGTTATCCATGATCTGATTGAGCTGAAGATGAAAGGGGACTTTCAGGCCTTTAACCAGTACGTGGATGAGGTAATCAAGCGGGGCGGGGCGCTTAAAATCCAACTTTTTCACTCTGATGGCAGGCAGTACAACGGGCAGGAGACCAGTGAACTGTTGAAGCAGGCGGTTGATAGCGGCGTGCAGAAAGAACAGAACATCACTGTTGATGGCAAATCCGCTCTGGTGCTGGCAATCCCCTTGGCCAATGAGGCCCGCTGCAATACCTGCCATGCGGCCGGCCCCAAATACCTGGGAGGTCTCCAGCTGGTTACCTCTCTGGAAGAGGGAGTTGCCAAGGCCAAAAAGCTGGCTATGGTACTGACCGGCGTAGGAGTTTTCTTCTTTTTCCTGATCATCGGTGTGCTCTATCTGCTGATCTCCCGTCTGGTGGTACGTCCAATCAGAGAGCTTTCATCACAGGTTGAAGATATTGCCAAGGGAGAAGGTGACCTGACCAAGGTCCTGCCGGTACGATCTGACGATGAGATCGGTCATCTGGCCGGTGAAGTTAATCACCTGACTCAAACCGTACGGGAAATCATCTCTTCACTCTACCAGCAGGCCTGCCAGCTGGGTGGACATACCTGTGAGCTTTCAAATGCAACTGAACGGATTGCCAAAGAGGTGCAGGATCAGATGGAACATGCCGACACCGTGGCCACTGCTGCAGAAGAGATGAGCAGCACCATTCAGAATGTATCTGAAAACACCCACCAGGCTGTAAGTCTCTCCGCCACCGTGGATAGTGCTGCCAGCACCGGTCTTGCGGTGGTACAGGAAACCTGGCAGTGCATGAACAGTGTTTCTGAGAGTGTTGAATCCACTCTGGCCGGCATTGCAGAACTGGAGCGTTCTTCTGCCAGTATTGGCGACATGCTTTCCCTGATTGAAGATATTGCTGACCAGACCAACCTGCTGGCCTTAAATGCCGCCATAGAAGCAGCCCGTGCCGGTGAAGCCGGTCGCGGCTTTGCCGTGGTTGCTGATGAGGTTCGCTCTCTGGCTGAGAAGACCACCAAATCCACCAAGGATATTGAGCGGGTAGTTGCCAAAATTCAACAGGAAAGTGGTCGTGCGGCCGCAAGTATCCGCAAGGAAAGCAGCTTGGTACAGAACGGTCTCCAGCAGGCGGAAGAGGCCCGTCGGCAACTGGAAGAGATCAAAAACTGCGCCTCAAGCTCACGCATGATGAGTGAGCTGATTGCCGTTGCTGCTGCAGAACAGACCACGGTAACCGCTGAAATATCATCAAAAATCCATCATATCTCGGATGCTGCCCACGGCACTAACCAGATGATGAAGACCAATATGGAGACCTTCAGCCGCTTTGCCGATACGGTTGAAAATATCTACGGCACGGTGGGGCGATTCTCGGTGGGTAACTACCATGATCAGGTCAAAGCCTATGCTGTCGAGCTGTGCAATGGCGTACAGACAGCCATTGCCGAGGCGATCAAGAACGGTACCTTGTCAGAGGCTGATCTGTTTGACCGTAACTATCAGCCCTACGGTAAAAAGACTGATCCTCCCAAGTTCACTACTCGTTTTGACAGCTTCTTTGACCGGGCTATCTCGCCACTGCAGGAATCCATTGTCAACCGGGACAGCCAGCTGGCCTATGCCATCTGTTTTGACAACAATGCGTATGTTCCCTGCCACAATCTGCGTTTCAGCAAACCGCTGACCGGTGACACGGAAGTAGACAAGGTTAACAACCGTACCAAGCGGATTTTTGGTGATAACACCGGCATGCGCTGCGCAAAAAACACAAATGGTGTTCTGCTGCAGACCTATCGCCGCGATACCGGTGAAATTCTGAATGATCTTTCTGTGCCAATCGTTGTCAACGGTAAGCATTGGGGCGGCATCCGCTTTGGCTACAAGGCCCCTTGCAGTCTGAAGTAATCCACTTGCAAGGAGCTACTGCATGTCACTGATGATCTGGGGTCCGATGTTTGAAGTAGGGGTGGGGCAAATTGACAGCCAGCACCGCAAACTGTTTGATCTGGCCAATGAACTGGCCGATGCGGTCAGGGCAGGAAAGGGGATGGTTCCGCTGGGCAGGATTTTGAACGAACTGGTGACCTATACCCAAACCCATTTTGCAGCTGAAGAACAGCTGATGAGCCAGCACGGCTACCCGGCAACGGCAGAGCATAAAGCCTGTCATCAGGAGTTGATTAGAAAAGTAGGCGACTTTAAACGTGCCTTCCTTGAGGGCGATAGCAGTATTGTCGATAAAACATTGCAATTTTTTACTGAATGGCTCTCCAGGCATATTATGGAGATTGACAAGGCCTTTGCCCGAGACCTGATTCAAAAAGGTGTTACCTAGCTTGCCGTCTATTCCCGGAGAGGCCAGACAGCCTCTCCGGGAACAGGGATTACTTCTCACAATGCCTGTTGGCTTCCTTGCTTTTTCGTTTGATTGGACTAAACTTCCCCAATATGTCATTATGTTAGTCGATTGACCTGTCCGCTGGCTGAAGATTTAAGCGAGATCAGCCATCTTTCCGTGAGCATTCCAGCGATATGCAGGGGAGGAAGGGTATATGGCGATGAACAGTACAAAGGTGGAAAATAATCCGCAGGCAGCTGTTCTGGAAGATCCGCTTGACCGCGAATATCATCACAAAAATTATCTGGCATTGGGATGTGGCGATGTGCTGCTGGATGTCTACCGGATCTATCTCGAGAGCGCCCCGCTGAAGGCTGAACAGTTACGTTCATCCCTGCAGGCAGGCAACCTTGATCTGGTCATCAGTCTTTCCCATGGACTAAAAGGTGAGTCCGGATCTGTTGGCGGACGATTCATTATGGCAGCGGCAGCAGAGATGGAAAAGGTTGCCCGTGCCGGAGATCTGCAAGCTGCGCGAGCGATTCTGCCTGAACTGGAGCACCAGTTGCAGCGAGTTATTGCAGCAATTCAGCAGGAGATTCAGGCGTGAAAGAGCGTAAGGGCCAAGAAAAACCACTCAATATTCTGTTTGCCGCTTCTGAAGCAGCGCCCTATGCCAAGACCGGCGGGCTGGGGGAGGTGGTGGGAGATCTGCCCCGTTACCTGCACGGCATGGGTCATGATGTCCGGGTGGTGTTACCCCGTTACTACAGTATTGATCCAGAGCTACATGGTTTAACGATGCTACCCGGCACCCTGGTGGTACCGATGGGGATCATCGGCGAGATGTACTGCGGGGTCTGGGAAGGCCGCCTGCCCAAGAGCGAGGTGCCGGTCTACTTTCTGGAGCATCAGGGGCTCTATGGCCGCGACGGCATCTATGGTGTTGATAACGTCGGGTTCATGGACAACGACAACCGTTACGTCTTTCTTTCCCGCGCTGCCCTGGAACTGCCCAAGTTTCTCTGCTGGCAGCCGGATATTCTTCATGCCCATGACTGGCACACTGCAGCGGTGCCGGTCTTGCTTAACACCAGCTACAAAAACGACCCGCTGGTGGGCAATGCAGCCTCAATCCTGACCATCCATAACATGCAGCATCAGGGTAATTTTTATCCCGGCCTGATGGAGGTGCTGGATATCGGCTGGGAGTATTTTACCTTCCTGGGACTGGAAAAGGATGATCAGGTCAATCTGCTGAAAGGTGGCATCTATCACGCCACCCTTTTGAATACCGTTAGCCAGGGCTATGCCCGTGAGATCCAGACCCCGCTCTACGGTTGGGGACTGGAAGGGGTGCTGCAGGAGCGGACCGCCGACCTGTACGGCATTCTGAACGGTGTTGATTATAACGAATGGAACCCGGCCTCTGACACGTACCTGCCAGCCACCTATACGGCAGAGGATCTGTCCGGTAAACTGACCTGTAAACGGGCCCTGCAGCGGCGATTCGGCCTGCCTGAGCTTGATGTGCCCCTGTTCGGAATTGTCTCGCGGATGGTACCTCAGAAAGGGACCGACCTGCTGGCTGAGGCGATCCACAGCATGATCAAGCTGGATCTGCAGGTGGTGGTGGTGGGTAACGGCGAACCCTGGGCCCACTTCTTCTTTGGCGGTATGGCCCATCGTCACCCGGACAAGGTCGGTTGCTACATCGGTTACGACAATGCCCTGGCCCATCTGGTTGAAGCTGGATCAGACTTTTTTCTGATGCCTTCTGCCTTTGAACCGTGCGGTCTGAACCAGATGTACTCGCTGGCCTATGGCACTCCTCCGGTGGTGCGAGCCACCGGTGGTCTGGATGACAGTATTGAAAACTTTGATGAAGCAGCCCTGACCGGTGATGGCTTCAAGTTCTGGACCCAGACCGCGGCTGCTCTCTACGATACCGTTGGCTGGGCGGTCTGGACCTTCTACAACAATCCCCGCGGGCTGGCTGCGCTGCGTAAAAACGGCATGGCCAAACGCTTTACCTGGGAGGAGTCAGCCCGCAAGTACGACGCCCTGTACCGGGAGGCATTACGGAGGAGACGCGGTGCAGAGTAGTTCCAGTTCCATTGCAAGGCACTCTCTTCGTTGGCTCGTCATCACCTGTATCTGTCTGATCACCTTTTGGGCTTCATCAGCGTTGGCTCAGGAACCGATTGCCGCCTACCCGATTCTACCGACCGGCTACCACTCCATCAAGGTTTTTGACAGCCAGAGCCGTTTTGTCGGGCGGCTGCTGCCTGAAAAACGCTACTGGGTCAGCATTGACCGGATTCCCCTTTTTCTGCAAAAGGCGATTGTTGCGGTTGAGGATGCCCGTTTTTACGAACATGGCGGTGTTGATCTGCGCGGCATCGCCCGGGCTGCCGTCAAAAACGTGGTCAAGGGGCGTATGGCTGAAGGTGGCTCCACCATCACCCAGCAGTTGGTCAAGAACAAATACCTTAGCAGTGAAAAAACCCTTGACCGCAAGGTTAATGAAGGGCTGATGGCGCTTGAGTTTGAAAAGAAGTACTCCAAGAAGCAGATCCTTGAGATGTATCTGAACGAGATCTACTACGGCAACGGTGCCTGGGGTATTGCCCAGGCCGCCCGGATCTACTTTGATAAAGGCCCTGAAGAACTGACTGATATTGAATGTTCTTTTCTGGCAGGCATCCCCAAGAACCCTGGCCGCTATAATCCCCTGGGGAAACCGGCTGATGTTGCCAGGCGACGTTCGATTGTGCTGCAAAGGATGGTTGATGTGGGGGCTCTATCCAGCAGTCAGCTGCGCCAGCAGACCAGTCATACCGCTGCACCGGTCCCACCCAATCGAGCTCCTTGGTACCTTGCGCTGGTACAGGCAAAGCTGGTGGAGCGCTATGGTCCGGCAGTCTTTGAGCAGGGGGGGCTTGAGGTCACCACCGCCATGGACCTGGGACTGCAGCTCAAGGCTGAGCAAATTGTGCATGATGGTGTGACCAAGCTGTCACCCCAGCTGCAGGGGGCGTTGGTGGCGCTTGATCCAGCTAGCGGAAACCTGTTGGCAGCTGTTGGTGGCACAAACTATCTGAAGGGTGGTTTTAACCGGGCATTGCAGGCCAAACGTCAGCCCGGTTCATCCATCAAGCCATTGATCTACGCGGCGGCCCTTGAAGGGGGGGTGACTGCAGCAAGTCTTTGGAGTGACGCCGCAGTCAGCTATCCCCAGGGCAATGGTGAGAGCTGGACCCCCCGAAATTATGATGGCAAGTACCATGGCACCATGACCCTGCGTCAGGCCCTGGCAAGTTCAAACAACGTGATTGCAGTCAAGCTGCTGGAGACCATCGGCATCCCCGCCTTTACAGAACTGGCTGCTAAAAACGGGCTGGCCCTGCATGGTAACAATCTTTCGCTGGCACTGGGCACCGAAGAAGTCACCCTCCATGATCTGGTGCTGGCGTATGCACCGTTTGCAACAGGTGGCGTGCGCACCGAACCGCGCTCCATCCTGCGGATCTATGAAACCTACCGTAATAGCTGGTTTGAAAACACAACCAGTAGCAGTCAGGCCCTCTCGCCGGCCACTGCCTTTATTACCACCAGCATGCTTAAGGATGTCTTGACCAGTGGCACGGCCAGAGGGCTGAAAAAGTTCAGCCAGAAATACCCGGCAGCCGGCAAAACCGGCACCACCGATGATTACCACGATGCCTGGTTTGTGGGTTATACCCCGCATCTGGTGGCAGGTGTATGGGTCGGCCATGACCAGCCAAGGTCTGGCGGCAAAGGGTTTACCGGCGGAGCCGTGGCTGCTCCGATCTGGGAGCGCTTTATGCGCCAAGCCCTGGCCGGTAAGCCTGCTACCGACTTTGTCCGACCTGATTCAGTTATTTCAGTGGTTATTGACCCTACCAGCGCCTTGCTGGCAACACCAGCCTGCCCGGTGAAGCGTGAAGAGTTCTTTGCTGCCGGTACTGAGCCGGACGATTACTGCCCCATGCATGGCGTTGAACCAGATGCTGCTCCGATAGCTACGCCACCGTCTCCGTCTCCGGCCCCTGTCCCCAAACCGTAACAGTCCGGCATTATGCTTTCATCACTACAAGATTTTATCGAACGCCTTGACCACCAGCATGAGCTGCATCAAGTCAGCGTAGCGGTGGCAACCCGTTTAGAGATCGCCGCCATTACCCGCCGGATCAGCAGTTACCCCAAGGGGGGACCAGCCCTGTTGTTTCAGCAGCCGGACCAGTACCCCTTTCCGGTGGTCACCAATCTGTACGGCTCGCAAAGCAGGATGCGGCTGGCCCTGGGGCTGGACAGTCTGGAAGACCTGACCACTTCCTTTGATGCACTTCTTCAAACCCTGCCGGTGCAAGGGGTAACCGGTCTTGGCGCTTTGTTGGCCAGCCATCCTGATCTGTCCTGCTGCAAGCGGGTGGTGGTGGCAAATGGTCCCTGCCAGGAGGAGCTGGTGCCTGGGGCAGACCTGCTCCAGTTGCCGTTTCTGCATAACTGGCCTGAGGATGGCAGAGCTGCCGGAACCGGGCGGTACATCACCCTGGGCCAGGTGATTACGGCAGCGCCGGACGGCAGTGATCCCAACTGCGGCATCTACCGCTGTCAGATCCATGACCCCCATACCCTGGCAATTCGCTGGCGCCAGGGCAGCGGGGCAGCGCAGCATCATCAGCAGTGTATCCAGCAGGGTAAACAGATGCCGGTAGCAATTGTGCTGGGCGGGCCGCCAAGCCTGACCCTGACCGCTGCCTGGCCCTTGCCGGAAGGGCTGGATGAAGTGAGCTTTGCCGGCTGGCTGCGGGGCGCCTCTATCCCCACGGTGGTCTGTCCCCATGGGCCACTGCAGGTGCCGGCAGAGGCAGAACTGGTGATAGAGGGTTTTGCAGAGCCGGACAGGTCACTTGTGGAAGGCCCCTTTGGCAATCACACCGGACAGTATGATCCGGCCGGTCCAACAGCACGGGTGACGGTCACCCGGATTACCCGACGTCGTAATCCGATTATTCCGGCCACCGTGGTGGGGCCGCCCCCCCAGGAAGATTGCTGGATGATGCTGGGCTGGGAACGGCTGCTGGCGGCCCTGTTAGCCAGACTGGCGCCGGGGGTGCGGGATATCAGAATGCCACCCCCCTGGGTCTTCCGGGGTAGTGCGGTGGTTTCCCTTGAAAATCCGTCTCCCCACATGGTACGAAAAACCGTCCAGACACTGTGGCAGCTGCCCTGGTTCCGTAAGGCCCACCTGCTGATTGTGGTAGACGCCGGGATCGCCGCCCATGACCTGCAACAGGTGGCCTGGCGGGTCGTCAATGAAACCGATTGGCTGGATGACCTGATCCGGGATGAGGCTGGCGGCCGCCTGGCCGTTGATGCCACCCGGCGCTCGGTTGAGGCGCTGCTGCCTGATGCAGCTGCCAACCGGCTGATGACACAACGTTGGAAGGAGTATGGTCTGCCATGACCGCTGTCATGCAAAAAATCACCATTTTCATGGAAATGATCAAATTTTCCCACACAGTCTTTGCCCTGCCTTTTGCCCTGTCCGGTGCCCTGCTGGCAATCCGGGGCCTGCCCAGCGTTAGTAAGTTACTGTTTATCATCCTGGCCATGGTGGGGGCCCGCACCGCTGCCATGGCCTTAAACCGGCTGATTGATGCTGATATTGATGCCAAGAATCCCCGCACCGCGGGTCGCGCCATCCCGGCCGGCCTGCTCTCCAAAGGGGCGGTCTTTGGTGCGATCGTCCTGTCCGTGGCATTGCTGCTCTGGTCTGCTGCCATGCTGAACCCGTTGTGCCTCAAGCTTGCTCCAATTGCACTGGGTTTTCTGGTGCTCTACTCCTACTGCAAACGGTTTACTGCCCTGGCACATATCGTGTTGGGGATCTGCCTGGCAGCTGCGCCGATCGGTGCCTGGGTGGCACTCACCGGCAGGATCGAGCTACCGGCGATTGTGCTTGGCCTGATCGTGCTGTTCTGGGTCTCTGCCTTTGACATGCTCTATGCCCTGCAAGATCTGGAGTACGACCGCTCTGTCGGGCTGCACTCCATCCCGGTGGCGCTGGGGGAGGGTGGCTCACTCTGGCTTTCACGGCTGTTTCACATGATCACGGTTGGCCTGCTGCTCTGGCTGATCGTCCTGATGGGGCTGGGGATCTGGTTCTGGATCGGCACCGCAGCCATGACCGCCATGCTGCTGTATGAACACTGGCTGCTGCGGGGGGGCGACCTGACCAAGCTGGATGCCGCCTTCTTTACCATGAACGGCTACATCAGCCTGACCTTTCTGGCTGCCACGGCAGCGGATGTATTCCTGTAGGGTGACCGGCCGGTTACCCCTGCAGCGGATGGGTTTTTTGATACAGGATGGAGGGTAGAACAGATGAGTACATTGCCTATGCTGCCGCCACCAATAGAACTTGAGACAAAAACCGTATTAAAAAAGCTGGCAAAAGCCCATCAGGCATTGGCAGAGCTGAAAGGTGTTGCTGCCAGTATCCCCAATCAGATCATTCTGATCAATACCCTTGCCCTGCAGGAGGCTAAAGACAGCTCTGCCATAGAGAACATCATCACCACCCATGATGACCTGTTTCGCAGCGACAGTATAGCGCGGAACTTTGTCAGCACTGCCGCCAAAGAGGTGCATAACTACTCCGCTGCATTGCGCAACGGTTTTGAGCAGGTCAAGCGGAGCGGTTTGCTTACCACTAACGATATTCTGGAAATTCACGGCGGCATTGAGTAAAATCGTGCCGGTTTCCGCAAACTGCCGGGAACCTCGCTGAAAAACGAGCAGACCGGCGAGATTGTCTATACGCCCCCTCAACACCCTGAAGAGATTCTTGCCCTGATGCACAATCTGGAGCAGTTCATTAACAATGAGGAACTGAGCGACTGGGATCCGCTGGTCAAGATGGCGGTTATTCATCACCAGTTTGAAAGCATCCACCCGTTTTACGATGGTAACGGCCGGACTGGCCGGATCATCAATATCCTTTACCTGGTCAAACAGGGGCTCCTGACTGTGCCGGTGCTCTATCTTTCCCGCTACATCAATCAGAACAAGGCTGCCTATTACCGGCTGCTGCAAACGGTGCGGACAGACAACGCCTGGCAGGAATGGGTGCTGTATCTGCTGGAAGGGGTAGAGCAGACCTCACAGCAGACGGTGGTACTGATTCAGGGAATCAAGGAGCTGATGCAGCACCATAAGCACAAGCTGCGTGGTGATTTACCCAAGATTTACAGCCAGGATCTGATCAACAACATCTTCCGTCATCCCTACACCAAGATTGAATTTGTCATGCAAGAACTTCAGGTTACGCGCAAAACAGCAGCCAAGTATCTGGAAGAGCTGGTAAGGATCGGACTGCTTTCCAAACACAAACTTGGTAAGGAAAACTTTTACCTTAATGACGCTCTGTATGGATTGCTCTCCAATGTAAACAGTCGTGCCACAGGAACGTCATGAGTATGAAACTGCCGATTCTTGCCGACGACAGGTTTGTTATGGGTAAAAAATTCAATTTTTTACCCACGAGTCTACTGTCATGGGCAAAAAAACCTGTTTTGGTATGCACGTTGTTTTATGGAGGATGCCATGAATAACGTCGTGCCGCCGGGGTACAAACAGACCGAGGTGGGGGTGATCCCGGAGGAGTGGGAGTTCCGAATTATTGACGGACTTATTGAAGACAAAACCATTCTGGGACATCTCGATGGTAATCACGGCGAGTTATATCCGAGAAGTTCGGAATTCAAGGAGTATGGTGTCCCATATATCGGAGCAAACGACTTTTCTTATGGTTTTGTCAGTTTCGACGGGTGCAAGTATTTAAGTGAAGATAGAGCACGTTTATTTCGCAAAGGAGTTGCGAAAGATGGCGATGTATTATTCGCACACAATGCAACAGTTGGCCCAGTTGCTCTATTGGTGACGGATTATGATTTCGTTATTTTGAGTACGACAGATACATATTTTCGCTGCGATGAAGAAAAGCTGAATAACATATTTTTAAAGTATGCCCTCCAGTCCGCTTCCTTTGTCGGTCAATACACCTCAGTAATGGCACAATCAACACGATTTCAGGTGCCCATTACAGTGCAAAGAAAGTTCCGTCTGGTTCTTCCCCCGCTCCCCGAACAACGGGCCATCGCCACCGCCCTCTCCGATGTGGATGCCCTGATCGCCTCGCTGGACAAGCTGATCGCCAAAAGGCGCGACCTGAAGCAGGCCGCCATGCAGGAACTGCTGACCGGCAAACGCCGCCTGCCGGGGTTCAGTGGGGAGTGGGAGGTGAAGCGGTTGAGGGAAATAGCAAATATCAAGACTGGCAGCAGTAATAACCAAGACAAAGTCGAAGAAGGCGAATATCCATTCTTTGTCCGCTCCGCCACAGTGGAGCGAATCAACAGCTACTCCCACGACTGCGAGGCCATCCTCGTTCCCGGAGAGGGCGGCATTGGTAGTATTTTTCACTATATTAAAGGCCGCTTTAACGTACATCAGCGAGTATATGTGATCTCACAGTTTCCCCCCGATATTTCCGGCAAGTTTGTTTATCTGTACATGACTATGCATTTCGGTGCTCACGCGATGCAGAACTCCGTAAAAGCGACAGTGGATTCGCTGAGGCTTCCAATATTTCAGAACTTCATAATTACTGTCCCATCGACAGTCGAAGAACAAACTGCCATCGCCGCCATCCTCTCCGACATGGATACCGAGATCGCCGCGCTGGAGCAGAAGCGGGACAAGAGCCGGCTGCTGAAGCAGGGGATGATGCAGGAACTGCTGACCGGGAGGATTAGGCTGGTATGAGGCTGGTATTTTCGGAAACTAAAATAAGCGCCGATTGACTTGTATATATGCGGCTGTTATTGTGTATATACAAAGGAGGTGTAAGGTATGGCAACAGCAATGACATCAATACGGCTTGACACCCATTTAGCCGATGAAGCAGCACACATTTTGGGGGTTAAGAGCAGAACAGAGGCGGTACATGCTGCACTGCGCGAGATTGTTGCTCTGCAGAAATTCAAGAACTTGATGACCAAGCATGCCGGCAAACTGACATTTGAGGCTCATGGTGACTAATCTTGTCATCTTCGACACCTCTATCTTTATTGACCACCTGCGCACCGGCTGTCATGAGGAACGGATCGACACTATCAGCGGCCTGATTCGGACCTCATCGGTGGTGCTTGCCGAACTGTTGCGTGGCGCAACCAAGTCAGTCGAGTATTCGTTTCTAAAAGAACTGGAGAAAAACCATCCCATCCTGACACCAACCGAAAAAAACTGGCTGGAATCGGGGCAGCTCCTTAGCAAGATACGGGCTGACAAAGGTTTCACCCCGGAGAAACTGCGTGACCTGCATTTTGACATTCTGATTGCCCTGACTGCCAGAAGCGTTGGTGCCCGCCTGATAACAGCAAATCGCAGCGATTTCGAACTTATTAAAAGTTACCGGGATTTTCATCTGGAGGTATGGTGATGACAATGAAGAAACTGAACGAAAAAACCATGAGCTATCTGGAAAAGCGTATTCCGGAATTGGCGGAAGGGGCGGTCAAGAAAGCCTATTGCAAGACGCTTGCTTCTGGCAACAAAGTAGTTGAAGCGGTCAATGGTCAACTTGTTGAGTCGCGGCCTGACGGTACCCGCAAAGTTATCAAGACCCTTCCGAAGCCGGTTGCTGTTGTACCGGGACTGCGCAAGATTCGCAGGCAACAATGAGCAGAGCAACCCCGCGCTTGCGTATGTTTGCCGGACCAAACGGTTCAGGAAAAAGTACCATTAAGGAGGTGCTTGAACCCGAGTTGCTCGGTGTCTACATCAATCCCGACGAGATTGAAAAGAGTATCCGGGTGTCCGGCTGCCTTGATCTTTCAGCTTTTGGCGTGGAAACCACAGATAAAGAAGTTCTCCCCTTTTTTCGTAATTCTTCTTTCCTTGCAAAAGAAGGATTCTCAGAGGCGGCATCGTTGTTACGTTTTCACAGTGACACCCTCGTTTTCGACGCTTGCCCCGTAAACGCCTATTTTGCTTCTGTTTGCGCCGATTTCATAAGGCACAAGCTGCTTGACAACGGCGTTACCTTCACGTTTGAAACGGTAATGTCGTCATACGACAAGGTTGAATTGCTGAAAAAAGCACAGGAAAAAGGATATCGGACCTACCTCTATTACGTGGCGACCGAAGATCCCGCCATTAACGTCTCGCGCGTGGAAAACCGGGTGAAAGCCGGAGGGCATCCGGTTCCTTCCGATAAGATCGTTTCCCGGTACTACCGTTCGCTGGATAATCTCGCCGATGCTGTTCTCTATGCAAATCGAGCCTATATCTTCGACAACTCTTCTCACGAAAAGGTCTGGATCGCCGAAATTACCGATGGTGACGAATTGGAGCTGAAGACGGACCTGATGCCATACTGGTTCAAAACAGCACTCTGGGACAAGTTTGTTCCCAATGAAGAAAAAGTCCCATGACCACCGTCGGCCAGATTGAAAAGAAGACCCAGCAGCGCGTCGGCACGCTGTTCCGCGAGCAGTTGGGCTACGACTACCTGGGCGACTGGACTGACCGCGAGAATAACCGCACTGTAGAGCCTGGCCTGCTGCGCTACGGCGTACACAAGGGGCGACCTGCGGTGCTGCTGCGCCATGGCACCCTTGAGCTGCAGGTATCGCCCGAACATGGCAGCGATTACCGTGGGGCACTGCTCTACAACTGGTACCGCAGGCAGATGAAAGAGCAGCTGCCGGAGCTGGTGGCCAAGTGGGAGCAGATCATCGGTGTGCAGGTTGCGGAGTGCAAGATCAAGCGGATGAAAACCCGCTGGGGAACCTGTAACCCGCTGGCCAGGCGGATCTGGCTGAATCTTGAGCTGATCAAGAAGCCGGTGCATTGTCTTGAGTACATTATTGTCCATGAGCTGGTGCACCTGCTGGAGAAACATCACAACGACCGATTTAAGTCTCTGATGGACCAGTACCTGCCATTATAGCGTCAGCACAGGGAAGAGCTTAATCGGCAACCTCTGGGACATGAGGCGTGGGGAGAGTGAAACTATGCGTATTCTGCTTGCCATAACCGGTGCGTCCGGCAGCATCTACGGCCTGCGTCTGCTGGAAGAACTGCTGCGGGGCGGTCATCAGGTAACGTTGGTTACCAGTCAGAGCGGGCTGGAAGTCTGCCGCTATGAGACCGGCGTTGAACTGAATAATGCCGAAGCACTGAAACACCACTGGGGGCTGCCGGAGGCAGATCTGACGGTCCGGTCCGCCACTGATCTCTGGGCACCGGAGGCCAGCGGATCGGCAGCGCCGGATGCCATGACCATCGCACCCTGCAGCATGGGAACCGTGGGACGAATCGCCGCGGGAATCTCCGGCAATTTGATCGAACGGGGAGCTGACGTGATGCTGAAAGAGCATCGTCCGTTGCTGCTGTTGCCGCGGGAGACGCCGTTTTCAACCATCCACCTGGAGAACCTGCTGAAGCTGTCGCAGTGCGGTGCGCGGATCATTCCTGCCATGCCTGCTTTTTACCAGAAACCGGAAACTCTGGACGATATGGTAGATTTTGTGGTGGGGAAACTATTGGATCAATTGGGGGTGGAACACAACCTGTTCAAGCGATGGGGAGAATTGTAGGGGCACGGCGCGCCGTGCCCCTACCGCGATTCAATTTTTCTTTGCCACCTCTTCCGATATGGCGGCTCCCAGGGCGCGGCACTGTTCCAGCAGCTCTGCGGTTGGGGTAAATACCGCCCGCAGCGGATCAGCAACCAGCTTGAACCCCATCCCTTTCAGCCGCTCTTCCACCATCTTGCAGGCCTCACCACTCCAGCCGTAGCTGCCAAAGACCGCCGCCAGGTTGGTTTTAAGTTTAATCGTGCTTAAATACGCCAGCACATCCCACATCGGCTTGGGCACATCCCGGTTGATGGTGGGCACACCGAAGACCAAGGCATCAGCCTGCTCCATCAGGTCGCGCAGCTCATTGTCGGTCAGCCCCACAATGTGATGGCTGGCAACTTCAATCTCATCCCTCGCAGCCCCTGCAACCAGGGCCTGAGCCATCTTCTCGGTGCTGCCATGGGGAGAGATGTAGAACACCAGCACCTTTTTGCCAAAGGATTTTGGTTTGCTCCAGTTTTCATACTGTTCAATTACCCGCCAGGGATCGCGTCGGATGATCGGGCCGTGGCTGGGGCAGATCATGTCGATCACGTCATGACGGATCTTTTCAACCGCTGCCAGCACCTTGT
>CAZNWF010000050.1:0-19231 GCA_964576485.1 uncultured Geobacter sp. | reverse complement strand
TGCCCAGGTCGTTGGCCAGGTCAGAGTTGATCCGGTTGATCAATGATCCGTGTGAGAAATCACCATCCAGACCAAAGGGTACTTCCCGCAGCAGGAAGTAACGCACCACATCCACGCCATACTTGTCGATCAGCATATTGGGTTCAACAACGTTTTGCAGAGATTTTGACATCTTCTGGCCTTCCACCGTCCACCAGCCATGGGCAAAGACCTTCTGGGGAATAGGCAGCCCGGCTGCCATCAGGAAGGTTGGCCAGTAGACCGTATGGAAACGCAGGATATCCTTGCCGATCAGGTGGGCATCTGCGGGCCAGTAACGGCCATAGTTGCCATCATCATCCGGATAGCCAAGCGCACTGATGTAGTTGGTCAGGGCATCAAACCAGACATAGATGACGTGGCGTTCATTACCTGGTACCGGAATCCCCCAGGAGAACGAGGTGCGGGATACTGACAGGTCACGCAATCCTTCTTTAACAAAGGAGATAATTTCGTTTCGTCTGGTCTTGGGCTGGATAAAATCAGGATGAGCCTCAATATGTGCCAGCAGTTTCTCACCATAGGCACTCATCTTGAAGAAGTAGGACTCTTCCTTTAACTTCTCCACCGGACGGTTACAATCCGGGCATTTGCCATCTTCCACCTGGGTCTCGGTCCAGAAGGTCTCGCAGGGGGTGCAGTACCAGTCTTCGTACTCGCCCAGATAGATATCACCCTGTTCCATCAACTGCTTAAAGATATGGGTGACACCCTGCTTGTGGCGCTCCTGGGTGGTGCGGATAAAGTCGTTGTGGGAGATGCCCAGCTTTTCCCACAGGGCCTGAAAGCGCTTTACCACCCGGTCTGCAAGTTCAAGCGGAGTTTCGCCATTGGTCTGGGCAGCCTTTTCAACCTTCTGACCATGTTCATCGCTGCCGGTCAGAAAAAAGACATCAAACCCTTTCATCCGCTTGTAACGGGCCAGCACATCAGCAGCAACCGTGGTATAGGCATGGCCGATATGGGGCACGTCGTTAACGTAGTAGATCGGTGTGGTAACGTAAAAAGTTGGTTTCATTGCTGATTACTCCTGGGGTGGTCTCTCTGTTTTCTGATCAGATGGCTTACGGTGTCCATGACGACGGTTACGCTTTTTACGTTTCTGCTTATCATCAGCTTTGGGCTGCTGTGTAGCAGCCTCAACTTTTTCAACTGCCGGTGTCTTTGAAGCTACAACAGCAACAGCTTCTGGAGCAGGAACTGCAACAACAACAGCTGAAGGTGCGGGGCGTTGACGTCTCGGCTGGGGCGGTTGTTCACGAGGTCGCCGCGGGGGCTGTTGCTGCTGGGCCTGAACCTGCTCCTTCTCCTTTACCGGTTCTGGCTGGGCAGCAAGCGGGCTGTTTTCATCAACTAGCTCCTTAACCTTTACCGAGACCTGTTTGCCATCTTCCTGGCGCAGGATCAGCTCACCGGTCAAGAGGTTCATCTTTTCTACGGTACCGCTGTACTGGACCGTGCGAACCCGCTTGCCGCACTTGGGGAAGTTTTTCCGCAGGTCGCAGTAGGTCTCATATTCGTAATCAAGGCAGCAAAGCAGCCTGCCGCACTGTCCGGATATCTTGGATGGATTTAAGGCCAGATTCTGCTCTTTGGCCATCTTGACCGATACCGGCTGGAAGTCTCGCAGAAAGGAGGCACAGCACAGTTCACGTCCGCAGATCCCCAGGCCGCCAACCATCTTGGCCTCATCCCGCACACCGATCTGGCGCATCTCTATCCGGGTGTGGAAGGTATGGGCCAGATCCTTGACCAGTTCACGGAAATCAACCCTGCCATCTGCGGTAAAATAAAAGATCGCCTTGCTGCCGTCAAAGAGGTGCTCGACCCGGACCAGCTTCATATCCATGTTGCGTTCTTTAATCCGGCGCAGACAGAAGTCATAGGCCTCTTTTTCGCGACGGTTGTGGTGGGCAAGGGTTTTTTCATCCTCAGGCCCTAGCAGGCGCTGCACCGGGGCCAGTGGGTGACTGAAGCTGGTTTCATCTTTTTCTTCCGGGCCGGTTACTACAGTGCCCAGGCTGATACCCCGTTCGGTTTCAACCACCACCCGGTCTCCCGGCTTCAAATCAAGGGCGTCGGCATTAAAATCATACATCTTGCCTGCCGGATTAAACTGTATGGAAACAACACGTATCACGTATCAGACTCCTTTTCGTAAACGATCATAGGTCAACAGGAAGCGTTCCAACGCCAATTTAGAGTTGGCATTACCCTGAACCGCCCGTCTGATTTCAAGGGCGTGCTCAAGGGCTTCCATACAACCAGCCGGGGTAAAGCGCGAGGCCTCTGCAGTAAGCTCACTATTCAGAAAACGGTTTGCTATGCCCCCCTGTCCGCAGGAGCAAATCAGTAACAAGTCACGTAATAATGATATGAGCAGGTTAAAGGTCAGTAAAGTCTCTTCCCGCCCACTGGCCACTGACTCTGCAGCATCAAAAACAGTGGCAATATGTTTTGATGATACCTTTGACAACAGTACCAGCAACTCCTGGCGTCGCATTGCATCTGATTCTTCTTCCAGTGCAACTGTCCGCTCCATGCTTCCTTCTGCCAGCGGAGCCAGTTCCAGCGCCTTGGAAGATGTCATCCCCTGCTGTACAAGCAGCTCTATTACAGAGCTGTCATCCAGCGGGCTGAAGCGCAGATGCTGGCAGCGGGAACGGATGGTTGAAAGCAGCAGATCCGCCTGGGTTGACAGCAAGATTATGATCGCATGACCTGGTGGTTCTTCTAGGGTCTTTAACAGCGCATTGGCTGATTTTTCGTTCATCCGCTCTGCTGGTTCAATCAGGCAGGCCTTGCGTTTTGCCTCGAATGGACGCAGAGAGAGCTGTTGCTGTAATTCCCGGATCTGTTCAATACTTATATCCCGTTTATCCAGTAACGGTGACAGCAGGTGCAGGTCAGGATGGTTGCCAGAGGCCAGTTTGCGGCAGGATGAACAGCTGCCGCAGGCATCGCCATTGACCGGTTCCTTGCAGAAAAGCGCCTGTATCAGGGCCAGTGCAGTGGTGCGTCTCCCACAGCCGTCCGGTCCTTCAAACAGGTAGGCATGGGCCACCCGGTTAGCAGCAATAGAGCGCTGCAGGGCATCAATGACGCGATCCTGCCCTTTTATGGCACAAAGCGGCATCTAGGCAGGCACCATCAGGCGTGGCAATAGTGCGTCAGATATAGCCAAAGCAACCTGATCCGGCTGACCAGCAGCATCAATAATCACAAAACGGTGCGGTTCTTCTGCAGCAAGCTGCAGATAGCCATCCCGTACCCGTTGATGGAAAGCCAGAGACTCAAGCTCGAATCGTTCTTCCCGTGGGCCGCTGGTGGTCTCAATCCGCTGCCTGGCACGTCCCAGACCAACCTCTACCGGACAGTCAAGCAGCACTGTCAGGTCGGGGCCGATGCCATTGCAGGCAAGGTTATTCAGGGTTTCAATGGTCTGGCGGTTCAAGCCTCGGCCAAAGGACTGGTAAGCGCGGGTGGCATCACTGAATCGGTCGCAAAGCACAATTGCACCCTCTGCCAGTGCCGGATTGATCACCTCTGACAGATGCTGTGCCCGGCTGGCTGCGTACAGCATCAGTTCAGCCATCGGCACAAGGGCGCTGTTGGCAGCGTCAAGTAACACACTGCGGATCTGGTTGGCTATGGGACAACCACCCGGCTCACGGGTGAGCACCACCCGTTGACCGGTCTGTTGCAGGGCAGCCGCAAGTAGCGCAATCTGGGTGCTTTTGCCACAGCCTTCTATGCCTTCAAAGGTAATAAACATACGGTCTCCATGAAAGTGGATCATTATAGGCATCTAGGCTATACTTGGCAACGCAAATCAACGATCAAAGCTACTTGCAGCCAACCAGAGCATCCCGTATACTCCGACACATGTCCTCCTATCCAGAATCACTACTTAACCACTGTTTTGCTAACCAGGCCCTGTTGCAACAGGCACTGACGCATCCTTCCTACCTGAATGAGACACGCCAGAAAGGGGCTGCTGACTACCAGCGGCTTGAGTTTCTGGGGGATGCCGTGCTGGGGCTTTTACTGGCAGACCTGCTCTATCAGCAGTTTCCTGATCTTCCAGAGGGGGACCTGTCCCGTCTGCGATCTTCTTTAGTTGACCAGCCCCGACTGGCTGGGCTGGCTGCTGCTGCCGGGATAGCCCCACTGATGCTGATGGGTAAAGGTGCTGAGCGGGAAGGGGGGCGCACAAACCCCTCCATTTTGGCCGATGTGTTTGAGGCTCTGATCGGTGCCATCTACTGCGATGCCGGATTTGTTGCCGTGCAAAACGTGGTTAGACAGATTTATACACCGCTGGTTGCTGCCATAGGGGCTGATACTTCTGCACAACATGATGCCAAAAGTGAACTACAGGAGCTCCTGGCAACCAGGAAGCAACCGACCCCGGTCTACAATCTGGTTGATCAGCAGGGACCGGATCATGACCGCCTTTTCAGTGTAGAGGTTGTTGTCGATGGCATGGTGCTGGGGCAAGGGCAAGGGCGCAGTAAAAAAACAGCCCAGCAGTCAGCAGCAGAGGCAGCTCTAACACGGTTGCGGAGTTAATTCAGGCATTATGCGTCCTCTGATCATTCCGTTTTTTATCCCCCATGCAGGCTGTCCACACACCTGTCTTTTCTGTAACCAGCATCTGATTTCCGGTGTGGAGCAACATCTGCCATCAGCGCAGCAGATACAAGAAACTGTGCTGGAATGGCTTGTACGTGCCCCCAATAGAGCTGCTGAAGTTGCTTTCTATGGTGGCAGTTTTACCCTGTTACCTCGGAAACAACAGGAGCAATTGCTTGATGCTGTGCAACCGTTGATAGAACAGCAGATGGTTAAAAACATAAGAATATCAACCAGACCAGATGCAGTTGATGAAGCAGTACTGGCATTTCTTGCAGACCATAAGGTCGTGACGATTGAAATCGGGGTGCAATCCCTTGATGATCAGGTGTTGCTGCACAGCAACAGGGGACATACGGCCGCAGACAGCCTGGCAGCTATCAAGCGTGTCAAGGCTGCCGGGTTTCAGGTTGGCGCTCAACTCTTGCCCGGCCTGCCCGGTGACACCCAGGCAAAGGGGTTGGCCAGCGTTAAGGGGGTTATTACAGCAGGAGCACAATTTATACGTATCTACCCGGTGGTGGTGCTCTCAGGCACTGCATTGGCAGATCAATTTAACGCTGGTCAGTATCAGCCGCCTGATCTTGAACAGGGAGTAAAAACCTGTGCGCGAATGTTGCATCTCTGTCTGCAGGCAGGTATACCGGTTATCCGGATCGGCCTGCAGGCTGAAGAAGGACTGTCTGCAGAAGGGGCGATTCTGGCCGGCTGCTGGCATCCTGCCCTGGGGCAGCTGGTTAGAGCTCAGCTGTTTCATGATCTGGTTATCACGCTTGCAGGGCAGTTTATAGCTACGGAAGGGTTGCAGCTTGCCTGTCATCCTGACCGATTATCAGAAGTGCAGGGACATGCACGGAGCAACCTGGCCCGCTGGCAGCAGTCAGGTTTGTCGATTCGGAAAGTTCAGACAGACGCCAGCTTGCAGCCCGATCAAGTCTGTCTGTCAAACTTGCAGCAAAAGAATATAGGTTCTATCATAACCACTTGTATTTATAAGGAGACACATGATGCGTAAAGAATCACTGGCATTTTTGGAAAAACTATTGGCAGCCCCCAGTCCTTCTGGCTATGAGCAACCGGCCCAACGACTGTTTCGTGACTACGTTGCTCCCTATTGCCAGGTCAGCAGTGATGTACTGGGCAACGTCTATGGTTTTATTGCCGGGCAGGGCAAGGATCGCCCCAAGGTTATGCTGGTGGGGCATTCTGACGAGATCGGCCTGCAGGTCAAATATATTGATGACAAGGGGTTTCTCTATTTTGCCGCCATTGGCGGGGTGGATGCCCATCTGACGCCGGGCAAGGTGGTGCATATCCATACGGCAGACGGACCGCTATCCGGCGTTGTCGGCAAACGTCCGATCCACCTGATGGACACCAAAGACCGTGAGACTGTGGTCAAGTTGGAAGCCCAGTATATTGATATTGGGGTAAAGGATAAAAAAGAGGCCCAGAAACTGGTGCGGGTAGGAGATTGTATTACCTTTGCCAGCGAGTTTACCCGCCTGCAGGGTGATCGGGTCGCGTCCCGGGGTTTTGATGATAAGGCCGGCTCCTTTGTGGTGGCAGAGGTGTTGCGTCTGGTGGCAGCAGAAAAGAAAAAACTTCCGGTTGATCTGTATGGTGTTTCATCAGTACAGGAGGAGATTGGTCTGCGTGGGGGCACTACCAGCTGTTATACCGTGAACCCGGATATCGGCATCTGCGTAGAGGTGGATTTTGCCACTGATCAGCCCGATGTTGAGCGGAAGCATAATGGTGAAGTGGCCTTGGGCAAGGGACCAATCCTGACCCGTGGCGCCAATATCAACCATGTCCTGTTTGAGCTACTGTACGCCACAGCCCAAAAGGATAAGATTGCAGTGCAATTGACCGCCAATCCCCGCGCAACCGGCACTGATGCAAATGTAATGCAGATTTCCCGGGGCGGGGTGGCTACTGCCCTGGTGAAACTGCCGTTGCGCTATATGCACACACCGGTAGAGGTGGTGTCATTGGGAGATCTTGAACAGTCGGCCAGGCTGATTGTGGCAACCCTGAAGCGGATTACCGACCGCGGAGCGTTTGTGCCGCAATAGTCCCGGATAAAGTAAAAAAGTTCTTTATTCTTGACAAACTATCAGCTTTCACTATATTACCTCATTTCTTAACCCTCCACAGCCAGAGGTACGCGCATGAAGGTCAGAACCGAACATATCAAGGAAACCGTTCGGGAGTATTCCTTCAATGAACCACCAGAATATTTTCCGGTTCTTGCCGAGATGATGGCTGCTGGTGAGTGTCGTTTTACCGGCTCTGTGCAGGTTGCGTTGACCGCTGAACGGGAACTTGATCACTATCGCGTTGAAGGAACCGTGTCAGTACCGGTTCAACTGGACTGTTCCCGCTGTCTCTGCAGCTTTGATCGGACTGTGCATTCAGAATTTACTATCTTCTTCAGGGAAGACAGTACTGTAAGCCATGAAGAAGAGGACGAAGTTGAGCTTGGCGAACATGACCTGATTTCCACCTGTTTCAGTGGTGATGAAATTGATCTGCTGCCAGAAGTCGCTGAACAGGTTGCGCTGGAGATCCCGCTTAAGCCGCTTTGTTCAGAAAACTGTAAAGGGTTATGCCCGGTCTGCGGCATTGATCGTAATTCAGGTTCCTGTAGTTGTGTTGCTGAACAGAAGCAATCTAAATTTGCTGCTTTAAAGGACTTTAAAGTCCGCCCATAAACAGTGGCCCTGGGCCACCAACAAAGGAGTATCAGCCATGGCAGTACCCAAGAAGAAAACATCCAAATCACGTAAGAATATGCGTCGGGCCCACGATTTCCTGACCGCCCCCAGCCTGTCGGTCTGCCCAGAGTGCAAATCTCCTAAAATGCCCCACCGCGTCTGTCCTTCCTGCGGAACCTACAAAGGTAAGGAAGTAGCCGGGGTTGCGAAGCAGGCCTGATCGGGTCTGACTTGCATACCATGAGAGTTGCTGTTGATGCCATGGGAGGTGACAACGCCCCGGCCATTGAGGTTGAGGGTGCTGTTGCTGCATCCCGTCAGTACGGTATTCCGATTGTTCTGGTCGGAGATCAGGAACGTCTCCGCCAGGAACTTACTCATCATGCTGCATCAGGACTTGATATCACCATTCACCACGCCAGTGAAGTGGTGGGGATGCATGATTCTGCCTCTGATGCGGTACGTAAAAAGCGTAACTCATCGGTTCGTTTGGCCTTTGAATTGGTAAAAGACGGCCAGGCCTGTGCTGCGGTCAGCGCCGGTAACTCCGGTGCCACCATGGCTGCCGGTATGTTTGTTCTGAAACGGATCAGCGGGATTGAACGGCCAGCCATAGCCCAGGTGTTTCCAACCCTTGAAGGCAAAACCCTGGTACTGGATGTGGGAGGCAATGTTGATTGTAAGGCTTCCCACCTGGTCCAGTTTGCCATTATGGGACAGGTCTATGCCAAACATGCACTTGGTTTTCCCAATCCTCGTATCGGTCTGCTTTCCAATGGTGAAGAAGACTCTAAAGGTAATGAGCTGACCCGCGAAACCAATGCAATTCTCCGTCAGACATCACTGAACTACGCCGGTTATGTTGAAGGCCGTGATATCTTCAAAGGCACGGTTGAGGTTGTAGTCTGCGATGGTTTTGTAGGAAACGTGGTGCTTAAGCTGTCTGAAGGTCTGGCTGAGGCCACCGGTACCATGTTAAAGCGGGAAATTATGGGCGATATGATAGCCAAGATGGGCTATCTGTTCATGCGCGGTGCCTTTAATCGCTTCAAAAAAACCGTTGACTATGCTGAGTATGGCGGTGCACCGCTGATCGGTATAAACGGTGTTGGCATGATCTGCCATGGCGGCTCAAATGCCAAGGCGATCATGAACGCCATCCGTTTTGCCCATGATTATGCAACCAGTGGCGTGACACAGCGTATTGCCGAGAAGCTCTCTGAGAATTACGGGGCACTGTTTCCACGCACCAATCAACCGTAGGTTTCCTTCCATCTGTTATTTAAATGCCGGAACCAGATCTCCCACAGTTCCGGTTGGGGGTCACATGCTGCGCGCCCGCATTACGGGAACCGGTTCTGCTGTTCCCGATAAGGTTCTTACCAATCACGACCTTGAAAAACTGGTTGATACCAATGATGAGTGGATCACCACCAGAACAGGTATTAAACAACGTCGTATTGCTGCCGAGAACGAATACACTTCCACCTTTGCCACACTGGCAGCACGCCGGGCCCTTGCAATGGCCGGTGTCTCGCCTGAAGAACTTGACCTGATCATTCTGGGTACGGTCACCCCTGATTTCCCGTTTCCTGCCACATCCTGTATTATCCAGCAAGCGCTTGGCGCTCATCGCGCTGCTGCATTTGACCTGTCAGCCGCCTGTTCCGGTTTTATTTATGGCCTGAATATGGCTGAGGCGTACATCAAGAGCGGTATGGCGCGCAAGGTATTGGTAATGGGGGCAGAGGTCCTTACCCGCATTGTTGATTTCACTGACCGAAACACCTGCATCCTGTTTGGTGACGGGGCAGGCGCTGTTGTTGTGGAGGCAGATGGTGGTGAACAGGGGATCCTTTCCAGTCATATCTTTACCAATGGCACCCACTGGGGCCTGTTGTACCAGCCCGGTTGTGGCGGTAGAAATCCTGCCACCGCTCCAAACACCTTTACCGACAAGCTGCATTACCTGAGAATGGAAGGCAATGAAGTATTCAAACATGCGGTACGTGCCATGGGTGATGCTGCTGTGGCAGCGCTTGAACACAACAGGGTCACCGCTGATGAGGTCTCCCTCCTGATTCCCCATCAGGCCAATCGCCGTATTATTGAAGCGACCGGCAAGCGGGTCGGTATCCCTGAAGAACGAATCTTTGTGAATCTACATAAATATGGCAATACCTCTTCTGCCTCCATTCCCCTGGCTCTGGATGAGGCCAACCGTGAGGGACGCCTTAAATCCGGTGATTTAGTGTTGCTGGATGCCTTTGGTGGCGGGTTCACCTATGGTTCTGTACTATTAAAGTGGTAGTCGTATAACGTTACAATAAAGGGTTATTATTATGAGCAAAACAGCTTTCCTGTTTCCTGGACAAGGGTCACAGTATGCCGGTATGGGTAAGGATCTGGCAGAAAACTTTCCCATCGCACGCCACACCTTTGAAGAAGCGGATGAGGCGCTTGGATTCAAGCTTTCAACGCTCTGTTTTGATGGTCCTGAAGAGGATCTCAAGCTGACCTTCAACACCCAGCCTGCCATCTTGACAGCAAGTATAGCAGCCCTGCGGGTGGTGCAGCAGGAGACCGGCTTACAGGCTGATTGCGTTGCCGGTCATTCGCTGGGTGAATATTCCGCCCTGGTCTGCAGCGGCGCCTTGACCCTGGCTGATGCAGCAAAGACCGTTCGCTCCCGTGGTACTTTCATGCAGGAAGCAGTACCGGTTGGTGTCGGGGCCATGGCAGCCATGCTTTCGATTGAAGCAGATGAACTGGCTGCCATCTGTGCTGAGGCAGCTCAGGGTGAAGTGGTTGCTCCGGCAAACTTTAACTCCCCCGGCCAGATCGTGATTGCCGGACATGCAACTGCAGTGAACCGGACCATTGAGCTTGCCAAGGCCAAAGGCTTTCGCAAGGCCATGCTGCTGCCGGTCAGCGCACCATTCCATTGCGCTTTGATGCAGCCTGCAGCTGACCGGCTGAAAGAGGTACTTGACTGCGTGCTGGTGCATCCGCTTTCCCTGCCGGTGGTTACCAACGTTGAAGCTGTGGCCAATCAGGATGCTGCCCGGGTGCGTGAACTGCTGGTAGCCCAGGTCTGTGCGCCGGTTAAGTGGGAACAGTCGGTACATGCCATGATCAACCAGGGCGTAACCCGTTTTGTTGAGATCGGACCGGGCAAGGTGTTGACCGGTTTAGTCAAACGGATCAACAAAGAGATGAGTCTGGTCAATATTGAAGACACTGCCGGTGTAAAAGCAGCTGCCTGATTCCTGTTTGTAAAGGAGGGGAGTACCTATGCTTGATATCAATCAGATTATGAAAATATTGCCCCATCGCCATCCGTTCCTGATGGTTGATCGCATTCTTGAGCTTGAGGTGGGCAAGAAGATTGTCGGCCTCAAGAATGTCACCATCAATGAACCGTTTTTTCCCGGCCATTTCCCTGGGCATCCGGTGATGCCAGGTGTTCTTATTATTGAGGCAATGGCACAAGTAGCAGGTATTCTTGCCTATCAATCGGATGAATCGATTCGTGATAAGGTTACCTACTTTACCGGTATTGACAATGCCCGCTTCCGTAAGCCGGTTATGCCGGGGGATCAGATCCGTTTTGAGATTGAGGCCACCGGTTGCAAACGCGGCATCTGGTTCTTCAATGCCAAGGCGTTGGTGGATGGCAAGGTCGTAACCGAAGCAGAACTGAAGGCAACCTTTGCAGATAAGCAATCCTGATCGTTATTTACAAGGAGACAGAGTATGCCACAAGGAAAAGTAGCCGTTATTACCGGTGCATCACGGGGAATCGGAAAAAGTATCGCCTTTGCGCTGGCAGCGCAGGGTGCCACCATTGTAGCCATGGATATGGATCAGGCCGCCACTGATGCGACCGTTGCAGAGCTGCAGGCAACCGGTGCCAAGGCCCTTGCTGTGGTTGGCAACGTTACTGTTACCGCTGATGTTGAGCGGATGATTGATGCTGCTGTTGAGGCCTTTGGCCGGGTGGATATCCTGGTCAACAACGCCGGTATTACCCGTGATGGCCTGATCATGCGGATGAAGGACGAAGACTGGGATGCCGTACTGAGCGTCAACCTGAAAGGTGCCTTTGTCTGCACCCGTACCGCTTTCAAGGTGATGAGCAAGCAACGCTATGGCCGGATCATCAATATCGCCTCAATTGTGGGCCAGATGGGCAATGCCGGACAGGCCAACTACTGTGCCAGCAAGGCTGGTCTGATCGGCCTGACCAAGTCCAATGCTCGTGAAATGGCCAAGCGGAACGTGACCGTGAATGCCGTTGCTCCCGGCTTTATTGCCACCGCCATGACCGATGCGCTGTCCGATAAAGTGCGTGAAGAGCTGGCAGCCCAGATCCCTCTTGAGCGGCTTGGTTCAGCCGATGATATTGCCAATGCGGTTGTCTTTTTAGCTTCAGAGGCATCTGCCTACATCACCGGTCATGTGCTGGCGGTTAATGGCGGCATGTATATGTAATGTAATTTCAGCTGGTTGAATGTTGCTCCAATCTGCTGAAAAATTGCTTTGACATTTGTCGTTTCTGTTTGCTAAGAAGCAGAGACGTTTTCAAAAACAAAACCAGCAACGGTTTATATCACACGGAGGTGTACGATGTCTGATGTAGCGAAAAGAGTAAAAGAAATTATTGCCGAGCAGCTGGGAGTTGACGAGGCACAGGCTGTTTCCGAGGCATCCTTCATGGATGACCTGGGTGCAGACTCCCTTGACACCGTTGAGCTGGTTATGGCTCTTGAAGAGGAATTCGACATCGAAATCCCCGATGAAGATGCTGAGAAGATCCAGACCGTTCAGGATGCCATTGATTACATCACTGAGCACACCTAGGAGCTGACTGAAGACCGGCAGGATTGAAAAGGGGGGACTGGTCCCCTCTTTTCCTTTTTTACCAGACCCACTATGAATGGGAGTTTACAGATGAGAAGAGTCGTCGTTACCGGTGTGGGTGCCGTTTCCCCGTTAGGGACCGGCAATCAGAAAAACTGGGATGGCCTGATTAATGGTCGCTCCGGCATTGACCGTATCACCCGCTTTGATGCCAGTTCCCTGCCGGTTAGAATCGCCGGTGAGGTGAAGGATTTTGAGGCTGAGCAGTTTATTGATAAAAAAGAGATCAAAAAGATGGATCTCTTTATTCAATACGCCATGGCTGCGGCCCAGTTTGCCATGGAAGATTCCGGCCTGCAGATTACCGAAGAGAATGCCGAGCAGGTCGGCGTATTGGTTGGTGCCGGTCTGGGTGGCTTGCCTGCCATTGAAAAGTATCATATTGCTTTGCAGGAGGGTGGTTACAAGAAGATCTCTCCCTTCTTCATTCCGATGCTGATTATCAACCTGGCTCCCGGTCATATCTCTATCAAATATGGGGCCAAAGGCCCGAACCTGTCTTCTGTGTCAGCCTGCGCGACCGGTACCCACTCCATTGGTGATGCCTATCATATGATTGCCCGTGGTGATGCCGTTGCCATGATTGCCGGCGGAACCGAGTCTACGGTTACTCCTTTAGGAATCGGTGGTTTTGCCGTAATGAAGGCATTGTCTGATCGTAATGATGAGCCACAAAGGGCTTCACGCCCCTTTGACAAGGGACGTGACGGTTTTATCCTTGGTGAAGGTGCTGGCATTGTTGTACTGGAAGAATATGAAGCCGCCAAAAAACGTGGTGCAAAGATCTATGCCGAAGTGGTTGGCTATGGTCTGACCGGTGACGCCTATCATATGACTGCGCCTGCTGAAGGGGGCGAAGGTGCTGCCCGCTGCATGAAGATGGCCCTCAAAAATGCAGGAGTAAATCCTGAGCAGGTTGGCTATATCAATGCCCACGGCACCTCAACCTACTTTAATGACCTGAACGAAACCCTGGCCATTAAATCAGTCTTTGGTGATCATGCCTACAAGTTGATGGTTTCTTCCACCAAGTCCATGACCGGTCACCTGCTGGGTGCTGCCGGTGGGTTAGAGGCGGTCATCAGTTGTATGGTGCTGGACAAAAATGTTGTTCCGCCCACCATTAACTACGAAGAGCCTGATCCAGACTGTGATCTTGACTATGTGCCCAACACTGCCCGTGAAGCCAGGGTGGATTATGTCATGAGCAACTCACTGGGCTTTGGTGGCACCAACGCCACCTTGCTGTTCAAGAGGGTCTAGCAATGAAGATTGCCATCGGTTCTGACCACGGCGGATTTGAATTAAAACAGTCCCTGATCCCGTTTCTGCAGGGTAGAGACATTGACGTGGCTGATGCTGGCACCTATGCAACAGATTCGGTTGACTATCCTGAATTTGCGGAAGCAGTTGCCCTGCTGGTGGTGCATGGTGAGGCGGATGCCGGTATTGTGATCTGCGGCACCGGCATCGGCATTTCCATTGCAGCCAACAAGGTGCCTGGCATCAGGGCTGCCTTGGTTACCACACCCCAGATGGCTGAACTGGCCAAGCAGCATAATAATGCCAACATCCTTGCATTGGGGGGCCGTATTCTGTCGGTAGAAACCGCAGAAGCCTGTGTGACAGCCTGGCTGGATGCATCCTATGAAGGCGATCGGCACCAACGTCGTCTTGACAAGATTGCTGCTATTGAGAAAAAGAGCTGTCAGTAACGTCTGTTAGCAGCTATATCATCAAGCGGGACTTGCAAAAGTCCCGTTTCGTTTTTGTACTAACCGTATACACCTAGATAAGGAGCTTGAACGATGTCAATTCTCTCCCAGTTTGACCCAGCAGTTGCTGAAGCCATTCAGCATGAGACCGAGCGTCAGGAATACAACCTGGAGCTGATCGCCTCTGAAAACTTTGTCTCTGAAGCAGTCCTGGAAGCCCAGGGCAGCGTGATGACCAACAAGTATGCTGAAGGCTACCCTGGCAAGCGCTATTATGGCGGTTGCCACCATGTTGATGTGGTTGAAAATCTGGCCATTGAGCGGGCCAAGGAGCTGTTTGGTGCAGACCATGCCAATGTGCAGCCCCATGCCGGTTCCCAGGCCAATATGGCCGTCTATAATGCAGTTTGCCAGCCAGGCGATACCATCCTGGGGATGAATCTTTCCCATGGTGGTCACCTGACCCACGGTAGCCCGGTCAACTTCTCGGGCCGTTTCTACAAAGTGGTGCCTTACGGCGTTTCTCCTGACACTGAAACCATTGATTACAATGAAGTTGAGCGGCTGGCTCTGGAGCATAAACCAAAAATGATTGTGGTTGGCGCCAGCGCCTATCCCCGCATCATCGATTTTCCGGCTTTCCGTACCATTGCTGACAAGGTTGGCGCCAAGGTAATGGTGGATATGGCGCACATTGCCGGTCTGGTTGCTGCAGGTGTACACCCCAACCCGGTTCCCTATGCCGAATTTGTTACCACCACCACCCACAAGACCCTGCGCGGCCCCCGTGGCGGTATGATTCTCTGCCGTGAAGAATTTGCCAAAACCATTAACTCCCAGATCTTCCCCGGCATTCAGGGGGGGCCGTTAATGCATGTGATTGCCGCCAAGGCAGTTGCCTTTAAAGAAGCGCTGCAGCCCCAGTTCAAGACCTATCAGCAGCAGATCGTCAAGAACGCTGCCAAGCTGGCAGAATGCCTGATGGCAAAAGGGTTTAAACTGACTTCCGGCGGTACTGACAACCACCTGATGCTGATCAACTTCACCGGCACCGAAATTACCGGCAAGGCTGCTGAAGAAGCACTGGACAAGGCCGGTATTACGGTGAACAAGAATACCGTGCCGTTTGAAACCCGTTCTCCTTTTGTTACCTCCGGTATCCGGGTTGGTACGCCAGCCTGTACCTCCCATGGCCTGAAAGAGACTGAAATGGAACAGGTTGCCGGTTTTATTGCCGATGCTGTTGCCAATATCGGTAATGATGAGGCCCTGGCCGGTATTCAGAAGCGGGTGAATGAGATGATGAAGGGATTTCCTCTTTACGCTAACCGTCTGAAATAGTCTACAATCTACATCCTCAGCAGAAGCCCGGTGATAACCTTTGTTGCCGGGCTTTTGCTTTTCCCTGATTGTCCCTATTGATGCAGTATGATACAGGTAGTGCCATGTCTGACAAGCTTCCGCATATTCATGTTGCCTGTGCCATCATTAAAAAGGATGGTCTGATACTGGCCACCCAACGTTCTGCAACCATGTCGTTGCCGCTCAAGTGGGAATTCCCCGGTGGCAAGCTGGAAGCTGGGGAGTCACCGGAGCAGTGTCTGCAGCGGGAGTTACAGGAAGAGTTGGCGATTTCCGTCAGGGTAGGGCAGGGTCTGGAACCAGTCACCCACAAGTATCCCACGTTTGTGGTAACACTCTATCCCTTTGCATGTGACAATCTGCAAGGGAGTATGATCCTGCATGAGCACAGCGCTGCCTGCTGGCTTAGTCCCCATGAACTGCCAACCCTTGATTGGGCTGAGGCTGACCTGCCGATTATCACTCTTCTGGCGCAGCAACCATGAAGTATTGTGCTGATCTGCATATCCATTCTCCCTTTTCACGGGCCACCAGCCCGGACAGCAGTCCGGCGGGTCTGGCTGCCTGGGCCCGCCTGAAAGGGATTCAGGTTATCGGTACCGGTGACTGTACCCACCCTGGCTGGTTCAAGCTGTTGAAAGAACAGTTGGAGCCTGCAGAACCAGGTTTTTATCGCCTAAAAGATGAAAAGGCCATTCCTGATATTCTGCCGGGGGTGCTGCAACCTGACACACCGGTACGCTTTCTGCTGTCTGCCGAGATCAGTTCTATTTATAAACGTGGCGGAGCAACCCGCAAGGTGCATAATCTGCTGTATCTGCCTGATTTTGCCTCGGCCCAGCGTCTGAATGCCAGACTGTCCGCTATCGGTAACATTGTTTCAGATGGTCGTCCCATCCTGGGGCTGGATAGCCGTAATTTGCTGGAGATCTTGCTGGAATGTTCAACAGATGCCTTTATGGTGCCTGCTCACATCTGGACTCCCTGGTTTTCCCTGTTTGGCTCCAAATCAGGCTTTGACAGTATTGAAGAATGTTTTGGTGACCTGAGTAGCCATATCTTTGCTCTTGAAACCGGACTTTCCTCTGATCCTGACATGAACCGCCTGATCTCAGGACTGGATCATTGTGCCCTGATCTCCAACTCTGACTGTCATTCACCGTCAAAGCTGGGACGTGAGGCCAATCTATTCAATACCGGTTTCGATTTCTTTTCCTTGCGTGAGGCCCTGCAGCAGAACAAGCGCGATACCTTTTCCGGTACCGTTGAGTTCTTTCCTGAAGAAGGTAAATACCATTTTGACGGTCACCGCGACTGCAAGGTCTGTCTGGATCCCCATGAAACCCGTCGTCTGAACAATCTTTGTCCCGTCTGTGGCAAGCCGGTTACTGTGGGGGTGCACCACCGGGTACTGGAGCTGGCAGACCGTGAAAAGCCTGAATACCACGATGATGCTCCTGGTTTCTTCTCTCTGATCCCGCTTCCAGAGATTCTTGGAGAATTGCTTCAGGTTGGCCCCTCATCCAAGCAGGTTATCCATCAGTATGGCCGGTCTCTGTCTCAGTTTGGATCAGAATTCAACCTGCTGTTACATGCAGATCTGGAGCAGATCAGCGCCCATGAACCGCTGCTGGCTGAAGCGGTCAAACGGATGCGTGCAGGCAGGGTGATCCGGCAACCAGGCTATGATGGTGAGTTTGGTGTGATCCGTCTGTTTGAAGAAGGTGAGTTGACACAACTGGCAGGGCAGGGGGGGCTGTTCGGTGAAGAACGCGCACCCAGAAGCCGTAAAAAAGCAGTTTCTGAACCATTGCCAAAACAGCATGAACCGTGTCCTTCAAAGCTGGAATCTGATGCATTCAAGCCTACTGGCCCGAACCCAGAGCAGCAGACTGCCATTCAGGCTGATGGTCGACGGGTGTTGGTGGCTGCCGGGCCAGGCACCGGCAAGACCTTTACCCTGGTGTCTCGCCTGCAACGCCTGCTTGAGCAAGGGGCTGATCCCAGCCATGTTGTTGCCATTACCTTTACAACCCGCACTGCAGAAGAGATGCAGGAACGCCTCAGAAAAAACTGCGGCTTGCTGGTAGAAAACCTGTTTATCGGCACCTTTCACCGTTTCTGTCTGGAACAGCTACGTCAGGACAATCCAGGGCTGACCGTGGTTGGGCCTGAAAGTCGCCATCGCCTGATAAAGAGACTCTATGCTGATCGGGGAGTTGCTGAACGTAGCAGGATCACCAATGCGATAGCAGCTCACTGTTCAGGTATGCAGTCGACCCTGACAGAAGAAACCAGGCTCTATGTGGATGAGCTGGTGCGTTTGAACGCCCTTGATCTGGATGCCATTATCCCGGTCTGTGTCCAGCTGATGAATGCTGACCAGTCATTTAAACAACGGGTACAGCACAATGTCCAACACCTGTTTGTGGATGAGTTTCAGGATCTGAACCGTTCCCAGTATGATCTGGTGCAGCTACTGGCAGAACAGGCAACGGTCTTTGCCATTGGTGACCCGGACCAGGCCATTTATGGTTTCAGGGGAGGGGATCTCCGTTATTTCTTCCGCTTTGCCGAAGTGCCAGCCACGGTATTGTTGCCGCTTAAAACCACCTACCGTTTGCCCAGAAAAATTGTGCAGGCTGCCGGCAGCTTGATCTGCCGCAACCTGATCTGCAGTGGCCTGCCTCTGACCGCAACGGAGCACTGCCCTGATGGAGCGATTGAGTTTCATCGAACCCTCTCACCCGCCGCCGAAGCTGAGCTGATTGTCAGACGGATTGAAGAGCTGATTGGTGGCGTGGACAGCTACTCCCGCAGCACCGGTCGAAGTGGTAATGCTGTCCCGGCAGATGGTTTAAGCTTTGCTGATTTTGCCATTCTGTTCCGGTTAGGGCGACAGGCAGAAGAGCTGGCAGAGGCGCTCGCCAGGCGCGGCATACCGTATCAGCTGGTAGGAGCAACTCCTTTTTACATGGAGACAAAGCTACGTCCCCTGTATCAATTACTGCAGGCAGCCAATGGCAGTGATGAAATAGCCCTTTGGTTGGGTCTGTTTGGGGCGCTTAAAGGGGTTGGTACAACCACACTTGAACGGCTTGAATCTGGGCTGCCGCTTAAAGGATGTTTTCTTGAACTTGCAGCAGCATATGATCATGCGCCAGCAACAGGCAAGGCTCTCAAGTTGCTGACGACCACGCTTGACCGGTTTAAACAAACTGCTATTGATCAAGGAGTGGCTACCGCCTTGCGTCTTGCCCAGCCGATATTCGCCCTTGAATCTGACGACACTATTAATCGTCTGCTACACCTGGCAGAAGGATTTGGTACTGATCTGGCTGCCTTCAGCCATCATTTGCAGCAGTACGCCACTGCAACAGTCTATGATCAGCGGGCTGAAGCTGTTGCGCTGATGTCCTGCCATAGTGCAAAGGGCCTGGAATTCCCGGTCGTCTTCATGACCGGGCTTGAAGAGGGGATTTTCCCTTGCACCCTGATGGGCACTCCCAATGTTGAGGAGGAGCGACGTCTCTTTTATGTTGGTCTAACCCGTGCAAAACAGCGGGTTATCCTGACTGCATCAGGGTACAGAGGCTGGATCGGTCAGGGGCTACGCGAACTATCCCGATTTGTTTCTGAACTACCTGCAGAATTAGTTGACAAGCCAGAAGTAGACAGGCAGAGACGCAGGAATATGCCTGAGTCTGAGGCACAAATGGAATTGTTTTAGAAATTACCTTGACGAAACAAGGTAATTCGCCTAATTTAATCAATTCAAATACTGCGAGAGTGGCGGAATTGGCAGACGCACCAGACTTAGGATCTGGCACCGCAAGG
>CAZNWF010000049.1:0-19282 GCA_964576485.1 uncultured Geobacter sp. | reverse complement strand
CATGGGTGTGGGTACCCACCACGGCAGAGACCCGGCCATCCAGATACCAGCCCAGGGAGGCCTTTTCAGAGGTGGTTTCGGCATGAAAATCCAGCAGAATAATAGAGGTTTCCTTGCGCAACTGTTCCAGCTCTGCATCGGCACAGCGGAAGGGACAGTCCAGGTTTTTCATGTAGACCCGACCTTCCAGATTCAGTACCCCTACCTTGATGCCGGCAGGGGTTTCTACCACGGTTGAACCACGGCCCGGCGTGCCAGGCGGGTAGTTGAGCGGCCGGATGATCCGCTCTTCCCGATCCAGAAAGCCGGAGTTATCTTTCTTGTCCCAGATATGGTTGCCACTGGTCAAAAGGTGGACTCCCTGACGATACAACTCTGCAGCGGTATCAGGGGTGATGCCGAAACCACCGGCAGCGTTTTCGCCGTTGGCAATCACCAGATCAACGGCGTGGCGGTCCACCAGCCGGTGCAGTTCCCGGCTGATGGCTGTCCTGCCGGGACTGCCGACAATGTCGCCTATGAATAAGATGCGGACTGACATCTATTTAGCGTACTCGGTGGCCCGGGTTTCTCTGATCACATTGACCTTGATCATGCCGGGATAGGTCATCTCACTCTCGATCTTCTTGGCAATGTCCCGAGCAAGAATGACAGATTGCTCGTCAGAGACCTGTTCACTTGAAACCATGACCCGGATCTCACGACCGGCCTGGATGGCAAAGGAACCGCTGACACCACTGAAAGAGGTGGCAATCCGCTCCAGATCTTCCAGCCGCTTGACATAGGATTCCATCATCTCGCGGCGTGCGCCGGGACGGGCACCGGACAGTGCATCGGCTGCCTGGACCAATACCGCCAGGATGGTGGATGGTTTTTCATCTTCATGGTGAGCGGCAATGGCATGGACAATCTTTGGTGATTCTCCATATTTGCGCGCAAGGTCAGCGCCGATCACGGCATGGGAGCCTTCAATTTCATGGTCTACTGCCTTGCCAAGGTCATGCAGCAGGCCGGCCCGCTTGGCCTGCTTGACGTTGATCCCCAGCTCGGCCGCCATGATGCCGCACAGGAAGGCAACCTCAAGGGAGTGCTGGTAGACGTTCTGGGTGTAGGAAGTGCGGTATTTGAGGCGACCGATCAGCTTGAGTACTTCCGGGTGAATACCATGCACTCCCAGGTCAAAGGCAGCCTGCTCGCCTGCCTCTTTGATCGCTTTTTCAACCTCTTCCTCTGATTTTGAAACCACTTCTTCGATCCGGCCCGGGTGAATCCGGCCATCGGCCAGCAGCTTTTCCAGCGACAGACGGGCAACTTCACGGCGAACCGGGTTGAAACCGGACAGGATGACCGCTTCCGGGGTATCGTCAATAATCAGATCAATACCGGTGGCAGCCTCCAGGGCGCGGATGTTACGGCCTTCACGGCCAATGATCCGCCCTTTCATCTCATCAGATGGCAGCGGCACCACGGAAACGCACTTTTCAGAAACATATTCGCCAGCATAGCGCTGAATTGCTGCGGCGATGATCTCTTTTGATTTCTTGTCCGCGGTTTCCTTGGCTTCGTCCTCAATCAGTTTGATCCGCTTGGCCGCATCATGCTTGGCTTCACTTTCCATCGCCTCGATCAGGGAATTTTTTGCCTCTTCAGAGGTCATACCGGAGATCTGTTCAAGCTTGGCACGTTGCTGGCTGGCTGCCTTGTTCAGCTCCTCTTCCTTGGCGGTCAGCGCCTGTTCTTTGGTTGATACAACCTGCTCTTTTTTGAGCAGATCCATCTCTTTTTGGTCAACCAGGACCGCTTTTTTATCCAGATGTTCTTCTTTCTGCTGTATCCGTTTCTCTTGAACCTGAATTTCTCTCTTTTTTTCCTTTAATTCACCTTCTGCTGCTTCTTTTGCCTCAAGGGCCGCATCTTTGGCCTTCAGTTCTGCTTCCTTGGCAATATTATCTGCCTCACGCCGGGCATCCTCAAGGAGCCGGGCAGCAAGCTCTTCAGCCTGTGCTACCAGCCCTTCCGTGCTTTTGCGTCCAAAACGGTTACCTGCCACATACGCCACACCGGCGACAGCGACAATGACCAACGCCATAATAATACTCGTTATCATACTTCATCCTCCTTTATGTTAATCCGGCATCCTGCCGGTCACTACCTGGATAACCCGCTTATCCGTAACAATATACTCCATTCTAATATCATGTCCTTCTGCCGGAATCTGTTCCAACAGCTGGAAATCATGACATAGTCCTACAAGGATACCATGCTTTTGATGCTGGCTCAGGCAGCGGTCATAGTAGCCCTTGCCGAAACCGATCCGGTGCCCCTGTAGATCAAAGGCAACCCCTGGAACCACGATCAGCTCTATCGCTGCAAGGGAGTGCTCCTCACCCAGCCTGCAGGGTTCAAGAATACCAAAGGCACCTTCGATACGTTGCCCTGTTTCGGTAACTTCCCGAAACTGCAGGTTGTTACCGCAGACCAGCGGATACAAAACCCGTTTTCCTGCAGCGCGTGCCGTTGCAAACAGCAGCTCGGTGTCAACCTCCTGCTGAATCGGCGAGTAGAGCGCAATGCAGTTGGCCTGTTGAAACAGTTCCAGATCAGCCAACTGTTGTTGGGCGGCTTTGCTGGCGGTGCGCCAGACATCCTGATCCATAGCACGACGACGTGCTAGCAGGTCACGTCGCAAGGCGCTTTTAGGCATAGTGCCCTCACACAATAAAGCACGCACAAACAGGGGGTTACCCGGGGGCCGGGTCTGGTCTGCTGCAGGGATGATGGAAGGATAGTTCGGCAGTTCCCAATGTTTTTTGCCTGCCGAAGGCCCCTTGCATACCGGGGATATATAAGCCAGTGCAGATATCAGTACGCAGCTTTTTGCCACGGAAACTGAACAGGTACAAATGGTTAATGCGTTGGTGGTTTATATATCAAAGTCTCCCTGAAGAGACCACGTGCTTGTGCTGCTTTTAATTCAGGCTGTTACCTTTTGTGTTACAGCGCCCTGTCAAGTTGTTCAAGCATGCTGGTGATACGGCCTTCCAGCGTAGTTGAACCTTCCTGGCGCCCCTGCAGTTCCAGATAGGATTCTGACAGGTTTAACAACGCCAGGGTTACCAGCAGTTGTGGGTCGGCGGTGGTCAGCCGATTCCGGATCGCTTCGATCCGACTATTTACAAAGGCCTCAACCTCCCGCACCTTTTCTTCCGGTGCGGAACTGCGGACCGGGATTTCTCGTCCCAGGACCGTGACCAGATGGGCCTTGATCATGCCTTACACGCCTTCTAGTTTGCTCAGAATTGCATCAACGCGACCTTTCAGGCCTTCACGTTCCTGCCGCAGGCGTGCATTTTCATCTGCCAGAGTCCGGTTTTCTTCCTTTAATGCAGCATAGTTAGTCAGCAGGTTGCTGATTTTTTCTTCAAGTTTTTCAAAAAGTTCTGTTTCCACGACCGTATCTCCTTCTGAGGGTGCAATAATGTATTGATTTTCCTGAATAAAGTCAAGGCCCATTTGCATGGGCGGTTCCGTGCTGTGCCGGTTATGAGGTCTGGAAGAGGGCATCCACAAACTCGTTGGGGTTAAATTCGCGCAGGTCGTCAACCCCTTCACCCACGCCGATGTAGCGGACAGGCAGGCTGAACTCATGGGATACCGCCACCACAATACCACCTTTGGCAGTGCCGTCCAGCTTGGTCAGGGCAATGCCGGTTACGCCAGCGGATTCTTTGAAAAGACGGGCCTGGGAAAGGGCATTCTGGCCGGTGGCACCATCCAGCACCAGCAGGGTTTCATGGGGGGCGCCGGGTATTTCGCGTCCGATAACCCGGTGGATTTTTTTCATTTCCTCCATCAGGTTGACTTTAGTGTGCAGCCGTCCGGCTGTGTCGATGATCAGGATTTCGGTGCCGCGGCTGACTGCTGCCTTGCAGGCATCAAAGGCCACTGCTGATGGGTCGGCCCCCTCCTGATGGCGGATGACGGCAACCCCGGCCCGTTCTCCCCAGATTTCAAGCTGTTCTGCAGCAGCAGCACGGAAGGTGTCACCGGCTGCCAGCAGGACTTTTTTGCCTTCAGCCGCAAATTTTGCCGCCAGTTTGCCGATGGTGGTGGTCTTGCCCACGCCGTTGACCCCTACCACCAGGATGGTGAACGGTGCAGCAGTATCGGTTTTCAGCGGGGTGTGGTGAGCCAGCAGGCGTGCCAGCAGTTCTTCCTTCAGCGCACCGCGCAGGGCAGCGCCATCTTTCAGCTCGTTGCGGGAAAGGCGTTGTTCCAGGCTGCGGATCAGTTCAACCGTTGTCTTGACCCCGATATCAGAGGTGATCAGGATCTCTTCCAGCTCCTCCAACGTATCGGCATCAATCTCTTTTTTGCCCAATACCAGGGCGTCAATCCGGCCTACCAGTCCGTCAGTGGTCTTTTTGAGGCCTGACTTAAGCCGTTCAAACAGTCCGGGCTTTTTGGGGGTGTCATCCGTCGCTTGTTGTGGTTCTTGAGTTTCCTGGGGTGCGGCTCCGGTTACCCGTTCAAACATTCCCCGCAGGAATCCCTTTTTTTCTTCAGACATCAAAGTTCCTTTTTCAGACGTGTCAGGGCGTTGGTGAAGTGGTAACGGGCCAGTCCCACCGGGCAGGTTCTTTCTGTCTGCAACACCAGTGAATAATCGGGATCAACCGCACCGATCAGCAGAATCTGCCGCTCAGAGGTGATCACCACATCTTCGATCTCGCCTCCCTGATTGTCAGCATGGGTTTCACGCAGTCGAGCCAGCACAATCCCCTTGTGGGCGGCAACAAAGCGCATGTCGTAGGAATCGCAGTGGCAGTATTCCTGGACCGCCTCCCCCTCCCAGTCAACCAGGATGGCACCTACGGCATGGGGTACGGTATCCACCAGCTCTTTTAATACGGTCTGAAACGGCATTGTCTGTTCCTCGCAATGGCTGCAGAAATGATCGTTTTACATACCAGAACAATCGGCTTAATGCAATCGGACCGATACCAGCCGTGATGCTCCCGGTTCCTCCATAGTGATGCCGTAGAGGGTGTCAGCAACCGCCATGGTGGTCTTGTTATGGGTAATAATGATGAACTGCGAGATGGCGCTCATCTCCCGCACCATGTCGTTAAAGCGGCCGATATTGGCATCATCAAGGGGTGCATCCACCTCGTCCAGCAGGCAGAACGGAGTCGGCTTGATCAGGAAGATCGAGAAGATCAGGGCCACGGCAGTCAGCGCTTTTTCACCACCGGACAAAAGCATTACGTTGGCCAGTTTTTTGCCGGGAGGCTGGACGATAATATCAATACCGGTCTCCAGCAGATCCTGTTCATCAGTCAGCCGCAGTTCCGCCTTGCCCCCGCAGAACAGGCGCGGAAAGACCTCCTGGAATTTTTCATTGATCAGGGTAAAGGTCTCCAGGAACCGTTTGCGGGTGGTGCGGTTGATCCGATGGATCGCCTGCTGCAGGTCGTTCAGGGATTCCTCCAGATCGGCCTTCTGGCCGGCCAGAAAGTCGTAGCGCTGTTCCATGCCAGCGTACTCTTCTATTGCCAACAGGTTGACTTCACCCAGTTCATCAATCATCCGCTCAAGGTCGGTCTGCCTGATCCGGGCAACGACCGGGTCCAGCTCCCGCTGGCTCAGCCGTTCACGTACTTCACATACACTCAGCCGGTGGCGATCCTGTAGTGACTGTTCAAGGTGTTCCTGCTGCAGCGAAAGTGAAGAAGCCTTCAGTGAGAGATCCGCGTGCAGCTGGCGGATCGCTTCCCGCTCTTCACGGCGCAGGCGGGCATCATGCTCTGCGGTTGCCAGTTGCATGGCTGCAGCTTCGTGCTGTTGGCGTACGACCTGTAACAATTCATCCTGTTTGATTTGCTGTTCAAGCAGGAGCTGCAGGCGCTGTTCTTCGCTCTCCAGCTCGTTGTTCAGACGCTGCCGGGTGGTTTCGGTCTGTTCGCGCTCTGTTGCGCCGTTCTGGATGCGCAGGTCCAATTCTGCCAGTTGGGAGGTCAGTGAGACAACCGTGCGCTGGTGGGCCTCGCCCTGTTCGCGCAGGGTGGCAACGGTCACCCGCTGCCCCGTCAGCGCTTCGCGGGCTGCGGCAAGGATCAGGCGGTGTCCCTCAAGTTCTGCGCTTAGTGTCTGTGACTCCTGCTCAAGGTTTTTTGCCCGGGCCTCCGCCTCTTGCTGGCCGATCTGTGCAACCCTCTGTTCTTCCTGCAGGCCGGTCTGCTCTTCTTCCAGGGTTGTCCGTTCATGCACCAGCAGCTCCAGGCGTTCATCCAGCCGTGTTGCTTCAGCATCAAGCTGCTGCTGGTCTTTGATCAGTCCTGACAGTAGCAGATCAAGCCGGTGCTGATCAGTACGGGCGGTCTGCAGCGCCTGACCAACCTCATGCAGTTCAGTCCGAATCCGCTGCTGCTCGGCCTCACTGGTGGCCAGGGTCTGGGACAGCGCCTGCACCTGCAGCTCAAGCGACCTGATTTCCCGCTTTTTGTGGATAATGCCGCCCTGGGCTGATTCCGGGGGACCAGCGCTGACCGTGCCGTCAGAGGCAACAACCTCGCCGGCCCGGGTCACAAAGGTCAGGTCAGGATAGTTGCGGGACAGGGACAGGGCGGTCTCAAGGGAGTCGGCCAGATGCACCGGAGCGAGCATCCGCTGCAGTTGCGTGGCTGCCTGCCCGGAAACCTCAAGCAATGCCAGTAGTGGTGTGGTGCCGCTGATCTGTTGCGGTATGACCGGTTGCTGCTGGGGTGCTGCCAGCTGGGCGCGTCCCGTTGCCTGTTCACGCAGATACTGGAGCGCACTGATCAGGTCCTGCTCGTTGTTGCAAAGAACCGCCTGCAGCCGTTCAGCCAGCACCGATTCAACTGCCAGTTCATACTCTTCCGGCACCAGCAGGGTGTCAGCCAGCATACCGCCCAACCGCTCACGCAAGGGGGACTCGGTCATCAGCTGCCGCACCCCTTGCCCGTACCCGGCAAACTGGGCCTCAAGTTCCTGCAGTGATGTCAGGCGTGAGCTGTTGCGACTCAGTTCATCCCGCTGGGTCTGGACCAGCTTGTCCAGTTGCGGTAACTGCTGCGTCTTCAGCAGCTGTTCCTGTTCAGCCAACAGGCTGATCTGTGCGGCAGCGGCCTGATGCTCCTGTCTGCGCAGCTCAAGCTGCTCGGTCAACGTGGTATGGCAGCTCCTGTTCTCGTGCTGCTTTTCCATGACGGCAATCTGCTCATGGCTGTGCCGCTCAAGCCGTTCAGCCAGAACCACGAGACGTTTCTGGGCTGTTTCCTGGCGGGTGCGGCACTGTGCCGCCTCGCCAGTGGCGCTGAACAGGTCTCGACGTTGTGTTTCTATCCGGCGGCTTAAGGTCTCAAATCCCTGTTCCTGCTCCTGTTGTTCCTCCTGCAGGGTGGCCAACCGAGCCTCGGCAGTGGTCAGGTCGCTGCCGGTGGTCTGCTGGTGTTGCTGCAGTCTGGTCAGCTCAACAGCAAGGGTCTCACGCCGTTCTGAAACCGTTTGTTGCTCAAGCTCAAGCCGGGCCAGACGCTCGGTGATGGTCTCCTGCTCTTTACGACGGAAGATCAGGCCATTTTCACAGGCAACCGCCTCGCTTCGCACCTTGAACAGCTCTTCCTGCTGGGTAGACAGGCCTTTTTCAGATTCCAGCACCGCCAGACGTTGTAGTTCCACCAGATTTTCTGACGTATCGGCAGCGCTTAAGACCTCCTGCATCCGATGCTCTTGTTCGCTTAGCTGTTGCTGGGTCTGTTGATGCTCGGCCTGCAGGCTATCGGCCTGGTGGAGGGTGAAGAGCAGGTCTATCTCCCGCAGCTCTTCACGATGCTCACGAAATTTTTCTGCTTTTTTTGCCTGACGCTGCAGGGCATTCAGTTGTCGTTTGATTTCTCCCAGCAGATCAGAAAGCCGCAGCAGGTTCTGGCGGGTGGCATCAATCTTTTTCAGGGCCAGCTGTTTTCTGGTCTTGTATTTGGTAACACCGGCAGCCTCTTCAATCAGCAGACGACGCTCTTCAGGTCGTGAATGCAGGATCTGGCCGATTTTGCCCTGCTCAATGATTGAATAGGCCTTGGTGCCGACACCGGTATCCATAAACAGTTCAGAGATATCCAGCAGGCGGCAGGGGGTTTTGTTGATCAGGTATTCGCTCTCTCCGTCGCGGTACAGGCGGCGGGTAAGCTGGATCTCGCTGAACTCCAGATACTTGGCAGGAGCACGTCCATCTTCGGTTGAAAAAACCAGCGATACCTCGGCCATTCCTAACGGTTTGCGATTTTCGCTGCCCAGGAAGATGACATCATCCATCGCCTTGCCACGCAGGTTTTTGGCTGACTGCTCCCCCATGCACCAGCGGATGGCGTCAACAATGTTGGATTTGCCACAGCCGTTGGGGCCCACAACGCCGGTTACTCCCTGCTGAAAGTCCAGAACCGATTTGTCTGCAAATGATTTAAATCCTGCTATCTCGAGCCGCTTGATTTTCATGGTATGAGGGTGTTTTCTAACCTATGCTATTCATTTGAGAGTTGTTGTATGGGATATTAGTGACAATAACCGTTGTAGACCACCATCGTCAATATCTGTTAGATTACATCCGTAATCTACAGCAAGCCAAACGTAACTGCCTGTCCAGAAATCAGGAATAGTATAATCTGCCGTTCACTCTGACGTATCTCCTATAAACTCCTTGCCTAAATAGTGAAATTCTGTAATAAGTGTACAGCATCGGACGGGCTTCATGCCCGTCCGTTTATTTTTGTTCGAGGAGAACACCCCATGCAGGAACGTATTCGTAACATCGCTATTATCGCCCACGTTGACCACGGCAAGACTACCCTGGTTGACGCCATGTTGAAACATGCCGGTGTGTACCGGGAACATGAAGCCATTACCGAGCGGGTCATGGACAGCAACGACCTTGAAAAAGAGCGCGGCATCACCATTCTGGCCAAAAATCTCTCAATCCATCATGGTCAGTACAAGATCAATATCGTAGATACCCCCGGCCACGCCGACTTTGGCGGCGAGGTAGAGCGGGTCTTGAAGATGGTTGACTCGGTGCTGCTGCTGGTTGACGCCCTTGACGGGCCGATGCCCCAGACCCGTTTCGTGCTGAAGAAGTCCCTGGACCTGAACCTGAAGCCGATTGTGGTGATCAACAAGATTGACCGTCCCGGTTCACGCCCTGATGAAGTGTTGAACATGGTCTTTGACCTGTTCTGTGAACTGGAAGCCAGTGACGAGCAGCTTGACTTTCCGGTGGTCTACACCAGCGCCAAGATGGGCTACGCCAAGTTGGATGTAAATGTTGAGTCCAACAGCATGGAGCCGCTGTTCGCGGTGGTTGAGTCCAATGTGCGCCCCCCCAAGGGCGATGCCAAGGCGCCGTTCCAGATGCTGATCGCCAACATTGACTATAATGAGTATATCGGTCGGATTGCCACTGGCCGGATCTTTAACGGTCAGGTCAAGGCTGGCGAAACCGTGGCTATGATCAAACAGGACGGCAGTGTTACCCGCAGCCGGATTACCAAGCTGCTGGGTTATGAAGGGCTGAAGCAGGTCGAGATCCAGGAGGCCGGTACCGGCGATATCGTCAGTGTGGCCGGATTTGAAGAGATCAGCATCGGTGAGACCCTGGCCTCGGCTGAGAATCCGATAGCAGTGCCCTACGTCTCGATTGATGAGCCGACCCTGGCCATGAACTTCATCGTTAACACCTCCCCCTTTGCCGGTCGTGAAGGCAAGTGGGTCACCTCCCGTAACATCCGCGAGCGTCTGACCAAAGAACTGCGTACCAACGTGTCGTTGCGGGTAGAAGATACCGATTCCCCTGATACCTTCAAGATCTCCGGCCGGGGCGAGCTGCATCTGTCGATCCTGATCGAAAACATGCGCCGCGAAGGGTTTGAGCTGGCAGTGTCCAAGCCAGAAGTTATTGTCCGTGAAAAAGACGGCGTCAAGATGGAGCCGATGGAATATCTGGTGGTTGACGTGGCCTCTGAGTTCCAGGGGGCAATTATTGAGAAGATGGGACCCCGCAAAGGTGAAATGGTGGCCATGCATCCGATGGGTGAGATGGTCCGCCTGGAATTTATCGTGCCTGCCCGTGGTCTGATCGGCCTGCGTGGTGAGGTGCTGACCGATACCCGTGGTACTGCTGTTATGACCCATACTTTCCACGAGTATGCTCCCTACAAGGGTGACATCCCCGGCCGTAAAAACGGTGTGCTGATCGCCATGGAGCATGGTGAGACCACCGCCTATTCGCTGGATGCCCTGCAACCGCGTGGTACCTTGTTCATCGGCGCCGGTGTTGAGGTGTACGGTGGCATGATTATTGGCGAGCATGCCCGTGATAATGACCTGGAAGTCAACTCCTGCCGGGGTAAGAAGCTGACCAACGTGCGGGCATCCGGTTCTGATGATGCCATCAAGCTGACCCCGCCCCGCAGCATGACCCTGGAGCAGGCCCTTGAGTTCATTGATGATGATGAGCTGGTGGAGGTAACCCCCAGCTCGGTTCGTCTGCGTAAGAAGGAACTTGATCCGAACCAGCGTAAGAAAAAGAACAAGTAATAGGGCTAAAAGTCACTAAAAAGGCTGTCCACGGTCTTTTTAGTGACTTTTAGCTGTACGATGTTTTTCAATTCCCTACACTTATTCAAGTGAAAACCAACAACCCAGTGAACCCATCCTTGCCCCAATCCCAGCTATCGCCCACCCCTGAAGCCTGGCTGCGTCAGCAGGCCCGCACGGTCAAAGGCAGTATGCTGGCAGCCATCCTTGCTGCTTTTGCTGGCGGACTGCTGATGGTTATGCAGGCCCGTCTACTGGCCCTGGTCTGCCAGCGAGCCGTGATTGAGGGAATCGGGCTGACTCCGCTGCTGCCGCTGCTGGCATGGGTAGGGGCCATCGCCCTACTGCGGGGCTTAACCGCCTATCTCAGCGAACATGCTGCCATCAAAGCGGCAGCACAGGTCAGGCAGCAGGTCCGCACTGCCCTGTATCAACGGCTGTTGCTACTGCGTCCCACCGGCATGGCCGGTGAAGTGGGGCCGTTGACCGAGACTGTTACTGCCGGAGTGGAAGGGCTTGAGGCCTATATTGCCCGCTTCCTACCCCAGACCGTGCTGGCTGGTCTGTTACCACTGGCAGTGCTGCTGGTGGTACTGCCGTCAGAGTGGCGTTCCTCACTGGTGCTGATCTTCTCGGCACCGTTTATCCCGCTCTTGATGGTGCTGATCGGCAAGGGGACCGAGTCCTTGAACCGCCGCCAGTTTGCCCGGCTTTCCCGCATGGCCGGTCATCTGCTGGACCTGGTGCAGGGGTTGCCAGACCTGAAGATCTTTGGCGCTGCCAAACGGGAGGCAGAACTGGTGGCGCTGGTTTCGGACCAGTACCGTACCGGCACCATGGCCGTGTTGCGGGTAGCCTTTCTGTCCGCCTTTACCCTGGAATTTTTTTCAACTGTAGGCACCGCAGTGGTGGCAGTCATCATCGGCTTCCGCCTGCTGGCCGGGAATCTGTCCCTGCTGGATGGTCTGTTTGTGCTGCTGCTGGCACCGGAATACTACCTGCCGCTACGCAATCTGGGGCTGGCCTACCACAGCCGGATGAACGGCATGGCTGCTGCCGAGCGGATCATACCGCTGCTATCTCAAAACCTTTCTAACGCAGAGTCGCAGAGCCGCAGAGAAAACCTAAAAGCTGATCAAAAGCAAACCAGTGTACAAACATCTCCCTCTGTTCCTCCGTGCCTCCGTGTTTCAGATTCAAAAGGTTTTAATCCAGCTGGTCCTGAAATTATCTGCAAATCAGTCAGTTTCCGCTACGGTGGTCAACGTGGCGGCGTACAGGATGTCTCGCTGACGGTCCCGGCAGGCAGCATGGTCGCCCTGACCGGTGCCAGTGGCAGTGGTAAATCAACCCTGGCTCGCCTGCTGCTGGGGCTGGCCCAACCGGAATCCGGGCAGATCACCGTAAATAACATTGACCTTGCAGGGCTGGATCAGGCTGCCTGGCGAGCGCAACTGGCCTGGGTGCCGCAACAGCCGTTTTTCTTCAGTGCCACGACCCGGGAAAACCTGCTGCTGGGCAGGCCCGATGCTGATCAGCAGGCGATTCAGCAGGCCCTTACGGCAGCAGCTTTAACGGACGTAATCAAGGCACTGCCGGAAGGACTGGCCACCCGCCTGGGTGATCGCGGGGCGGGGCTGTCCGGCGGTGAACTGCGACGGCTGGCCCTGGCACGGGTCTTTCTGCGGGATGCCAGTCTGGTGGTGCTGGACGAACCCACTGCCGGGCTGGATGCAGACAACGAGCAGTTGGTGCTGAATGCCGTTGAACAGCTGGCTGTTGGACGGACACTGCTGATCATCAGCCACCGTGAGGCCACCATCAGCCGTTGCCAACAGGTTGTAGTGCTGGCTGCAGGCAGGCTGGAACAGGTCACCACCTCTCAGAAGTATCTGGAGGTGACCCCGTGAAAGAACTGCTGCGGATGCTGGAACCTGCTAGACACCACTGGCGCTGGATGGCTGGCGGTATCGGGCTGGGGGTCGCGGTCATCGCTGCCAATGCCGCCCTGATGGCGATCTCCGGCTGGTTCATCGCCTCCATGGCGGTGGCCGGGGTTACCCAGGCCTCCTTTAACTACTTCTTTGCCTCTGCCTCCATCCGCGCCTTGGCCATTCTGCGGGCTTTGGGCCGCTATGGCGAGCGGCTGGTAACCCATGAGGCGGCCTTTCATATTCTGGCTGAATTGCGGGTCTGGCTGTTCCGGCGCCTGATTCCCCTGGCACCGGCCGGGCTTGAAAGCTACGCCGGCGGCGATCTGGCCGGCCGGCTGCGGGCCGATGTGGATAGTCTGGAAAATCTCTACCTGCGGATCATCGCACCACTTTTTACCGGTGGTTTTACGGTTCTGCTGGCCGGTCTGTTTGTATCGGTCTGGAGCGGATCAGCGGCCCTGGTGCTGGTGGGGTTGCTACTGCTGGCCGGACTACTGCTGCCGCTGCTGGCACGTCACCTGGCTACGCAGCCGGGTAAACGTTCAGCAGAGTTGGCCGGAGCACTGCGCACGGCAGTAACCGAAGGACTACAGGGTGCAGAAGAGCTGCTGCTGTTGGGGGCAACTGATACACAGGCCCGGACGGTTGAGGCGCTCTCCAGCGGCCTGGTGCAACAACAGGTCCGTTTGGGCCAGATCAGCAGCCTGACCCTGGCCGGTGTCACCAGCTGCGGCGCCCTGGCCATGGCCGGTCTGGCCCTGGTCTGCATCCCGCTGGTACAGTCCGGTCAATTGGCAGGTCCCAATCTGGTAATGTTGCTGCTTTTCAGCGCAGCCTCCTTTGAGGCGGTCGGCCCCCTGGCTCACTCGCTGCAACTGATTCCGGCCACCAGTGAAGCGATCCGCCGGATTCGAGAACTGGCCGATGCACCGATACCGCTGCCGGAACCGCTGCAGCCGCAGCTACCGGAGTCATGCAGGATCGTACTGGATCAGGTCAGCTGTGGCTATGGTGAAGGGCAGGCAGTACTGGAGCAGCTCTCGCTGACCATCAGCCCAGGTGAACGGGTGGCGGTAGTTGGCCCCAGCGGCAGTGGAAAGTCCACCTTGATTGAGCTGCTTTTACGCTTCCGCCCCTATCAGGGCAGCATCACAATCGGTGGGTGTGAACTGCGGGATATCTCGCCAGATCAGCTTTCCGGGCTGGTTGCCGCAGTGCCGCAGCAACCGCACCTGTTTAACAGCACGATCCGGGAAAACATCCTGCTGGGACGCGAGATAACAGATGAACAACTGACTGCGGTGTTGTCTGACAGTGGCCTTGAGCAGTGGATTGCGGGCTTGCCGCAGGGACTGGACACCCCGGTGGGTGAGACCGGCAGCGCAGTGTCCGGTGGCGAGGCACGACGGATCGCCCTGGCCCGCGCCCTGGTGGGTAATGCACCGATTCTGCTGCTGGATGAGCCGACCGAAGGGCTGGATGGCGCTATTGAGCAGTCTGTGGTACAACATCTGACAGATCGCTTGCAGGGCACCACGGTGCTGGTGACCACCCATCGACCGGCCTGCCTGGCACTGGCCCAGCGGGTAGTACGGATCGGCAAAACTGTTTAACCTGAAGGAGAAGAGACCATGAGCTTTCTGATCAACTGGCTGTTATCCGGTCTGGCCATTGTCATTACGGCCTACCTGTTACCAGGCGTGCATCTGTCTGGTATCAAAGCGGCTCTACTGACGGCAATTGCCTTGGGGCTGATCAATGCGGTTATCAAGCCGGTTCTGAAACTTTTAACGCTACCATTTACGATCATGACCCTGGGACTGTTCAGTCTGGTACTGAATGCCCTGCTGATCATGCTAACCGCCAAACTGGTGCCCGGCTTTCAGGTACAGGGATTCCTCTGGGCCCTGGCCTTCAGTCTGGTGCTGGCACTGGTGAACTGGGTCTTAAGTATTTTCAAGCAAAATGATTGAGATTAACGAATCAGATATTAGGGTGGAGTTCTACCGCGCCTCCGGACCGGGCGGGCAACACCGCAACACCACTGACTCTGCGGTGCGGATCAGACATCTGCCCACCGGGATTGTGGTGCATGCTGCAGAAAACCGCTCCCAGCTGCGCAACCGCGAAGTAGCCATGGAACGGCTCCGGCTGGCGCTGGAAAAACGCAACCGGGTAGAGAAAAAACGGCTGGCTACCAGGGTACCCAAAGGCCAGAAACTGCAGCGGGTGGCTGAAAAACGGATGGCAGCACTGCGCAGGAAGATGAGAAAACCGGAAGAGTGATGAAAAGCCATGATACTAGACCGCGGATGACGCGGATTAAACGGATTGGCGTAGATTTCAGCCCTTTACTTTAAAATCCGCGACAATCCGCCAAAATCAGATTTGATCCGCGTGCTAGTATGAGAGAGTTACATCAAAAATGATGCGGCCAGAGCCTGATCAGACCCCTTCTCCCGCGTCACCATCTTGTGCCGCTCATCCGCCGGAATCAGCACTGCCAGGTGATCACGGGCACCCTCCGGGCTACCGGCAATGGCAGATGCCATCTGAAAGAGAATTTTAAGGGGCAGCCCGGCACGATGCCCTTCTACCAGCTTGCTGATCTCAGCACGGCGTTGGTCATCATTCCAGGTTTTATAGATATCGGCACCGATGTTTTCAAACATGGGGAGTCCCTTCAGGCGTGGTATGAAGTTGCGTTGGTAGCATGAGCAGCACAGGATGGCAACGCTAAAACTAACGGATCAAGCGATCCAGCAGCCGGTCAATCTCCTCAACCACGACAGTTGGCAGTTGATCGGTCTGCACAATCCGGTTCACCAGATCAGCCTGGATAAAGCCGGGCAGCAGCTTCAGGATCTCTCCGGCATGTTCAGCGGGCAGGCGGGACAGGGCCACCGCAATGGTCTGGGGATGTTCGTTCAGCAGCTCTTTGGCGATATGACGGTAGTCCATGGGTGGTTACGGTGCAATAAGCAGACGGCTTATTTCGTCGTAAAGCAGAAACTGTTTATCTGCACTGATAACAGGAAGATTATGAATGACTGATGTTGCGATAATCAGGCGATCTTGAGGGTCTTTATGATGTTCCGGCAGGGAAGCGGCAAGCCGGGCTATTTCAGCAGTAATTGGCAGACAGTTGACACCAGCTTCGGAAAACACACCTGAAAACCATTCATCCAGACTGATCTCCAGTTCAATCCTGCCATGTCTGACAAGCCATTCCATTTCAAAACAGGAAATGGCGGAGACTGCCAGTGACTCTGCGTCTTCGATAGTTGCAACCAAAGGTGAAGGCAGCTTTCCAGCAGTGCCATTGATCCACCAGAGCAGGATATGCGTGTCCAGCAACAGCATCAGATGACTTTCCAGTCCTGGGCTGGAGCCGACGACATGACATCGCCAATCTCCTGCAGTTTGCCTCGAAGATAATCAGGCACTTTGCTCTTCTTTGATGGTAGCGGAGTATCCAAGAGCAGCATGATCACTTCAACGGATTTGCCGGGTGGCAGCAGTGGCAAGCCGGTAAGGTGACCAGTCGAATCTGTCTGCGTTATAATACGTTGGGCTTGCATGTCCGATAACCTCCTTTTGTTTCACGAATATAGCTCAACACCCCTTGTATAATCAAGTTACCAGATCTCAAACCCCACCTGACGGAAATGGTCATCAAAGGTAAATGCACTCTTCAACTTCATCTGCTTCATCAGGGCAAAACTGGTGCAATCGGTAAAGCTTAGTTCTTTATCGGATAATTTTCTGAACAGTTCAAAGGCTGCTTGACGCAGCTCTTCAGTAATCGTAACCAACTGAACAGTACTGCTTTTCAGCAGCAGGTCACCGAAGGCAACCGCTGTCCTGCGGTTTGTTCTCGCACTGATAAGTGTCAGTGATTCATCAAGAATATAGTCTGAAGTGATCAGGCCGACCTGTCCGGAGCTGATGCGCGACATGCGTTCAAGTGCGGCATCACGGTGCTGATCAGAACGGTCGTTCAGCGCATACCAGGCTGAGGTGTCCACAAACAGGGTCATCGTTTCGGAGCCCCGTACAGATAGAAGTCATGGTTGACCGAAGCATCGCCGGTCCCTGAAGCAGGAGCCTGTTCAATCAGCTTCATTAACGGGTCATTATCCCAGTCTATGACGTTCTTTTTCGTCTTCTTTTTAAGAAAATCACCCACGGCAGTACGCACGATCTCGGCAATGGTGGTATGCTCGCTATCTGCCAACTGCCTGACCTGCTGCAGCATCTCTTCCGGAAAATACATCTGGGTGCGCTTGAGTGTGGTTGCCATGCTGTGTCCTCCGGTGATGTATGGTATATACACCACCTTTGGCTGTCAAGCCGCTAAACTTACAGATTTAAAACACGACCGCCCCACTGCCGGAAGGGAGCGGGGCGGTTTAGGCTACAACTCAAGCCTAATGTCATTTCTCTGATTTATAGTTCAATACGCAAATTTACTGAATTCCATATAATTATAGTCTTTTGCACGGCTGCTTGCTGTGAACCAGTCAATTATACACCAGATGCCAAGCCCACCCATGGTGAGGAGTTTCACGACGCCCAAGCCTGCCTGGCCAAGCATAAACCTGTCAACACCAAAACCACCGGCAAAAAGCGAAACAATTAACATTGTTGTAGGGTCTTTGTACGAAATTGACTGAATCATCATTAGCTTCGAATCATCAATCTTTTCAAGCTGATTTTTGATAATCATCAGTTTGTCCGGGCTAAAATATTTCGCATTTGATGCCAGAAACATATCGACATTGTTTTGTTGCATGACTGCCCCCTTGTTTATGAAAAATATGGGCTGAATACCCAGAATACTTGATTATCGTTTCGGTCTAATTGTTTTGACCGTAGTACCACTACTAACGCTGCCGTTTTTGCCCACAACCGTTTTTTTCGTGACAACCTGATAAGCACCTTTTTCTCCACTTTTACGAACTTTGGTTTGCGTGGTTGTCCTCGGCGCCTTGCTTGCTGCAAATGCCGGCATGACACAACTCATCATGACGCTAAAAAAAAGAACAGCGGACAGATAACGTTTCATAGCTGCCTCCTCCCTTTACTTGATTCATTCAAAGCCATTTTCATTCTGATTCCAGCCCCTAACGTCAGTCATTTAAAATCATATTACAAACAATAACCAGTTATTTAATGTCATTAAATAGGTGATTAAATGACGTGATGTCAATTAAATAAAGTTATTGGCTAACGTGTAAATGCTCTCCCTGAAAATATATCCTTTTATCAATGCCAGGAGGGTATGAATGAAAACAACGAAAGAGCTTTTGGGGGCACGCATCCGAGAATTGCGAAAGGCTCGCAACCTGTCGCAAGAACAATTAGCAGAAATGATTGATGTAGAACCTCGTCATGTGAGCAGGCTGGAAGTTGGCAGCAGTTATCCAAGGATCGACCGTCTGGAAAAGATCGCCGTAGCCCTGAATGTCCCGCTGAAGGACTTTTTTGACTTCATGCATCTGGAAAGCCCGGATGCCCGAACCCGGAATATTGAGGAGATGGTGAAAGGGATGGATGAGGACTACCAGCGGATCATCTACAAGATTGTGCGAGCATTTGAGGGATAAGGAGCAACCGGGCGTGTCGCGTTGACTTCCCTTCGATGATGTGTGATATTATTAAAGACCTTATCAAGGGAGGTGCCGTATGGCACAGGCGACAGCAAAAGATTTTGTTAAAATTCCAAAATTGGAATACAACTTATTGAAAGAAATATACCGGAGTGTGCAGCGTCAGGCCTTTCTTGTGAGAATTGACGAGGCAGAAAAGAATCTTGCTTCCGGTAAGACCCGTGAAACCTCAATTGATGACCTGATTGCCTCAATCTGATGGCCCCTTTGAAACCGAAAATAGTCCGTTTTGATGCCACTTTTGAAAAGCATTGGCTTAAATATCTCAAAAAGCTGAACGAAAAAGAGAAAGAACAACTCAGAGAGCGTATTGGCATTTTCAAGGAAGATGTCTTTGATAAACGCCTCAAAACCCACCACCTGAAAGGCAATCTTAGAGAATACTACGCCTTTTCAATTAGTTATTCCGACAGAATCGTATTCAGATTACTCGATAACGAAGAAATCCTTTTCATTGAAATAGGTAGTCATGATGTCTGCTACTGATACGCCCCCCAATCCCATTTCTCTCACCAACTATTATTTCTCATGAATATCAATGGTGTAACAACTCTATGGCCCTGATCACCCTGCGCGATATATCCCTGGCCTTTGGCGGCCCTCCGCTGTTTGACGGCATCAACCTGCAGATCGAACCGGGGGACCGGCTCTGCCTGATGGGCAGAAACGGCAGCGGCAAATCCACCCTGATGAAGCTGATCAGTGGAGAGATTCCTCCTGAAGGAGGTGACGTTATCCGCAGCCAGGGCTTGCGGGTTGCGCTGGTCTCTCAGGAGATCCCCCAGGAGATTTCAGGCACCGTCTTTGAGACCGTGGCGCAGCATCCCCATGCTGTAGCCGGTGCTGAGCAGTGGGAACATGAACAACAGGTAGAACGGGTGCTGAACCGACTGCATCTGGAGCCGGAAGCGGAGTTTGTCACCCTATCCGGTGGTACCAAGCGGCGGGTGCTGCTGGCCCGCGCACTGGTGGCGGCGCCGGATATCCTGCTGCTGGACGAACCGACCAACCATCTGGATATTGAGACCATCCTCTGGCTGGAGGAGTTTCTGGCCAGAAACATCACCA
>CAZNWF010000048.1:0-19383 GCA_964576485.1 uncultured Geobacter sp. | reverse complement strand
GCTGGCGAGCAGGGTAATCATCAGTAACAGGCCGGTTTTAAACGTGCGAAATATGTTCATGGTAACCCCTGTCTGTCAAAGAAGCCAGTCAATGCTGCTCACCGCTGCACGGTTTTGGGGTGCCTTAGTGCTGGCAGATGGCTCTGATTATTAAAACTGATTAGCGCTGTTCTTTTGCTGTACCCTTCTCCCTCAGGGAGAAGGTGGCCGAAGGCCGGATGAGGGGGCAGCGGTGCATATACTGTCCAGTAGTTCCCCCTCACCCTGTCCCTCTCCCTGATGGAGAGGGGACTCTGTGGGTGCCGTGGCGGAAGAGTGACGCTCATCAGGTAATTTTTTAACAGAATGTAACCAATTTGTAACACCTTTTTGCGGTTTACGATGAATGGTTCGAAACGGTACTACATGAGACGATTATGCCGCCGCCTGCGGTAGGTACTGTTCAAACTGTTTCTTGTCAATGGCGCATTTGTAGGCTTCTTCCGGGCTAACCTGCCTGGTCTTGAGCAGGTCCAGCAGATGCTGGTCCATCAGCTGCATGCCGTCTTTTTTGGCGGTCTGGATGATGGAGGGGATCTGAAAGGTCTTGCCTTCACGGATCAGGTTGGCAATGGCCGGGGTGCCCAGCATGATCTCCAGGGCCGCCACCCGGCCGTGGCCATCAGCGGTTTTAAGCAGTTGCTGGCAGACCACCCCTTTTAATGATTCTGACAGCATGGTGCGAACCTGATCCTGTGACTCCTTGGGAAAGACATCAATGATCCGGTCAATGGTCTTGGCTGCGGTGTTGGTGTGCAGGGTGCCGAAAACCAGGTGGCCGGTCTCGGCAGCGCTCATGGCCAGTTGGATCGTTTCCAGGTCTCGCATCTCTCCCACCAGGATGATATCCGGGTCTTCCCGGAGGGCCGCCCGCAGGGCCGAAGCAAAGGAGTTGGTGTGCGCCCCGATCTGGCGTTGGTTCAGTAGTGACTGTTTGTTCTCATGGATGAACTCCAGCGGATCTTCCAGGGTCAGGATATGTTCCTGGCGGGTAGCGTTGATCAGGTCGATCAGGGCTGCCAGGGTGGTGGATTTGCCGGAGCCGGTGGGGCCGGTCACCAGCACCAGCCCTTTTTTGAACTGGGTCATCCGTCGCACCCCTTCCGGCAGATTGAGCTGGTCTGCCGAGAGGATCGTGGCCGGGATGATCCTGAAAACGGCCGCCACACCGCGGTGGGTCATCATGATGTTGCCCCGGAAGCGGGCCAGATCCGGCACGGCATAGGCAAAGTCCAGATCATTGGTGGCCTCAAACTGGGCCTTTTGCTCATCGTTCAGAATTTCATACAGGATCGGGATCAGCTCTTCGTGGGAAAGCGGTTTGAACTGAAGGCGGACCATCTCACCATGCTGGCGGAAGATGGGGGGATTACCGGAGGAGAGGTGCAGGTCTGATGCCCCCTGTTCTTTCATCATTTTAAAGAGTGCGTCTATTTTGGCCATGTTAGGAATGTTCCCCCGTGTTGTTAGTGAATAACTGCAGCGATGAACTCTTCCGGTGAGACGGCTCCGGCGCGCAGAAGCGTTTCACCTTCAGCCCTGATTCCCTGATAGCCGTCGGCATTCAGACCAGCAATGAAACTGCTGCCGTCAGGGGCGGCGTCGAAGCGCTCATGCAACTCACGGTCGAAGCAGATGCAGTTGGTCAGGAAGACCCGCTCGCTGACTCCGGTGAAATCACAGTGGGGGCACCCTGCGGCATGAAACAGTTCTGCAGGGGGGGCTGCCATCTGCAGGGCGAGCAATTCCTGCTGCGGTATGGTGGCGGCTTGGCGGCAGGCCGGGCAGAGGAGCTGAATCCCCTTGAACGAGACGATCCCGGCAAGAAAGGGAGTCAGAAAGGTATTGCGCTGGCGATAGCGGATCAGGTGATCACACAGGTTGCGGGTACCGCGGATATCCATCCCCACCAGCACCAGCTTGCCCCGCATGGCAGCACGTCCGGCTGCGGTAAATGACTCCAGCTCAGTGCCATCTTCAATCACCAGAATATCCGGGCCATGTTCCAGGCTGTCCATGATCAGACGCCCTCTGACTGATTCCGGCCCAGCGAGAGGGATACGGGGGAAGCGCTTGGTCATCCGGCCCGGCTCACTGCCAAGAATCAATACGGACTGTCCGCTGGTGTCCAGCTCTTCCAACAGTAGATCCATGAAACGGCAACGCTCCTGTAAAGAACGGGAGGCAAACAGAACCATGCCGTGTCGCAGCTGAGCCAGTCGGGCAAACTGCTGTTTCTGGAAAACAGGCAGGTGTAACTGCTCAAGTTTTGATGGGATAGAGGCGCTGATATGTCTGCGGATAGTGATGTAATCACCGTTTACCCCTTTGAGCAGCAGCACTTGAAAACAAAGTTCCCGTTCATGGTGCTGGAAAAAGAGGTATCCGCTCTGTGAAGGTTCGCTGGATGCTGACAGTCCGGCTGCCTCTCTGATCAGGGTGGACAATCCGGCATAATGTTCCGTAGTCAGATGCCCCAGTTCCTGGCTGGTGGCCCCGCTACGCCCGGTGATGACGATGGCCTCCTCAAGTGGTCTGAAAGAAAACGAGGCAAGCTGGTGTTGGATGCTGTAGTTAAGCAGACCGTTAATGAGTTGCTGGCCGCTGATGTCAGCATTGATGGAGGCCAGCTGTTCCGGTGGCAGCAGGACGGAGCTGAATCCCAACAGATCGTCCCTGAGGGGGCCGTAACAGAGATCAAGCATCTCGTTGATCTCACGGACCAGGGCCACCGAGAGGTTGATCCGGCAACCAGATGCCTCGGTTGCCGCTGCTACAGCTTCTTTGTTGAGCGGATCGGCAATGGCAATCGAAAGTTCATCTCCGGCCCTGATCAGCGGAATCAGCTGGTGGGTCCGGCAGAGGCCTGGCGGCAGCAGGTTCAACGCCTCCGGGTCAATCATCTCTTGCTTGAGGCGGATATAGGGGATGTCCAGCTGATTGGAGAGCGCCCAATCAATATCTTCCTGGGTGACTATCCCCAGTGACACCAGAGCCTCACCAAAACGGCAGTTGTTACGTTGTTGTTCTTCAAGGGCGGCAGTGATGTCGGTTTCACTGATGATGCGTGAGTTGTAGAGGATGGCACCCAGCGTACCTTCTCTGACATTGATCGGCATAGGGCTCCCTTCTGTTGCTGGTGGATGGGAGGTATTGTAGCCTGATATGATGGTGAGTCAACCATTGCAGAAGGTGGTGCGGTTATGATACAGATGCTGCCCCGCAACTGAGTAATCAAACCAAGGAGTTTTCAGCAGATGCAGCGTCGTGCCCTAGCGTTATTTTCCGGTGGTCTGGATTCAATCCTGGCAGTGAAGGTGATCCAGCAGCAGGGGATTGATGTGCTTGCCATTAACTTTACCTCGCCTTTTTTTGGCTGTTCGCCGATCCTTGATGGTGAACCGGTGGCAGCCCAGTATGCCCGGCGTTATGCTATTCCATTCCGCTCTATCCCGCTGGGAGGGGAGTTTATCGAGATGCTGCGGCACCCCCGCCATGGCTATGGTAGCGCCCTGAACCCCTGTATTGACTGCAAGACCTTTATGCTGCGCTGTGCCGGAGCCCTGCTGCAGGAGCTGCAGGCAGATTTTGTGATTACCGGTGAGGTGGTGGGGCAGCGCCCCATGAGCCAGCGCCAGGATACCCTGCGTCTGATTGAGCGGGACTGCGGTATTGCCGGCCTGCTGCTGCGCCCGCTTTCGGCAAAATATATGAAGATCACCATACCGGAGGCAGAAGGCTGGGTAAACCGGGATCAACTGCCTGCCATCAAGGGCCGTGGGCGCAAGGATCAGATGCGATTGGCCGCCGAGCTTGGGGTTGATCAGTATCCGGCGCCGGGCGGCGGCTGTCTGCTGACTGAAGAGAGCTACATCCCTAAGGTCAGGGACCTGTTGGACCACCAGACCGTGCCGGTGATCAGGGATTTTGATCTGCTGCGGACCGGCAGGCATTTTCGGCTGTCCGAAACCTGCAAGGCGGTGGTTGGTCGGGATAGCGGTGACAACGAAAAGATTCTGGCCTCAATCGGTGCCGGTGAAACTACCCTGCGCTGGATGGATGGTGCCAGTCCGCTGGTGCTGCTGCTGGGTGAACCGAAAGAGGCAGATCTGGTGCAGGCCGGGCGGATTCTGCTGCGCTACACCAAGGCTGCCAAAGGGGAAACAGCCTGCTTAAGCGTTCAGATTGATGGGAACCGATCAGAAATCAGTGTGCTGAATGATCTGCAGGAAGATGAGCTGGAACGGCTACGGATTTAAAACAGTTAGCCGCGAAAGAGCGCAAAGAACACAAAAAATAGTCATAAGCCGAGTTTTAAAACGGTTTGCCGTTCTTTTTACTCTTTGCGATCTTTTGCGGCAAGTCAGTCTGTTAAGCCTGTTTTGGCAGATCAAGCACCTGCTGCAGGGCGGCATCGATGGCAGTTGTATCCACAACCGTGTTGAAACAAGGGCCGTGGGGCCGCAGGTTCAAGACACCAATTACCGGCAGCGGGTAACAATCTTTGATGCCGGAGGTCAGGTCCCGCTCGCAGGCCACAGCCAGTACCAGTTTAGGCCGTTTTTCCACAATCACCTTGCGGGCCAGAGTGCCGCCAGTGGCAACCGAGATATCAATCCCGTATTTCCTGCCGATCTCCACCAAGCCCTTGATGTCGCAGCGACCGCAGAGCACACATTTGTTCACATCGCCGGTTACCTTGATCTCGCAATCAAACAGCTGAATGCAGTGGGGCAAAAGGATCAGAATCCGGTCTGGTCGCACCTTGTATCTCTGTGAGATTACCAGTGAATTGTTCATGGCGATGAACGACTGGCGTATCCGGTCCTTATCCAGCCCCAGCACCCTGCCCACAAACTCAATCAACGGCAGCAGGAACTTGATTACCACCAGACGCATGAAGCGGGTAAAGAAGATATCCTTGCCCAGGGCTGTGGTCAGCACCAGCAGGACGGTACCCAGGATGGCGACGCCGGACAGGGCCAGGACCACCAGTCCGACAATCCGGGGCAGATCAGGGTGGATATTGGCCAGACCCCGGCTGGGAATCCACCAGGCCAGAAAAATCACTGCCACCAAGACTATGCAGGTCAGCCCCATAAGGGCGATAAAGAGCCGTTTGCGGGGGGCTGCGGTCTGTTCCTGAACATCACTCATGCAGCTACCTCGTGTGTCGTCAGTAGGGTGCCGGGTGCCAGGGGGTGGCCTGCCAGAAAGCTGGCTGCCTCCATCTTTTTGCTCCCTGCTGCCTGCAGCTCGTGAATAAACAATGATCCCTGCCCACAAGCGACTTCTATCCCGTTTTTACCGGCGGCGAGAATGGTGCCGGGGATTCCGGTCCCGGAGCCGATAGTGGTGCGATACAGCTTCAGTGGGGCGCCCTCAAGAAAGGTGATCGCGCCGGGCCAGATTGAAAGACCACGAACCTGGTTATGCAGCTCGGCTGCAGGACGTTGCCAGTCGATCAGGCCATGTTCTTTTTTCAGCAGCGGTGCATAACAGCTCTGGCCGTCATCCTGGGCTTGGGGATTGATCTGCCCCGCCTTCAGGCCATCCAGTGTTTCGCCTAACAGTTCCGCTCCCAGGTGCGACATCCGGTCATGTAACCCCTGAATCCCTTCGTCTGGTCCAATGGGGGTCGCCTTTTTAAGCAGCATCGGCCCGGTGTCCAGCCCCACATCCATCAGCATGGTGGTGACACCGGTCTCCGTCTCGCCATTGACGATGCACCAGTTGAGCGGCGCAGCGCCACGGTAGCGGGGCAGCAGCGAGGCATGGACATTAACGCAGCCTTGCGGCGGGATTTCCAGCAGCGCCTTGGGCAGGATCTGACCAAAGGCCACCACCACGATCAGGTCAGGCTGCAGCTCGCGAATCTGTTCAATTACCTCCGGTGCCCGCACCTTGGGTGGTTGGTGGACCGGGATGGTGTGTCGGAGCGCCAGCTCCTTTACCGGTGGTGGCTGCAGTTTCTGGCCACGTCCCTTGGGGCGGTCAGGCTGGGTAAAGACCGCCACCACGTTTTCATGACGATCAAGCAAGGTCTGAAGGGTTGGGCAGGCAAACTCCGGTGTACCCATAAAGATGATCCGCCAACCGGTCATAGGGCGCTCCGCTTTTTGCTTTTCTTGACGAACAGGTCCCGCTTCAGCGGTGAGAGCCGATCCACGAACAGGAAACCATCCAGGTGATCTATTTCGTGTTGAAAGGCCACCGCCAGCAGTCCATCAGCATGCCAGATCCGCTCCTGCCCTTCAAGGGACAGCCCTTTTACCACCACCCGTTCATGACGTTTGACGTTGGCGGAAAAATCTGGAACAGAGAGGCAGCCCTCTTCTTCGTAGGTCTCTCCCTCGCCGTGGATAATCACCGGGTTGATGGCGGTGATTAGTTGTGGCGCATCATTTTTTGCCGCCACATCAATCACGATTACCCGTTGCAGTACCCCGATCTGCGGGGCTGCCAGGCCAACGCCGGGGGCATCATACATGGTTTCAGCCATGTCTTTGGCCAGCTGGATGATCTCATCGGTTATAATAGTGACCGGTGCTGATTTTTGCTTGAGAAGCGGGTCTGGAAACGTAAGAATAGGACGAATCATGGGCGGCGTACTCGTAGTCTGGTAAGATGTTTAATAGTACTTTATAGCAATTTCTAAGCAACAAAATCAACTGTGTTGCGTGGGGGGCGTCATGACAGAGCCGATACAGGGGGTTGTAAAGACAGATGAGGTTGAACGTCGCCGCAGCGCAACCCGGGAGCGAATGAGGCGCCTGTATGGCAATAGCTCCGGTGACCACGAAGAAAGTGAAGAAGATGACAGCGTGGATATCTCTGATGAAGCACGCAAGCGGGCTGATGGGACCTATCGAAAGTCGATCCTGGAGCATCTGGAGGGCGATGAATGACACTGACTGGCTAACTAAAGAAGGACTGATCTTTGGTGTATGTCTCAATAAATCGCTCAAGCAGGGCGGTAGTCCGCTCTTCTCCTAACCCGAGGTGCGTTGCCGGCCGGCTTGCCGCAACATCCAGGTTTTCCTCTGCGGCCAGGGTACCAACCCCGTAGCGGTGGCAGAACAGGTTTGAAAGGCTGACTACATTGGAAAGATTGGAAAGATAAGGGTCTGCATCCTCGCCCAGATCCAGACTATGGTGGGCCTGGACCGCCTTGATCAGGTGTTCGGGGAAATTCCATTTTTTGATAACCAGTGCCCCGGCTTCCTCGTGGGTGTAGTGAAACAGCATCTGCTCTGCCTGTGAAAACGGCATGCCTTCATTATAGCACAGTTGCATGACCTCCTGAAACTTGTCCTTGTCCAGAAAGTTCATGATCTGCTTGCCGATATCGTGAAACAGGCCGCCGAGAAAGGCTTCGTCCGGGTTGATCTGGCGTAGTTCCTGTGCAATCAGGCGGGCCGCCAGGCCAGCGCCGAACGAGTGTTCCCAAAGCAGTTTCTCAGTCAGTCCGTAGGGGTGATAGACCTGTTTGACTGAGGCTGTCACAACAACGCTCTTCAGGGTAACAAAACCAAGCATCATGATGGCGTGGGGCAGGGTTTGTATCTGTCGTTGGGCGCCGTAGAAAGAAGAGTTGGAGATTTTCAGCACCCTGGCGGCAACTGCCGGGTCTGATGCAACTACCCTGGCCAGGTCGTCAGCAGTGGAGTTTTCATCCTCCATCAGTTGCATCACTTTGGTGGCAACTACCGGGATGGTAGGCAGGTCGCCAGCCGTCATGATGATCTGTTCCAGGTCTTTGCTCATGCTGTTCCCCTGTCCTTTTGTGTACAAACGAGTGCTAAACGTCTGGTATACTATTCCATAAAACTGTAAAGAATCAAGCAGTTCGGCAGAATTATTTGAAGTTTGACGGTTTTGCCTGTATACTCTCCGACAATCTTGCTGCCAAACAAAAGGAAAATTAACTATGTATACAAAAAGGACGACAGTTTTGCCGCTCCTTGCCGGAGCTTTTTTTCTGTTGACCGGCTTCAGTTGGAACTTTGGGGGAGATAAGTGCAAAGACGCTCTTGAGCTGGCAAACAGACTGCCTGGTGTCAGTGATGATGCCACCAGAACCAGAGAAGAGGCCCAGATACTTGCTGACTGCCCTGAAGGCGCAGCAGCCCAGTTTGTGCAGGGGCTACAGGCAGAACGGGTTGGCAATATTGATGGTGCTATTGCCTCCTATCGTCGCAGCCTGCAAAAAGAACCCGGGTTTGCTGCCGCATCGGGCAATCTCGGTGTACTGTATCTGCAGAAAGGACTGGTTGATGATGCTACAGTTGCCCTGACCAAAGGGTTGTCCGGCCAGTCGGTACCCGCCTATCACAAGGCCCTGGCCAGAATCATGACCGATAAGAAGTTTTATGCCCTTGCCCTGTACCATTATGGTGAGGCTGGAAGCAAGCTGCCTTCCGATGCCGGTGTGCTGGCCGGGCAGGCTGAAGTATATGCTGCGCAAGGCCAGACAGACCGGGCGATTGATGAGTTCCGGAGGGTATTACTGCTGGACCCTGCCCATGAGCAGGCCTCACTCTCACTGGCCGGTATCTACCTGCAGCAAAACCAGCAGGATGCCGCATTGGACCTGTTGAAGAAGTCCTCCATTGCAAATCCTCGCAGCAGCCGCCTGCATCTGATGCTGGCTGATATTTATGACAAAAAGGGTGATGTGAAGCAGGCGGATTACGAGCGGTTGCTGGGGGGTAAAAAAGGAACGGCTGTGGTTGAAGAACAGCCTGCCAAGCCGGAAGGTTTTGCTCTGGGTGACCAGTTGGCTGCCAAAGGCGAGGTGGACAAGGCTGCTGATGCCTACCGCGCAGTTCTTCAACAGCAGCCTGATGCACTTGAGCCCCATGAAAAACTGGGTGGCCTGTATTTCCGTGCAGGTCGTGAAGCTGATGCTATTCTTGCCTATCGTGAGGCGGTGCATCTCGGTTCCTCCAATGCAGAAGTGTATTACAATCTGGGTCAGCTGTACGAAAAACGTAATCAGCTGGATGAAGCGGTGGTTTCATACAAGCGGGCCATTGAGAAAAAACCGGCGTTTGCCGAGGCGCGTCTGAAGCTGGCTGATATCCGACTGGGACGGGGCAATACCCAGGAAGCGGTTGAGCAGTATGTTGAGTTCCTGAAGTTGAAACCTGAAAGTGCAGATATCCATCTGAAGCTGGCCAGGATATTTGTAAAAAACAAGAACCTGAATCTTGCAGAAGAGTCCTATAAAGCGGTGTTGAAGCTGGCTCCTGATAATGTGGAGGCTAACCGTGAGCTGGCTGCTGTCTATCGGGCCAAAGGTGCAACTGACAAGGCTGTTGAACATTACTCCAAGGCGCTTGAACTGCAGGAGGATGACAGTGAGAGCCGCAATGCCCTGGTGGCCATTTATGTTAAAGATAAGAAGTATGATGAGTTGGTCGAGCTGCTGCAAGAGGCAGTGGAGCTGGCTCCCGATGATCCCAATAATCACTATAAGCTGGGCCTGATTTATGACTTTAAAAAAGAATACGATAATGCCATTGCCAGCTATAAAAAAGCGGCTGAGCTGAAACCGGACCATGCCCGTGCCCTGCATGCCCTTGGTCGGGTCTATATGAAAACCGGTCGTCTTTCAGAGGCTCGCGAGGCGCTAGAAGCTGCCAAAAAGGCTGATCCGAATATGGAAGAAACGTCGGTTCTGCTGAATAACATCCGGGACGAATTCAATCCAGCGCCCCGTAAGGCTGGCAAGTCAAAAAAAGGAACAAAGGGTAAGAGTAAAAAGGGCAAAAGCAAGAAAAGCAGCAGCAAATCGAGCAAAGCAAAGACACCAGCCAAGAAAAAGTCTCACCGATAGACCGTCGGCGGCCAGTACCTTCTGGCCGCCTTTTTTAGCAGCTGGCAGTACCTACCTACACAGACTCGAGCCGTGACCATGCCTTCATCATCACTGCCGGAATATTTCCCCTTTACGATTCAACTGACTGCCCGTGCTCAGGAACAGTTTGGTGCAGAGGCGTCTCTGTTCCGACCGGCTGCCGGCTATCCTCCCATTCTGTTCTACCGACGTCTGGCTTCCAGTATGGCCAGGGCAGGTGGGGCAGCTGCCGTAACAACTGCTGCACAGCTCAACCTGTATGCTTCACTTTTGCGTATCTACCGTCATCTGGTGGATGAGGTGGGCAGGGGGGGGAAGCGAACTCTGCTGGCTGATGCGCTGCAACAGGCCGGATTTGACCCTGGCGGGAAGCAGGTCGGGCAGACGTTCGATGCCTTTGTGCAGATGTTTCCGGCCGGTTGCGAGCTGGCCGCGCTGGGAGAACAGCAGCGTGAGTACCTGTTACTGCGCGAGCTGTTGCTGCTTAATCTGGCTTCCCGTAATCGGGCAGTTGATCCTTTCCGTCTGTTGCTGGATGATCAGCCACTTGCGACTGCAAGCCAGTATCGCCGGGTGGTTGCCGGGATTGAGCAGGTGCTTGCCAACGGGCCGGTACTGCCGGGGATCGGGATGACGCTGGTTGAGGCGTTGCACGCTCCGCTTGCAGCTGCTCCGGACTCGCTGGCAGGGCAGCTTGGCTATATCCGTGAACAATGGGTTGAGGCCCTGCCACCGGAACTACTGGAAGAGTTGCTGACCGCCTTTGATATCCTGGATGAGGAACAGCGTCAGTGGTCAGATGGTGGTAGCGGCCCTGCTGAAGTGCTTCAGTTTGGTTTGCCCGGCGCAGCTGGCGCACCTGCTGCCACAGGAGCCGTGCCTGGAGCTGTCTACCACGGTGCCGGTCATCATGCCGGTTATGATCAGCCGGAGTATGAGGCCTTTTCAGCCGACGCTGACTGGATGTCCAACGTGGTGATGATGGCCAAGATGACCCATGTCTGGCTGGATCAGCTCTCCAGGAGCTACGCCCGCCCCATTACCCGTCTGGATCAGGTGCCGGATGCCGAACTTGATCGTCTTGCCTCCTGGGGGTTTACCGGTCTCTGGCTGATCGGCCTTTGGGAGCGCTCGTCTGCCTCACAGCGGATCAAACAGTTGTGCGGCAACCCGGAGGCCCATGCCTCAGCCTACTCGCTGTTTGATTATACCATCGCCGCAGACCTGGGTGGTGAGCCTGCCTTTCTGAATCTGAAGCAGCGGGCCTGGCAGCGCGGTATCCGGCTTGCCAGCGATATGGTCCCCAATCATACCGGTCTCTTTTCCCGCTGGGTAGTGGAACATCCCGACTGGTTTGTGCAGACTGACTATGCGCCGTTTCCCACCTATCAGTTTAACGGCGAAGACCTCTCCCCTGACCCGTCCGTCACGCTTCAGATTGAGGACGGTTACTGGAACAAGCAGGATGCGGCGGTGGTCTTCAGGATGATTGACCGCCGTGATGGCCGTACCCGTTACCTCTATCATGGTAATGACGGCACCAGTATCCCCTGGAACGACACGGCACAGTTAAACTACCTGATTCCGCAGGTACGTGAGACGGTGATTCAGACGATCCTGCATGTGGCCCGCCTGACCCCGATCATCCGTTTTGATGCAGCCATGACCCTGGCCAAGAAACATTACCAGCGGCTCTGGTATCCGCAACGGGGGCTGGGTGGTGGTATCCCTTCCCGGGCTGAGCATGCCATGGGGCGCGATGAGTTTGATGCCGTCTTCCCGGTGGAGTTCTGGCGCGAAGTGGTGGACCGGATGGCGCAGGAAGCACCGGATACCCTGTTGCTGGCCGAGGCGTTCTGGATGATGGAAGGCTACTTTGTCCGTACGCTGGGGATGCACCGGGTTTATAACTCTGCCTTTATGAACATGCTTAAGCAGGAAGAGAACGCCAAATACCGTCAGACCGTCAAAAATGTGCTGGAGTTTAACCCTGAGATCCTGAAGCGGTTTGTCAACTTCATGAACAACCCGGATGAAAAAACAGCGGTGGAACAGTTTGGTGCCCAGGGTAAATACTTTGGGGCCTGTGTACTGCTTTCAACCATGCCGGGCTTGCCGATGTTCGGGCATGGCCAGATTGAAGGATTCCATGAAAAGTACGGCATGGAGTACCGCAAGGCGTATTGGAATGAGTCAGTTGACCAGGGTTTGGTACGCGGCCATGAACTCTGGATCTTCCCGCTTCTGAAACGGCGCAGGCTTTTCTCCGGCTCAGAAAATTTTGCCCTGTATGACTTTTACTGCCATGACGGCAGTGTGGATGAAAACGTCTTTGCCTACAGTAACCGTCTGGGTGAACAGCGGGCGTTGGTACTGTACAACAACCGCTATGGCTCAACCTCTGGCTGGATCAAGACCGCTACACCGGTTGCGGTAAAGGGGGGTGGCGATACAGCTGAATTCTACACCGGCTCTCTGGGACAGGCCTTGGCAGTGCCTGATGATCCCCGCTGCTTTCTGGCGTTCCGTGAGATTTCAAGCCGGCATGAATATCTGCGCAACGCGGCTGAGATCTGTCGGCGTGGGATGTATGCAGAACTTTCAGAGTATGAGTTCCACGTCTTTCTCGATTTCAGAATCCTTGAGGATACACCGGACACGCCCTGGGCTGCGTTGTGCGGCCATCTGGCAGGCAGGGGGGTAGCATCCCTTGAGGATGAGCTGATTCAGTTGCTCAATCAGCCGCTGATTGATGCTTTCAGCGCCTGCCTGCAGGCGCTGCAGCAGAGCGAGCTGCTGGACAGGGCATTACAGAACTACTGCGCAGAGCTGCCACCGGTTGCTGCTTCTGAAGTAGACCGGACAGGTCTGATGAACAGTCTGGCAGCGGCGCACCAGCCGGCTGTTGCGGCCAAAATTCTAAGGCTGTTGCGCAGGAGCGGGGTAAGCAGAAAGGTGTTGCCCCTTGATCAGAAAAACCGTCGTCAGGCGTTGGCAGTACTTTTGACTCGTCTGCTGGCGCTTCCACTGAGTGATGATGCCTTGCACGAGTATGGCCTTGGTCGCCCTCTGGCTCTCTTTGTTGCTGGCAGCGACGTTGTGGATCGTCAGGCCGGGCTATGGAGGGAAGAGGTGTGCCGTGCAGCAGGACTGGGCTGGGAGATCTGGTCGGGGGAGACGGCTGCAGGTCGTCTGGCGCAGCTGTTTGAGCATCAGCTGATCAGCTCTTTTCTGCTGGTGCATGATGATGGTGGCACGCTCTGGTTTAACAAGGAACGCTTTGAAGAACTGCTCAGCTGGCTGGCGTTGCAAGCAGCCTTTGAACAGGCGCAGGACCGGCAGACGCCGCTGGTGCCGGTGACCGGGTTGAAGGCGCTGGCTGCAGCTGCGGGGTATCGTGTCAGAACGTTTTTGAAGCTGACAGCGGGGCTGGAGGAGGGGAGCGTGTGATGCGACAACGGTTTTGGCTGCTGTTTTGTCTCCTGCTACTGGCGTGGGTTATACCTGCCTATGCTGATGAACCGCTCAAACCACAACAGACATCGGCTCCTGAACGGACCCTTAAAGAGTACCTCTTTGGCAGCAAAGAGCTTGGTTGGGCAGACCTTGACTGGGAAACCGATCTTTACTACTCCAACGTTTCACTTAATATCCCGCTGGATGGTTCGCCTATTCCCCATGCTTCCGGGCAGGATGAGTTTGAGATCTACAGCAGATTATGGCTGAACTCTCTGGTTCCCCGCTTTATGCTGGTAGAAGCATCGGTCATGCCGCTACCACTGGCAGGGGTCGCTCTGAAGGAATATGCCAAGGATTTCTATGGCATTGCCGACATCGGCCGAAACCAGAACGTGATCCAGTGGTTGACTGCGGGTTTTGAGGAACCCTATGCGTTTTCCGTCTTTTTCGGGGACATGGTTAAATTTAACAAGCCGGGTGAAGAGCGGCTTTCGTCCAATAAGGGCTATATGGGCTATCTCTTTAGTTATTCGAACCAGCATATTCAGAATAATGTCCTGGTTCCTGATCACTCCCTTGAGGCGGAATGGAAGATGAAGGGGGAGCGCAGCTTTAAGGATGAGAAGCTTTCCTGGAGTTTCCGGCTAGGCGCCAAGATGCATGAAAACCCGCATATCGCCAATACGTTTTATGTCGGATTCCGGCGTAGCAACCTTGATTTCAGGGTGAATCCACTTGAGTTTCTGCGTAACAGCAGCTTTGATGTCCGTTGGGATATCGGTGCCAAACATGGCGATTTACTGCGTCAGGAGTATGTGTTGGGCAAGAAGTTTCCGATTAAATCCTGGGGGGTTGCCCTCAAACTTGACGTCGGTATGATCTGGGAGGATCCATCCCGCTACAGCGGCAGCCTGCGTGATACCAGTGCCTCCAATTTTACGCTGGTGCTGCGCCCCAATATCCAGTTTTAGCTATGAACATGCCTGATACTACATCGTTGATTGCGGTTGCCCTTTCCGGCGGGGTTGATTCTGCCGTTGCAGCTGCCCTGCTGCAGCAACAGGGACATCAGCTGATGGGGATTACCATGAACCTGCTGCCTGGTGCTGCAGTGACCAATGCCGCCGAGCAGGTGGCTGACCATCTGGGTATCCCCCTTCATCGTATCGACCTGACTGCCGCCTTTGAGCAGCAGGTGATTACCCCCTTTGTGACCTGCTACCTGAACGGTGAAACCCCTAACCCCTGTGTGCGTTGCAATCGTCTGGTCAAGTTTGGGCTGCTAGTGGAGCAGGCCCACCAGCTGGGGGCAGCCAGGCTGGCAACCGGTCACTATGCACGGGTGCTGCGGGATGCCAATGGCAGGGCACACCTGCATGCAGCCGCAGATCGCAGGAAAGACCAATCCTACTTTCTGGCAGCCATTGGCCAGGAGGCGCTGCAGCAGACCTTGTTCCCTTTAGGAGAAATGTCCGGCAAGGATCAGGTGCGTCAGCTGGCCCGCGATTTCGGGCTGCCTGTGGCAGCGGCAAAGGATAGCCAGGATGTCTGTTTTCTGCCGGACAGCGGGTATGGTGAGTTTTTGGAGGGACGCTTAACCACTCCTCCAGCTAAAGGTCTGATTGTGCACCGTTCTGGCCAACTGCTGGGACGCCACGATGGTTTCTGGCGCTACACGGTCGGACAGCGCAAAGGGTTGGGGATCGCCTGGAATGAGCCGTTGTACGTGCTTGAGATAAGCGCAGCCCGTAATCGGGTGGTGGTTGGTGAGCAGCAGTATCTTTATGCGCCGGGCCTGTTGGCAGACCAGGCGGTCTGGTTTGGTCAGGTGCCCCGCGCCCCCTTTGAGGCGCACTGCAAGATCCGTTATCGTCATGCACCGGTTCCCTGTCTGATTGAACCGCAGGACGGGGCGGGGATACGGGTGCTGTTTCATGAGCCCCAGCGGGCAATTACACCGGGACAGACCGTGGTGATGTATCAGGGGGATGAGGTGCTTGGGGCAGGCAGAATAACCGGGGCAGAGTTACCATGCTGACGTCTGAGGAACAGGAACGTTACAGCCGCCATTTGATCTTGCCCGAGGTAGGGCCGGAAGGACAGGAACGGTTACGGGAAAGCCGGGTGCTGGTTATTGGCGCCGGTGGGTTGGGGTCACCTGCAGCCCTGTATCTTGCTGCTGCCGGTATTGGCACCATCGGGATAGCTGACGGAGACCGGGTGGAGCTGTCAAACCTGCAGCGTCAGATTATCCATGACAATGCAAGTATAGGGCAGTCTAAGACCGCTTCAGCTGCCAAACGGCTTCAGGCGATCAATCCGGCGTGCCGTGTTGAACAGATTCCGACCATGCTGGATCAGGACAACCTGCCTGGGCTGCTTACGCGGTATAACTTTGTGCTGGATGCCACCGATACCCTGGCTGCGAAATTCATGATCAACGATCTCTGCGTCAGTCAGGCAGTACCCTTTTCCCATGGCGGTATTTTGCGGTTCCAGGGACAGACCATGACCGTGTTGCCTGGAGTGTCACCCTGCTATCGTTGCCTGTTTGGTGAACTGCCTCCAGAGGAAGATCGTGAGGTCTGTGAGCGGGATGGTGTTTTCGGCCTGTTGCCAGGGGTGATAGGAACGCTGCAGGCAGCTGAGGCAGTAAAATTTTTGCTGGGAATCGGATCGCTGTTAACCGGTCGTATGCTAACCTTTGACCTGTTGGGAATGCGTTTCAGAGAGGTGCCGGTTGCTGTAAATCCCTGTTGCAGCAGTTGTAAGAACCGTTAATTAATTCCTTGTGCTGTTTTGTATATGCTGGCGTTTGCGCTCTGCTTTGTCTTTGTACATCAGCCGGTCAGCCATTTTCATAGTGTCCAGCAGCTTATCCGGGTGCGTAGCGGTAGCTGCTCCCAGCGACAGGGAACGGGCGAAATCTCCCAACGTATGGTCTGACTCACAGCCTTTAACCCGTTGAATCGCCGCCATAACGGCATCGTGGTCGGTACGGGAAAGCAGGACCGCAAATTCGTCACCACCGATTCGGGCAACCACGTCACCGGAGCGAAAGGCTGATAGTAATACCTCTGCCGCTCCTTTAATCAGTCGATCGCCTTCATCATGTCCAAAAGAGTCGTTAACTCCCTTCAATCCATCAATATCTGCCATCACAACGCTGACCGGATATTCCCGGCTGGATTCAATCCTTTGTAATTCTGCATCAAAATAGGCGCGGTTAAACAGACCGGTGAGGGGGTCATGGGTCCCCAGATACTGCAGGCTCTCTTCGTACTGCTTCCGCTCGGTAATGTCCTGGGAAACCTTTAAGAAGCCGGTAACGGTGTTATTAACATCGCGTAACGGGCAGATCTTGACCATCTCCCAGTAAATTGAACCATTTTTACGTTTGTTGGCCAGTTCGCCCTTCCATTCCTTGCCGCTTAAAATGGTTTCCCAAAGATCATGATAGACTTCAACAGGGGTCAGATCAGATTTGAGCAGACGGGGGTTGCGACCAAGGACTTCTGCCGCCTGATAGCCGGTCAGGCGGGTGAACATGGCGTTGACATACTCTATGGAGCCGTTCAGCGAGGTGATCAACACCGGAGCCGGTGCCTGTTCAACGGCCTGAGACAACATCTGGATTTTGCTCTCCTGCTGCAGTAGTTTGCACTTTAGCAGGACGTAGTTGCTGCAGGTTTCAATGGCGGTTGCCAGTTGAGAAAAATCTACCGGCTTCTGAACATACTGGTTGATGCCAAGACTGATACACTCCAGCAAGTATTCGGTATCACTGTAGGCGGTCAGCATGATAATCTGGCTGTCACGGTCCAGGGCCCGGATTTCCCGAGCCATTTCAAGGCCGTTCATGACCGGCATCATGATGTCTGACATGATGATATCAGGACGTTTTTCCCGATAAAGGTCAAGGCCTTCCTGCCCGTTTTCTGCAACATACAGTTCCGTGACGATTCGTTGCAGGATACGGGAGATCTGCTCACGTGTGACGCGCTCGTCCTCAACGTAGAGCAGAGAGATATCGTAATGTTCCATGGCGGCTGATTTCATGGGGACCCCGTGCCCGATGCAAAGTGCCTGTAAACTGCTGCTGGTAGTGTAACGTAACTTACATAAAACGCAAGGGGGCTGTTGTGGATTTGGTGAGCCTGCAAAGCTGTCAGCAGTACGATGAAGTCCTTCTGAAAGAGTGTCTTGTTGCTCTTTTGCAGCCGCTGGGGGGGATCGAGCGGTTTGTCAGCCCTGGTCAAAGGGTGCTGCTGAAGCCCAACCTGCTGGCAGGTAAGCCACCAGAAGCCGCTGTGACCACCCATCCTGCGTTGGTCAAGGCGATGATAGAACTGGTGCAGCAGGCTGACGCTCAGGTGCTGGTGGGGGATAGCCCGGGCCTTGGCAGTTTTGAGCGGGTTGCGGAAAAAACCGGCATCAGTCACGCGGTAGAGGCAGCCGGAGGACGGTTGATGCCGTTTGGTGAGACCCGGCGGGTGGGGACAACGGGAACCTTCCGGCAACTTGAGCTGGCAACCGCCTATCTGGATGCCGACGTAGTCATAAACCTGCCCAAGTTGAAGACCCATGAGATGATGACCCTGACCTGCGGGGTAAAGAACCTGTACGGAACGGTTGTTGGTGCTGCAAAGGCCGGTCTGCATCTGACCGCCGGTCATTCAAAGGAGTTGTTTGCCGGGCTTCTGCTTGAGATCGCCTTTGCCAGACCGGTGGCACTGACCATTGTGGATGGCATTGTCGCCATGGAAGGTGATGGTCCCAACAGCGGTACTCCCCGTCAACTGGGGCTGCTGCTGGCAGGAGAAAATATGGTTGCCGTAGATACGGTAGCGGCACATCTGGCCGGGATTCCGGCATCGTTGTTGCCGGTGGAGCAGGAGGCCCGTCGTCGGGGGCTGCCCGGCACAGAGCTGGACAAGATCAGTGTGGTGGGTGACCGTTCGTTGGTGCCGGCTGACCCTCCTTTTATCCTGCCCAAAGGGTTGGACGTCCAGTTCGGTCTGCCCGATTTTTTGAAGAGCTTGTTGCGAAACCAGCTGTCACCCGTGCCGGTTGCCAATAAAGAGCAGTGTACCCTTTGTGGTGTCTGTCGCGATGCCTGTCCGCCGGAAGCAATTACCCTGACGAAAAACGCCCTGAAGGTTGATTCAGGGCGTTGCATTCGTTGCTGGTGCTGTCGAGAACTTTGCCCGCAGCACGCCATGGAGCTGCAGCGGGGACTGCTTTTGCGGATACTGGAATGGCTACGCTAGCTCTGGCTAGCCCTCGTCATCATCGCCAACCGGAATCTCCCGGTAAGCACGGTCTTCTTCAATCCGGCGGGTCTGGGCCTGTAACTTTTCCAGGTCAGACTTGCACTTGACACAGTGGCGGGTAAAGGGAAGTACCTTCAAACGGCCCATCGGGATATCTTCATCGCACTCTTCACAAATGCCATACTCGCCTTCAGCGATCCGCAGCAGCGCTTCATCAATACTGTGCAGTTTTTCCCGCTCGCGGTCATTTAGCAACAGACCAAGTTCACGGTCACGCTCAGAAGAAGCCTGGTCATAGATATCGCCAGTTGGCTCTTCACCCACGGAGGCCTCTGAGCCTTTTTTAATGGACCGTTTAATTTCAAGCAGGGTCTGCTCTTTCATATCCAGCAGAATCTGTTGAACCTCTTTCCATTTGCCGACAAGAGGAGGTGCCGGTGCAGCTACGCTGGTCGCCGGAGTCGTGCTTTCAACGCTGACAGGCGCCGCTTTGGTCTTTGTCTCAGCCACTTTTTTTGTGGCCGATTGTGTAGTTTCAGCTTTACCAGAAGTCTTGGCCGGCGCTTTAGCTTCTTTTTTGGAAGCGGTTGATTTTGCTGCGGTAGAGGTTTTAGGTGTAGAAATGGGCGCAGTGGTCTCCTGCACGGTTTTCTTTGCTGTTTTGGTGGTTGCCATACGTAACGCACTCCATTGATGAGAGTTCTAAAGAGTATAGGCTGCTGCGAAAGGCGGCAATCACTAACAGAAACT
>CAZNWF010000047.1:0-19434 GCA_964576485.1 uncultured Geobacter sp. | reverse complement strand
CCGTTGAGCTTGGCGCGTATAACATCCTCGTAAATACCGTATGTCCAGGTTTCACTAATACGGAGCTTACTAAAAAGAATGTCTCCACTGATGAGGCAAAAACTATTGCCACAAATATTCCTCTCGGCAGATTTGCAGAGCCTGCTGAAATTGCTTCACTGATATATTTTCTTGGATCTGAACAAAATTCTTATATTACGGGTCAGAAAATAGTCATAGATGGAGGTTTTACAGTACTATGAATATTAATTCCTATAATAAAACATACACTGTTGATACAGTAGATGTTATCGACTTGCAAAATATTGTTGGTAGTTCTGTATACCTTATTGTTTTTGACAAGAAAGTGTATGATATATATAAAAATACTACTTTTAAGGGCTTAGATGTAAGTAGAGCTGTTTTTTTAGAGGCCGATGAGAATTGTAAGACTATTGATACTGCTGTTGAAATATGCAAAGTAATGGCTGAGATACCATTTAATAAAAATAGTATCTTAATATCTATTGGTGGGGGAATCATACAGGATATAACTGGGTTTGCAGCCAATGTATACAATAGAGGGATACGATGGACTTTTATTCCAACTACTCTTCTTGCACAATGTGATAGTTGTATAGGCGGTAAAACATCATTAAATCTTATGAATTACAAAAATATTCTGGGAACATTTTATGCGCCGGACAGGATAATGATTGATTTGAATTTTGTAACCACCTTGTCAGAAGACGATTATTTAAGTGGACTTGGAGAAGTGGCAAAATTCAATATAATGGCTGCACATGACGGTATAGAGCTACTCGAAAGACACATTGATAGGCTTCTGCATCGAGATATTGAATGTCTGCGTGCCTTTTTGAAACGTTCTTTGGAGTTTAAAAAAAAATTTATTGAAGAGGATGAGTTTGATAAGGGTATACGTAACCTCCTTAATTTTGCCCATACCTTTGGTCATGCTTTTGAATCCGTAAGCCATTACGCCATCCCGCACGGTCAGGCAGTTACATTGGGTTTGCTGATGGCTAATATGATCTCCTTTGATCGTGGGCTTCTTGACCACAACCTGAAGTGCCGGATAGAGAAACTGTGTGTACGATTAATTTCAGTAAAGCTTGACTACCATTGGTTTGAGCCGAGTAGTATTATTGGGGCAATGAAGAGGGATAAAAAGAGGACATCTGAGCAGTTGACGGCGGTGCTCTTTAAAAGCGATTTGGGGCTTGAAATCGTTCATGACTTAAGGCCTGAAGAAGTAGAACTAAGCTTGCTTGAGCTGATTTCGTATCTTAAATTTAGGGGCTGTTCTAGATAACTAGCTCAGACACCCTTTAACCAGGTCTTTTGGTGATGAAACCTGTAGTTTAGGGTCTGGATTGTTAAATCGCCACTCACATTCTTTCAAAAACAGGTTGAAGTGCTCTTTGGGAATGCCGTTGAACCGCCTCATGTGACGTTTTGCTTGGCTCCAAAAGTTTTCGATGCCGTTTATGTGATTGCGTTCTTCAGCAAATTTCTCGCTGTGATTGATGCGTACGTGATGAAACCCACTGACATCAAGCACATTATAGCTGCAAAGCGAGTCAGTATAAACGATGCTGTCCGGCACAATCTTTTCTTCGAGGATGCGCATCAGCGTTGTAGAGCGCACATCCGGGATAATCTTAGTATAGACCCGGCCACCACGTTTTAGAATGCCAAAAACTGGGACTTTGCCTGCAGCACCTCGGCCACGTTTGCCTTTACGGGCACCGCCGAAATAGGATTCATCAACCTCAATTTCTCCGGCAAACGGTGAGGCGTCATCAATAGCCTGGCAGATCAGTTGGCGTGGGCGATAAAAGTACAGAGCAGCAGTGTTACGATGCACATCAACCAGAGCAGCAGCGGTTCTGGCAGTTGCACCAGAAACAAAATACTCAATGAGTCGGTCTTGCTTTTCTTGGCTGAGTCGACTTTTACGCATAAGCTATCCTAGACAATTTCAGTTATCTAGGACAGCCCCAACAAATTGAAACGGTGAGTGACCTCCTGCAGGAGATCACTGCTCACAAGGTGAAACACTAGAGTGTCTGTGCATCTTGAAATAGCCCCATGCGCATCCTGATCATCAAGACATCTTCCCTGGGGGATATCATCCATGCCTTGCCGGTGCTGGAGTATCTCCATCAGGCGGCACCAGGTGCGACTATCGACTGGGTGGTGGACGAGGCGTTTGTTGATCTGGTGTCCGGTAATCCGTTGATCAACCGTGTGCTGACGGTTGCTTTCCGGCGTTGGAAAAAGGCTCCCTTTGCCCGACGCACCAGACAGGAGCTGGTGTCGTTTATTCAGACGCTGCGGCAGGAACGCTACGATCTGATCTTTGATCTGCAGGGCAACCTCAAGAGCGGCCTGGTCTGTGCTTTTGGGCGTGCCCCGGTGAAGGTCGGTTTCAGCAGGGCGCATCAGCAGGAACGTCTCAATGCCCTCTTTACGAACCGCAAGGTTGGCTTTCTTCCGCCGGACAAAAATGCCGGTCAGCGTTACCTGCGGATTGTCAGCGCCCCCTTTGCGCTGCCCCCCGAGTCGGTTGTCCCCCATGGCGATATCTATACCTCCCCTGAGGACAATGCCCACGCTCAGCAGATGATAGGGGGGGCGGCGGGGCACCCCCTGCTGCTGTTTCATAACGGCACCACCTGGACAACCAAGCTCTGGTACGCAGAGGGCTGGAAGCAGCTGGCAGACGCCCTGCTGCTGCGTTATCCGCAGGCCACAATCCTGCTGTCATGGGGTACTGCGGAAGAACACGCGCTTGCAGAGGAGATTGCCCGTCACATCGGTGGCCGTGCTGTTGTGCTTGGGAAGATGTCACTCAAACAGTTTGTGGCGGTGTTGAAGCGCGTTGATCTGGTGGTGGGAGGAGATACCGGGCCGATCCATCTGGCTGCTGCCGTGGGGACGCCGACGGTTTCCTTTTACCGTTGTACGGATGGCTCATTGAACGGACCGCTGGGAAGAGATCAGATGATTGTGCAATCGCCATTGCCCTGTACCAAATGTCTGCGCAAGAGCTGCGAACGGGATGAGGAGTGCAGAAAGAGCATCAGCGTCAAGGCCATGCTGGCCGCAGCGGAGTCCTGCCTTGACTGTGGAAAAGCGGCTTCCCAATGAAGATCGCACTGGTCAGACTTTCATCCCTGGGAGACATCGTCCTGTGCATGGCCTCGTTGCAGGTGATCAGGCAGGCCTTGCCCGACTGCAGGATCACCTGGGTTACGGATCAGAGGTTTGCCGGTCTGCTTGACTGCCAGCCGGATGTTGAGCAGGTCATTGCCCTTGACCTGAAGGGGATCAAGAAGCGTCCCAGCTGGTCCGGTCTGGTCGCGCAGTTTCAGGCTCTGCGTTCCGCCGGTCCGTTTGACCGGGTAATCGATCTGCATGGCATGATCAAGTCTGCGGTCGTCGGGTCGCTGCTGGGAGGCAGGCAAGACGGTTTTGCCAGATCATGCCGGAAGGAGTCGCTGGCCGGTCTCTGGTACCGCGAGGTCTATAGCATCCCCTATGAACTGCCGGCCACCGTGCGCTATACCCTGCTTGTCTGCAGGGCACTGGGCATCGACTGCAGCCCTGCAGAGGCGGCTGCCTATCCGCAACGCCCGTACATGCACTGGCAGAAAAGTGATGAGGTGGTGCTGGAACCCTATCTGGGCGACCAGACAAAAAATGTGCTGATCGTACCGGGCACCAGCGCGCCGAACAAGAATTACCCGCCGGAGCAGTTTGCAGTTGTTGCTAACCAGCTGAAGCTTAATACGCTCGTTTGCCACGGTAATGATGCCGAGTATGCGGCTGCGCTGACCATTGCCGGGCATGCCCCCCACGTCAGGGTGCTGCCGCGGCTTCGTCTGGGTGAACTCAAGGCGTTGGCCGGTCGCATGGATCTGGTGATTGGCGGAGATTCCGGGCCGACGCACCTCGCATTGGCCAGCGGCGTGCCGTCGATCACGCTGTTTGGTGCAACGCCGGTCTGCTTTACGCCGGGTCTGCGGAACAGGGTGATCAAGACCGCTACGGCGCCGAATCTGCTGAAGCCGAATCCCCATGACCTTTCAGTGGCAGAGATACCAGCCGGTCAGATTGCCGATCTGGCTGCTGAACTGCTTGCAGGGAGCTGAACAAGTGCAGTCTGTGCCGGGATATGAACAGATTTTTTCCCGAACTGCCCTGCTGATCGGTGATGACGGGCTGGCCCGACTTGCTGCCAGCCGGGTGCTGGTGGCCGGTGTCGGCGGGGTAGGGAGTTACGCGGTTGAGGCGTTGGCCCGGGCCGGGGTTGGCAGCTTGACCCTGGTTGATGGTGATACCATTCACCCCAGCAATAGCAATCGCCAGCTGCATGCCCTGACCGGCACGGTTGGCAGGCCTAAGGTCGAAGTCATGGCAGAACGGCTGCTGCAGATTAACCCTGACCTGCAGGTGACAATCCGTCAGGAGCTGATTACCCCTGACAATGTCTCAGACCTGCTGGAGCCGGGCTTTGATCTGGTGCTGGATGCAATTGATACCTTAAATGCCAAGCTGGCATTGCTGCAGAGCTGTGTTGAGCGCCGGATTCCGGTGATCTCCAGCATGGGGGCGGCTGGCAAGCTTGATCCAACCCGGATTCAGATTGCCGATATTGGCGACAGCCAGGGCTGCCGCCTGGCCCGTAAGCTGCGCAAGGAGCTGCGTCGTAGCGGTATTTCCACAGGTGTGACGGTGGTCTATTCCGATGAACCGTGCAGCCTGGAACGTCTGGGGGAGCCGGAAACAGAAGGTGAACGTCGCCCGTTAGGCACGATCTCCTACCTGCCTGCTACGTTCGGGCTGTTTATGGCCAGTGCGGCAATCAATCGTCTGCTTGGCTGAGTGTCTCTTTCATCTCTTCGTATCCCTTTGCCGCCACGCCGTCACGTCCCCGTTCCTTAACCAGGTAAAGCGCCTTGTCTGCCCGCTCCAGCAGGGTTTCCGGTGTGTCATCGGCATGCACTTCAGCCACGCCGATTGAAAGGGTGACCTTGAACTCGGTTCCATCAAGGATAAATCTGCTTTCGCGGACGTTGGTGCAGATCTTTTCCGCAAGGACAGTTGCCGGTTGCAGGCTGGCCTTGATCAGTACAAGGGCAAATTCATCACCGCCGAAGCGGGCCAGGAAATCACTTTCCCGCAGGGTTGCCTTGATCTTGAAGGAGACCCCCTTCAGTATCCGGTCCCCAGCCTGATGACCATGGGTGTCGTTAATGGCCTTGAAGTAGTCAACATCAATCATCATCAGCGCAAACGGCTCTTTGTAACGTTGATGCAGGCGGATCATCTCCAGCAGTTTTTCATCAAAGTAGGCCCGGTTGGCCAGCTGGGTCAGGCCGTCAATCCGCACTGCCGTTTTCAGTGCCTCAATCTGCTCCCTCTGGGTTGCCAGAATGGCCTGGGAACTTGCCAGTTCCCCCTTAAGCTCGCTGTTGCTGGCAATGACCCGGTCAATCTCTGCAATCAGCAAGGCGTGGGCTGCGGCCAGCTCATCCGGCAGGTCAGCCTGTTCAATTCCGGCTCGGACCTCGCGCAGGGCATGGGAAGAGTCGCTGGCAGCCTGATCCGTACGATGTATAACCGATGCGAGTGAGAGCAGGATGCTGCGGATGGTCTGGGCCGAGTCGCTGATCTGCTGTTCACGGGGGTCAACCTTGCCGGCATCAGGTAGCTCTACCCCGCGGTGCGCCTTGTTGAGATCTGCCCTTTTCTGGAAATACTCAACAAGGGCGCTGAACGGCGCAGTCACAAGCTGCCCAATCAGATCAAGCACGTAGTTGATGCCATCAGACTTCAGCATCCGCGCAAAAGGGTGCAGCATCAGCCCGACAATCAACCCGCCACTAAAGATAAACCAGCTCATAGCATGTTCTCCCGGTCAGACAGTCAGTTGGTCCCTGTGGCCTCAGCGCCGATGGCGCGGATCGCTTCATAGATGACATGATCATACTTATCCTGGCTGATGGCCAGTGCCACGGTGGGAATTCTTAAGAGTGATTTGACAAAGCCAAAGCGCAGGTCTCGCGGCAGCAGGTCAATGTAGGCCACCAGATTGGTTTCCTGATCCGGCTCAAGCTGCGGAGCAAGCTGCAAGGTGGTCAACAGGTCATTGATGGTGGCCGCCTGCAGATCATCACGTTGATCGGCGGCCCTGGCAGAGACCGTTTCATTCCAGCCATCCAGAACTTCAGCAGCAGTCAAGGGACGCCCTTCACGACTGGTCAGCCAGCGCATAAAGGTAATCGCCGCCTCCTTACCGATGATACCGGCATAGACCTCCATGGCCAGGTCGCCAGGGAAGTGGCAGTGCTGGCGCAGGGTGCTGACCATTTCCCAGCCCCGCTCTGTTGGCTCCACCTGCAGGTCCATCGGCGCACCCTGTTTGGCCAGCAGGCTGCTGTTGCCGGCCAAAAAGCCGCGTACTTCGCTGTTCAGCTCCCGTGATGCGGCGTAACGGGCCCAGCATTGGTAGTCGCTTTCCACATACAGCATTACCATCCGGTCGATCAAGGCCCGGTCAAGGGTGGCAACCTGATAGGTGCCGTCAGGCGGGTTGATGGTAACCACTACCTTGTGGCGGGGGGAAAGGCTGTGGGTATGCAGGGCGCGTTGCAACCCTTCAGCCGGCGGCTCCACAAACTGGAAGATCGCCTGCAGGGTGTCCTCCTGTTGGGCCCGGTTCAGTTCATCACAGTGGACCAGGGTGGGGGGGGCTTCATCCTCCGGCCACCAGGAAGGGCGAGACCAGTGCATGACGTTGCCTTCGCGAAACGGGATACCAACCAGATCGCCTACTTCCATCTGTCCCAGACGTAGCGGCGCATAACGCCAGCCGATCTCCCGGCAAACCTGTATAATACCGGCTGTCTTGCCCACGCCGCGATGTCCTACCACGCAAGGGGTCAGGTCCGTCTTGGTGAGCAGCTCCTTCAGGACAACCTTCATCTGTTCAATATGCATACTCTTGCAGCCTCCTGAAATCGAACGTGAATGATAGATGAAAGCGCGTTGTGCTTCAAGCGGTAATGGACCAATTTGCTCTTTTTGTGGTGTTTACTTGTGGTTGATTGATTTTGTGGTACATAACGTATCCAGAAGTGTCTGGTTTATCCAAGCGGCTAAGGATATCTGTCATGACTGATTTGGGGAAAAACAGCTGGGGTGCACGTCAGATACTGGTTCTGTTCGTCCTGATTGCTGGTTCACTGCTGGGTAATATTTTGGCGCCGCAACTTTTTGCCGGGTTTAACTATCTGTTTGGTAGTGTCGGCGTGATGCTTATGTTACGCCTGTTTGGTGTTGTGCCGGCACTGTTTGGCGCCTTGCTTGCTGCTGCCTGGTGTAAACAACTTTTCGGACATTTTTATCCATTGGTCTGGTTGGGGCTGGAGCCGGTTTTTGTCTGGTTATGGCTGAGACGTCGACCGCTTGATACCATAATTCTGGCTGATGCTGTGTATTGGGCCGTTGCCGGGGTGCCACTGCTGTTTTTCTTTTTTCTTACCGTGCTTAACGTGCCTTTGTTGGGTACAACGGCAGCAGCTTTGATGTATACGGCTATCGGTGTGACCAACGCTCTGGTTGCTACCCTGATTTTAAACCAGTTTGCTCTGGAGCGGCTGGTCTGGCCAGAACGTTTGCTACCACCGGTTACGATCGCCCAGTTTATTTTTCAGGTTCTGATGCTGGCTATTGTGTTACCTGCTCTGCTGGTGCTGGTTTTAACGGGCAGGAATCGAGAAGCTGATATTAAACAGGCCTTGTTTGATACGCTTGAGATTAAGGCCCGTCAGGTTGGGGCAGAGATCAGGCAGAAGGTCTTTGATGGTTCGTACCCCCAAACGTTTAGTGAGAATCAACGGAAAAATCTGGATCTCGTTGCAATTCACAAGGTTTTGAAAGCGATTCAGCCGAATCCTTCCATGCAGTTGCATCTCATGGTTAATAAGGGTGAAGTGATTGCCTCAAGCAACCCGGAGGTCGCTGCTTTGTCGTACTACGATCCTTTGGCTTCCGGACAGGTTAAGACCACAGGACGGGAACAACTCTACCATCGTATGCCTCCCAACAATCCACCGGTGCCGCTCTGGCAAAGGGCGGGTAAAAGTGTCTATATTCGAGTTCATTTCTTCCCTGGCACCCCCTTTTATGCCATTGCGGAGACCCCTTTTGTACCCTACCAGGCAAAGATCTTACGCGGACATCGTACTGCCCTTGCTGTCCTGCTGCTATATCTGGCCATCGGCAGTTTTCTGGCCAGCCTGGTGGCACGCAGGATTGCAACCCCTCTGGTGCAGTTGTCTCATACCACCACTGATCTTCCGGGGCGGCTTGCCGCAGAAGATCTGACATGGCCATGTAGTCGCATCACCGAAATCAGCCAGCTGATTGAGAATGCTCAGGAGATGAGCCATGTTCTGAGCAGCCAGTTCAGAGAGATTACCCAGATCAATCTGGAACTGGAAGGTCGCGTTGAAGAGCGCACGAGAGAGCTGCACGCAAGCAACCAGTCCTTACGTCAGGAAATTGAAGAACGGATTGCGGCAGAACGTCAACGTGATCACCTGATGGATGAATTGACGGTTCAGTTACGTTTTCTGCAGACCCTGATGGATGCCATTCCCAACCCGATCTATTTCAAGGATACCCTGGGGCGTTACCAGGGATTTAACCTGGCCTTTGGAAAGGCACTGGGGGTTACTCGCGAGCAGATAATCGGCAAGACCGCTGAGGCGCTCTACCAGCCTAAGATTGCTGCGTTTCACCGGGACAAGGACAGTCAGCTCTTTGCTGCAGGCGGGATGCAGCAGTATGAAGCCGATCTCGTGTACGCCGACAGGAATATCCATACGATTATTGTCAATAAGGCGACCTACCATGCTCTGTCAGGTGAACTGTCCGGGTTGATCGGGGTCTTTGTTGATATTACGGAGCGCAAGCAGACAGAACTAGAACGTGATCGTCTGATGCGGGAGCTTGAGGCCAAGAACAAGGAGCTGGAGAGCATTATCTATGTTTCGTCCCATGATCTTCGTTCGCCACTGGTTAATATCCAGGGCTTCAGTCGTAAACTGGCAAAAAGCTGTGCTGCCCTGAACAAGACGCTGGCAGAGCTGGATCTGCCGCCGGAAAGCCGCGATGAACTGCTGAAGCTGCTTACGGAGAGCATGCCCCGTTCAATCGAGTTTATTACCGGCAGCGTTGAGAAGATGGATAGTCTTTTATCAGGCCTGTTGCGGCTTTCCCGGCTGGGGCGGGCAGCCATAACGGTAGAAAACCTTGACATGCATCTGTTAATGGGCAAAATAATCAATTCCCTTGCCTACCAGATTGAATCCACTGGTGCGCAGATTACCGTTGGCCAGCTGTTGCCGTGCCGGGGAGATGCGGTTCAGATCAGCCAGGTCTTTACCAACCTGTTGGATAACGCAATCAAGTACCGTTCACCGGAGCGCCCGCTTGAGGTGCATATCTCAAGTGTTGTGCGTGATGATGTTGTTCAATACTGCGTTAAGGACAACGGTATCGGCATCCATCCAGATTATCAGAGCCAGGTCTGGGAGATCTTCCATCGGATCAATCCTCGGGATATCCCGGGCGAAGGGTTGGGGCTGACTGTCTCACGCAGGATTCTTGACCGCTTAAATGGAACCATCTGGCTTGAATCTGAGGAAGGGGTAGGGAGCAGTTTTTTTGTCACGCTTCCTGCGCAAAGGACCTGAAAGGATGCTTCAGACGCTCATGGAAAAACTTGCCAAAAATGAAGTCACTGTCTTGATCGCCGAGGATGATGATGGCCACGCTGAACTGATCATTGACAACCTGCGTGAAGCAGGGCTGACCAATGAAATCATCCGCTTTCGGGATGGGCAGGAGGCGCTTGATTTTCTGACCGGGACACCTGATACACCGAAAACCCGTCAGAGCGGCACCGCCTATCTGTTGCTGCTGGATATCAGGATGCCCAGGGTGGACGGTGTTGAGGTGCTGCGCCGGATTAAGGCTACGCCAGAGCTGCACAAAATGCCGGTGATCATGCTGACCACCACCGATGATCCCCGTGAGGTGCAGAACTGCTATGAGCTGGGTTGCAGTTGTTATATCACCAAGCCGGTGGATTATGATCGCTTTTCAGAGATGCTGAATCGGCTTGGGCTGTTCCTGATGGTGGTGCAGGTGCCGGATATTAACGGAAAGGGTTAAACATATGTGCGGTATTGTTGGCTATATTGGAGAGCAGGAAGCGACCCCGATTATCTTTGAAGGTCTGCGCAAGCTGGAATACCGTGGTTATGATTCTGCCGGTATCGCCACGCTGCAGCCGGATGGTATTGCGATTCGCCGTAGTGAAGGCAAGCTGCTTAATCTGGAAAAGCTGTTGCAGGAGCAGCCGCTTATGGGAACCATCGGCATTGGCCACACCCGCTGGGCCACCCATGGCCGCCCCTCTGAAATCAATGCCCATCCCCATCGGGCCGGTTCGCTTGTGGTGGTTCACAACGGTATTATTGAAAATTATCTGGCCCTGAAGGAACAGTTGCAGGGGGCCGGACACACCTTTTCCAGCCAGACCGATACCGAGGTGATCGCCCATCTGGTGGAGGAACGGCTTAAGCAGGCACCTTCTTTTGAGGCGGCAGTTCGTACTGCCCTGCAGGAACTGCAGGGTGCCTTTGCCGTCTGTATTCTCTGCAAGGATCAGCCCGACACCCTGATCGCAGCCAAGATCGGTTCACCGATGGTGGTGGGACTGGGGCAGGGCGAGTTCTTTGTGGCCTCGGATATACCGGCCATTCTTGCCCATACCCGTGAGATGGTTTTTATGGAGGATGGTGAGCTGGCGGTCTTTAGTGGCCAGACAGCCCGCTTCTCCACCATTGCCGGAGCTCCGCTGGAGAAGAAGGCCCGACATATTGACTGGTCTCCTTTAATGGCGGAAAAGGGGGGCTACAAGCATTTCATGCTGAAGGAGATCTTTGAGCAGCCCCGGGCGGTACGGGATACCATCGCCGGACGTTTGCAGGAACAGCAGGGGGATATTTACCTGGAAGACCTGGGCTACGATGATGCTACCCTGCAGACCGTACAGAGGATGGTGATTGTGGCCTGCGGTACCTCCTGGCATGCTGCTTTAACCGGCAAGTTTCTGATCGAAGGGCACTGCCGCATTCCGGTTGAGATTGATATCGCCTCTGAATTTCGCTACCGCAGCCCGGTGATTGATGAAAAAACACTGGTGATGGTTATCTCCCAGTCCGGTGAAACCGCTGATACCCTGGCTGCCCTGCGGGAGGCCAAGAAGTTGGGGGCCATGAACCTGGCGGTCTGCAACGTCCTGGATTCCTCCATCGCCCGTGACGCTGCCGGAGTGATCTACACCCATGCCGGGCCGGAGATTGGCGTGGCCTCCACCAAGGCTTTTGTGACCCAGCTGACGGCACTGTACCTGTTTACCATCCGTCTTGGTCGGGCCATTGGCCGGTTGAACGCGGCACAGGGCCAGCAGATGATTGCCGATCTGAAAAAGGTGCCGGAACTGCTGGAGCAGACCCTGAAGCTGAACGACCAGACCGAAAAGATCGCCCGCCAGTACCTGCATGCCCGTGATTTCCTCTATCTGGGCCGGGGCAGAAACTTCCCGATCGCTCTGGAAGGCGCTCTTAAACTGAAGGAGATCTCCTACATCCATGCCGAGGGGTACCCGGCAGGCGAGATGAAGCATGGACCGATCGCTCTGATTGATGAGCATGTGCCGGTGGTGGTGCTGGTGCCCAAAAACAGTACCTATGAAAAGACTGTCTCCAACATGGAAGAGGTTATTGCGCGCAGCGGCCGGGTGATCGCCTTGTGCAGTAAAGGTGATCATGAAGTACAGGAGAAAGCGGAGGCAACACTGGAACTGCCTGAACTGAGTGACGACCTTGATCCGATCCTGCTCTCAGTGCCGCTGCAGTTGCTGGCCTACCATATTTCCGTGTTAAAGGGGACAGATGTGGACCAACCCCGCAACCTCGCCAAAAGTGTCACGGTGGAATAGCCGATGCGAACAGGTACTCTACGGTAGTAAAATAATAAGGTTGCTACGTGTCAGTGTTTCTTAAGCCATGCACGGTCTGTTCAGACGCTGCATGGCTTAACTGTTGTCTTTCTCTGCAGACCAGATCAGATCTTTCACACAAACTCCGTTCAGCCTCAGCTGCAAGCAACGGTAAGAGCAAGAAAACTTTTCCACAAAGTCTGGTATACTTGTTTGCAGGGCGCAGATTTCCTGCAGCAGGCTGGTTACAACGGTAACATGCCACTGGATATCTCGTGCGAAACTGAGTCTGCAGGGACGTGTCATGGTGCTTTTTAAGGAAGTACCGGTCACCTGCATCAGGGAGCTGACTATATGAACCATCCATTGCGGACTGATCTGTCAAAGAAGAGCCGTTCCCGGCAAAGCATTTCTCTGCCTTCGTATCTTTTTGTACTCCCCCTGCTTATTTTGAGCCTGCTGCTACCGGTACTGGTTAATGCCGCGTATGAGCGAAAGCTTCTGACTCCTGAAGAACTGCGTTATCTAAAAGAGCACGGCCCGATTACCTTTGTCAGCCAGACAAATTATCCACCTTTTGAAGCACTGCAAGATAATGGCGCCATGGACGGAATGAACGTTGAACTGGCGCGCTGGCTCTCGACAGAGTTCGGAATCAAGGTAATCTTTACCAACATGACCTTTGCAGCAGCACAGGAGGCTGTTCTGAGCGGTAAAGCCGATGTCATCACCAGCCTCTTCTATAGTGCTAAGCGCGCAGAAAAATTTGCCTTTACCGGTCCGCTGTTTGATGTGCCTGCATCCATTTTCGTCCTGTCTGAACGACCTGATGTCAGCAGATTGGAAGACCTGAAAGGGAGGCGGATTGCCATTCAACGCGGCGATTATGCAAAGGATTTTCTGGAATCAAAGGGGATTGATTTTGTCTGGGTGCCGGTTGATTCTTTTGCCCAGTCAGCTGATGCCGTAATTGCCGGACAGGCCGATGCCCTGATCGGTGATGAACAGGTCGTACGGTATCACCTCTTCGGCAACAAACGGGGCGCCAAGCTGAAAAAAGTCGGTGAACCGCTCTATATCGGCAAAAACTGCATGGCGGTAAAAAAAGAGAATACCGTACTGCACCGTATTTTAGCAAAGGGGGTGCAACATGCCCGTGAGGGGGGGGTACTCACCACAATTTCTCACAAATGGCTCGGCCAGGAGTTGACGCTGCACCAGCAGATTCCTCGCTGGCTGGTTGTGGCAGGCATCGCTGGTGTTGCATCACTGCTGCTTGCCCTGCTTGTTATGGTGATCAACCATAAACTGCGACTGATCATCAAAGAAAAGACCAGGGAGCAGGGCGCAATTCTTGATGCTTCGGTCATCGGTATTGCCAGGGTAAAAAACCGTATCCTGCTCTGGGCGAACCCGGCGATGCACAGCATATTCGGCTATGAGCCATCAGAACTTCAAAATGTCGATACCAGAAAATTTTACCCAACTCCGGAGTTATATGAACAGCTGGGCAGTGACGCATACCCGTTGCTTGCCTCTGGTCTGACCTACCACACCGAGCTTCAGATGCGCCGCAAGGACGGCAGCCTGCTCTGGATACGGCTTCAGGGAATGGCGCTCTATCCGGAGCACCCTGCAAAAGGGAGCGTCTGGACGTTTGAAGACATTACCGAACGCCAGCGCCATGAGACAGAACGCAACCAGGCCATCTCACTGCTGCAAACCGTAATCAATACGGCGCCGGTTCGTATCTTCTGGAAAGATACTGGTTTGCGCTATCTCGGCAGTAATTTCCTCTTTGCAAAGGATGCCGGCAAGTCTGGTCCGGACGAGCTGATCGGAAAAGATGATTTCGAGATGGGATGGGCTGAGCAGGCTGAACGTTACCGCTCGGATGACCGGATGATTATGGAAACGGGCGTACCGAGGGTGAACTTCGAGGAGCCACAGACCACCCCTGACGGCAGGCAGATCTGGTTGCGCACTTCCAAGGTGCCGTTGCGTGACAGCGAGGGGAGTGTTATCGGGGTGCTCGGGGTATATGATGACATTATCGAACGTGTGAAGGACGAAAAGGAGAGGACAGCCCAGCTGGAAGAGTTACGCCGCTGGCAGGAGGTGATGCTGGGGCGGGAGGAACGGATTATTCAGCTTAAAAGTCAGGTCAATGAACTGCTGGCTCGGCTGCATGAACCGCCGCGCTATAACAGCGCTGCCTCGAAAGAGGTGAAGCCATGAATGGTAATCAGAGGTTAAACGGAACAGAGGACAAAAAGATTGATATCTTTCCCTGGGATGACAATTTCAACACCGGCCTGCCCCTTGTTGATCAACAACACCGACAGCTGGTGGAGTTGCTCAATCTGCTGGCAAGCAATGTTGCCTTTGGCACCGGGGCCGAGGTGATTGATCGGATCTTTGACGAACTGGCCGACTACGCAGTCTACCACTTTAACAGTGAGGAAGCGGTCTGGCATGAGCATCTGGCCGGTGATGCCGTAGAAGCAGCGCACCGTGCTATTCATAGTACCTTTGCCGAGGAGGTTGTGCGTCTGAAGAGCTCCCGGGATGCGGAACCATTATCAGCGGTAGCCGAAGAAACGCTTGGCTTTCTTGCCCGCTGGCTGGCGTCGCACATTCTGGAAAGCGATCGCTATCTGGCCTATATCGTGCTGGCGCGTAAGGAAGGGCTGCCGCTGGAGTCTGCCAAAATCCTGGCAAAAGAGCAGGTGGAGGGAGCCACACGTGCCCTGATCAATATTATCCTGTCGATCTACTCCACGCTTTCTGCCAACACCCTTAACCTGATGCGTGAACTGGCCGCTCATCGTCAGGACAAGGAAGAACTGCTACGCACTCGAGAGGAGTCTCAACATAGTGAAGCCAATTTTCGTGGCCTGTTTGACACCATTGATGATTTTTTGTTCGTGCTTGATGCTGAAGGGACTGTTCTGCATGTTAACAACACGGCCATTAAACGTCTTGGCTATCAGGAGGTTGAGCTTGTCGGGAGGAATGTATTAGAAGTTCATCCTCCGGAACGCCGCGAAGAGGCTCTCAGGATTATCACTGAAATGCTGGCAGGCAGTAACGACTTTTGCCCGATCCCCCTGCAGGCAGCAGATGGCCACCTGATACCGGTTGAGACCCGTGTGGTGCCCGGACAATGGAACGGACAGCCGGCCCTGTTCGGGGTTAGCCGGGATATCACTGAACGGTTGTATGCCGAAGAGGAGCTGTGCCGCTCAAAGGCTGAAGCTGAACGCTTGCTGGCCGAATCAGACCGCATGCGTAAGAGCGCACTCTCTATGCTTGAGGATCAGCAGCAAACAGAAAGGGAGAACCTTCGTCTTTTGGAGGAGGCCCAGGAACGGGAATTTTCCCTGCGTCAGAGTCAGCAGGTGGGGCAGATCGGTGGCTGGCGAGCTGATCCGGTAAACAACAAGGTGCTCTGGACTGAGGGAGTCTATGCAATTGTTGAACTGCCGCAGGATTACAGGCCGGATCTGGAAGCGGCGCTTGATTGCTATCTGCCGGAATCGCGCAGAGCGGTAATGGAGAATCTGCAACGCTCACGGAGTACCGGCGACTCATTTGTCATCCAGGTTCAGGCACACTGTGCGCAAAGCGGCACGACAAAGTGGTGCGAATTACGCGGCCAGCCGCATTTTGATCCGTGCGGGCGGATTGACTATCTGGTGGGTACGCTGCAGGATATTACCCGACTTAAACAGGCAACCGATGAGATCCAGCGAAGAGCAGATGAGTGGAGCGCCACCTTTGATGCTATAGCGGATCCGTTAATGATCATTGACCGTGAGTACCGGATACGGCAGATCAACAAGGCTGCCCTGCAAAAGTTGCAGATGACACGAAGTGAGGCCCTTGCCTCAAGTTGCATGGCCTGTATTGATAATACCGATTGTCCGCCTGATTACTGCCCTCAGGCCATGACACTGCACGATATGCAGGGGCATGTTACTGATCTGCCAATTGAGCGTTTTGGTGGCCACTATATTGTATCAACCTCACCGGTTTTTGATGCTGACGGAACCTACCAGGCCAGCGTCTATCTGGCATATGACATAACTGAACGTAAGGAACTTGAGCAGTCTCTGGTTGAAGCAAAAGAGGCAGCCGATGCAGCCAATAGTGCCAAGAGCGAATTCCTCGCCAACATGAGCCATGAGATCCGTACCCCGATGAACGGCATTATCGGCATGCAGCAGCTCCTTGAGTATACCGAGCTGACTGCAGAGCAGAAGGAATACCTGGACGCCATCGCAGAGTCATCGGACAATCTGCTCTCCCTGATCAACGACATCCTTGATCTCTCTAAAGTTGAAGCCGGAAAAATCACACTGGAACAGTCAGAATTCAGCCTGCGGCGCTGCATTGGCGACCTGGTCAAAACCCAGATCGGGTTAATCTATAAAAAGGGGCTTACCTTTACCTCAAATATCACCGCTGACCTGCCGGATATGCTGGTTGGTGACCAGCTGCGACTGAAACAGATACTGCTCAACATTCTGGGCAATGCCATCAAGTTTACCCCCCAGGGGGGGATCACACTGACCGCAGCCTGCCTTGAGCGACATGATAGCCGCGCGCTGTTCAGAATCAGCATCACCGATACCGGTGTTGGCATCAATCCGCAGGCATTGAAAACAATATTTGATCCGTTTACCCAGGCAGACCACTCCACCACCCGCAGATTTGGCGGCACCGGTCTGGGGTTGACCATCGTTTCCCGTCTTGCAGAGCTGATGGGAGGAAACGTCGAGGTTGAAAGTAACGAGGGAGTCGGTTCAACCTTCCATGTCAGCCTCCCCTTCCTGATAGCCAGGAGCAGAGATGCATTACAGATGGACAGAACAGCTGCTCTGCCGAATCAGGCACACGTCCCCTTAAAGGTACTGGTGGCAGAAGATAATGCCATTAATCGCCTGCTTATGGTCAGACTACTTAAAAAGCTCGGACATCAGACATGGGAGGTGGAGGATGGCAAAGCTGCCGTTGAACAGGTACGTAACGGTTCATTTGATCTGATTCTGATGGATATTCAGATGCCTGTCATGGGTGGAGAAGACGCGTTTACTGCCATCAGGGAAATAGAGCAGGAGCGTGGTGGCCATATCCCGATTATTGCCCTGACTGCCCATGCCCTTAACCACACCCGCGACCATCTGCTTGCTGTCGGCTTCAACGGCTTCCTGCCAAAGCCGCTGGATCTGAATAAACTTGTTGCCATGCTGAAAGAGCTGTTTCCGGAGCACTGCCGGAAATATGTTGAAGAAGGCGAAACCGGCGTGACAAAAGCTGACAGTGTAAAAGCTATGACGGTACTGTCAGACACCCCTGAAACGGTTTGATGTTGACAAGGCATTAAATGGCTTGAAAACACTCAAAGAACGGTTGGCGCGTTGAAAGACAGGCAGATGGATTCTAGCTGTAACGAACAGGTCGAGCCGGATATTTTTTGTAGGCTCAGATTATCATTATGTAGTATAACCCCTTAAAATAAACCTGTTGTGCTGCTAAACGGTACGGAGTAAAGAGTTGACTGCACCATCTACAAGAACCAGTACTATGCGTGTAAGCCACCGGCTGGTGCTGGTGGCTTTTTTTACCGTCTTGATATCAGGCGGCTGGCTGATCTGGGAGATAGACGCGGTTGACCCTCCTGCCGCCTCCCCGACAGACAAGGCGCAGGAGGATCTGTCCCGCATTGAGTATCCCAGCCAGAAGGGGATGCGCTGGCACCCCCGTTTTATCCGTCCCCATGATACCCTTGAATCACTTTACGGTAACGACTGGATCTGGGTAGCCCGTTTTAACCGGGTTGACCGGCGGCATGTCTATCCCGGTATGACCATCAAAGAACCGGAGCGGATGGAGGATATTCGCGGCTATACTCCGCTGCCGAAAGAACTTCCCGAAGCAAAGTCCCATCGCAAGTATATTCTGCTGGATCTCACGGAACAATGGATCGGGGCCTACGAGCGTGGCGTGCTGAAGTTTTCCATGCCGGCAGCCACTGGTAAGGCCGGCACGGAAACTCCTGCCGGCATCTTCAGAATTGATGCCCGCCATCAGACCCACACCTCTTCACTCTACAAGATTAACGGAGAAGAAGGGGAGCAGTATCCGATGGACTATGCCCTGCGTTTTCATATTGATGAAAAAAATGTCGGCTACTATATCCATGCCCGTGACCTGCCGGGTAGACCGGCTTCCCATGGGTGCGTCGGCCTGTATGATGAAGAGATGCAGGAGCGTACCTTTGGTATGCCGGAAGAGCCGGTTCTGGTGGACTCCCGCAAGCTGTATGAATGGGCGGTGCCAGATAGCGAATACGGCGACGATTACGGCGATTTTGAAGAGATCGATAATGGTCCCACCCTTGAGGTGCGGGGTACCCTGCCGGTATACCGCTAAGTTGTTGGTGTTTTTTCTTTTCCTTGCGCTTGTACTAGGCTAGTATGACACGTTATTTTATTTCAATTCGAGGCGCCTATCTGTGGATAAACTGATTATTAACGGCGGCAGGAAGCTGAAGGGCGAAGTCACGGTCAGCGGCTCCAAAAACGCCTCCCTGCCGATCTGTATTGCGGCTGCCTTGGCTCCCGGAGCCAGCACCATCACCAATGTTCCCCGTCTGCGTGACATTACCACCACGGCAAAACTGCTGGAATCTCTGGGCGCTACTATTGAACGCCATGAGAACACCATGCGGATTGATGCCGGTACCATTAACACGGTTGAAGCCACCTATGACCTGGTCAAGACCATGCGGGCCTCTGTGCTGGTGCTGGGGCCGCTGCTGGCCCGTTTTGGCCGATCACGGGTCTCGCTGCCCGGTGGCTGCGCCATCGGCGCCCGCCCGATTGATCAGCACCTGAAAGGGTTAAAGGCGCTGGGGGCGGAGATCACGCTGGAACATGGCTATGTTGAGGCGATTGCCAAGAAGGGGTTAAAAGGTGCCCGCATAAACTTTGATGTCTCCACCGTGGGTGGTACCGAGCACCTGATGATGGCTGCGGCCATTGCCAAAGGGGAAAGCGTTCTGGAAAACGCCGCCCGCGAGCCTGAAATTGCTGATCTGGCTGATTACCTGAACCGGATGGGGGCCAGGATCGAAGGGGCAGGTACTGACACGATCCGTATTCAGGGGGTACATGAGTTGAGCCCGGCTGCCTATGAAGTGATGCCGGACCGGATTGAGGCAGGAACCTTTATGTGCGCTGCTGCCATTACCGGCGGTGATGTGAAGATTAACGGCATGAAGCTTGAACATCTGGATGCCCTGACCTTCAAGCTGATGGATGCCGGGGTGGAGATCACCAACC
>CAZNWF010000046.1:0-19956 GCA_964576485.1 uncultured Geobacter sp. | reverse complement strand
CGATTTCAGCCCTTAAGGGCGATAATGTCGTCAAAACCATTCCAGCCTCCAGCCCTCATCCTTCATCCTCCATCCCTGATCCTTGCGCTTCCAGCCCGCATCCCTCATCCTTCATCCTTCATCCTTCATCCTCCGCCTCAAACACCCCCTGGTATGACGGTCCCACCTTGCTGGAGTACCTGGAAACGGTTGATGTTGTGCATGAAACCCTGAACCAGCCGTTCAGGATGCCGGTGCAGTGGGTTAACCGCCCTGATCCTGATTTCCGGGGTTTTAGTGGTACGATCGCTTCTGGCCGGGTACGACCCGGCGATAAAGTTGTTGTGGTGGCTTCAGGTAAGAGCAGCCGGGTGACACGGATTGTAACCATGGACGGCGATCTGGATGAGGCAGCTACAGGGCAGCCTGTTACGCTGCTGCTTGAGGACGAGATTGATATCAGCAGGGGCGATCTCTTGGCAGACCCGGCGGCACTGCCGGACTATGCCGACCAGTTTGAAGCCAGTATCGTCTGGATGTATGAAGAGGCACTGATGGCAGGTCGCAGGTATCTTCTTAAAAGCGGCTGCAGTACCGTTCCTGCGTCAGTAACGACACTCAAATACAAGATTAATGTCAATACGCTGCAGCATGAGCCAGCAAAAAAGATGGAGTTGAATGAAGTAGGGGTCTGCAATCTGGTCCTGGACAGGCCGATTGCCTTTGATCCCTATGCAGAGAATCAGACCACCGGCAGTTTTATCCTGATCGATCGTGTCAGCAATGCGACCGTTGGTGCCGGTCTGATACATTTCGCCTTGCGACGGGCGACAAATGTGCATTGGCATACAGAACAGGTGACACGCAGTATCCGGGCCGGTTTGAAGGGGCAGTCTCCCTGTGTCATCTGGCTGACCGGGCTTTCCGGTTCCGGTAAGTCCACCATTGCCAATGCCCTTGAACAGCGGCTCGTACAGCTTGGCAAACATACCATGCTGTTGGATGGAGACAATATCCGTCATGGTTTAAACAAGGATCTTGGTTTTACCGAGGCAGACCGGATTGAGAATATCAGACGGATCGGGGAAGTGGCCAGGTTAATGACCGAGGCAGGCCTGGTTGTCATTACCGCCTTTATTTCGCCGTATCGTGCTGAACGCGAGATGGTGCGAAACCTGCTACCGGAAGGTGATTTTGTAGAGGTCTATGTCAGTACCTCGCTGGAGGTGTGTGAAGGGCGCGATGTTAAGGGGCTGTATTGGAAGGCGCGTCAAGGGCAGATCCCTAACTTTACCGGTATCAGTGCACCCTATGAGCCGCCGTTGTCGCCACGTCTTGCCATTGATACTGAGCTGATCAGTGTTGAAGAGGCTGTTGAGAGGATTCTTGAATCCATTGGTTTCAGTCGCTAAACTGTGGTAGACAAGGATTGAGAAGCAAGGATGAAGGATGAAGGCTGAAGGCTGAAGGCTGGAGGCTGGAAAACAAGGCGGAAGGATGAAGGATGAAGGATGAAGGATGAAGGATGAAGGATGAAGGATGAAGGATGAAGGATGAAGGCGGAAGGATGGAAAAACAGGGGGAAAGGCAATATGATTCAGATTGGGAGAATAAGTACGCTATGCTGAACCTGATACCCGCAAGATCACTCGCTATGATTACGTTAAGTCTGCTGCTTTCCGGTTGTGCAGGCTGGTTGCCAACGTCTGGTCCAAGTGCCAGCGAGGTACGGGATGCGGCAGAAAGCCCTCGCCTGTCAGGAATCCAGCTGGTTGATCTGAATGATGCGGTGGCACGCCGTCTGCTGGCACAGCGCAAGCAGGAACTTTTTTCTGAAAAGCTGGGGGTTGGCAAACCAGCCGCCTGGATTATCGGAACCGGTGATGTTGTTGAGGTCTCTGTCTGGGAGGCGCCTCCCGGTACCCTATTTTCTTCATCCTCACTTGAAACCAGATCGGCCACTGCTTCATCGCGGGTAAACGCCTTTCCTGAACAGATGGTGGATAGTGACGGCCTGATTACCATTCCGTTTGCAGGCAAGATCCTGGCTGGTGGCCGCACGCCGCAGCAAGTTGAGGCTGAGGTGGTTCAGCGCCTGAAGGGATTGGCAAACCAGCCCCAGGTGCTGGTACGTGTGCTGCGTAATACCCATGCGACTGTGACGGTGGTAGGGGAGGTGGCAACCAGCGCCCGCATGCCGCTGACACCGGGCGGAGAGCGTCTGCTGGATGCCCTGGCAGCGTCCGGCGGGGTCCGGCAGCCGGTTAACAAGATGACAGTGCAGCTTACCCGCGGCGATACGGTACAATCCATGCCGCTTGAGATGGTAATCAGAGATCCCCGGCAGAATATTACCCTGCAACCGGGAGATGTGGTCACGGCATTACATCAGCCCTCCAGTTTTACTATGCTGGGGGCAACTGGAAAGAATGAAGAGATCAACTTTGAGGCGCAGGGGATTTCCCTTGCCCAGGCCCTGGCCAGGGGCGGTGGGTTGCAGGATAGCCGGGCCGATGCTCAGGGGGTATTTGTTTTTCGACTGGAATCGGCAGAGGCGCTTGACTGGCCTCAAAAGCCGGTCCGTACCACACCCGATGGCAAGGTGCCGGTTATTTACCGGGCTGACCTGAAGGATCCGGCTACCTTTTTTGTGGCGCAATCGTTTCCCGTCAACAATAAAGATGTTCTGTACGTGGCCAATGCGCCATCGGTTGAACTGCAGAAGTTTCTTAATATTATCATGACCATGGCCTATCCGGTAATTAACGTGATTCCGCTGACCCGCTAACATGAAGAGTGGCCTTCCCTTTCTGATTGATGTATCCCGCCTGGTGGGCAGGTTGATGAAAGGGCGACTGCCAACCGGCGTTGACCGGGTGGCACTGGCGTATGTCAGGCAGTATGCTGAACGGTCACGGGCCTTTATCCGTGACGGTCGTTTTCATGTTGTCCTTACAGAGAAACTTTCCCAAACCCTTTTCCATCTGCTGCTCGTTCCGCAGCCTGATTTTAAGGCCCATGCCTGGCGTCTGATTGCCCAGGGAGCTGCCGCAGGTATCCGCCAACGGGATTTGAGCGGTTCTGTTTTTCTGAACATTGGGCACAGTGGTCTTGAATACCACCGCTATCCCGACCTGCTGATAAAAATGAAGGTTAAGCCGGTCTTTCTGGTGCATGACCTGATTCCGATCACCCATCCTGAATACTGCCGGCCGGGTGAACAGGCGAAGCATCGGATCAGGATGAAGACCGTGCTGGAACTGGCCCAGGGGGTAATCACCAATTCCCGGGCCACCCTGGATGAACTGGCCCGTTTTGCCGATACCCTGGGGATGCGGCTACCGCCTGCACAATCAGCCTTTCTGGCGCCTCCTGCCTTTAGTCTTGCTGACTCAGCACCTCCGGTTACACGTCCCTATTTTGTTGTGCTTGGCACCATTGAGCCACGTAAAAATCACCTGTTGCTGCTGCAGGTCTGGAAACGTCTGGTGGAGCGGTTGGGAGATCAGGCTCCGCTGCTGGTGCTGATCGGCCAACGGGGCTGGGAGTGCGAAAATGCGGTTGATCTGCTGGAGCGCTGCGAGGCGGTCAGAAGTCATGTTATTGAACATCCTTCCTGTTCTGATAAAGAGCTTGCCAACTGGCTGCAGCATGCCCGGGCCTTGCTGTTTCCCTCCTTTGCAGAGGGGTTTGGCCTGCCGCTGGTGGAGGCGCTGGCCTGCGGAACACCGGTGATTGCAAGTGACCTGGCAGTGTTTCATGAAATAGCCGGCAATCTGCCGGACTACTGCGATCCACTGGACGGACTGGGCTGGTTGGGGCTGATTGCTGATTACAGCAGTTCCAACAGTAAGAAGCGTGCGTTGCAACTGCAGAGAGTCTCTTCTTACAGTGCGCCATCCTGGGAAATGCATTTTCAGAAGGTTGAAATGTTGTTGCAAAAGGTAATGAGTAAGTGAAAACAGACCTGTTGCCGGCACAACTGTATGTTTACGGTTTTTCCGGTCGGAAACGGGCGATTCTCAGATCGTTTGTGTCTGATGGGCAGGTGTTGGACGTCCGTTCGTGTCACACTATTGTAGGCGGCTCTACACTTGCCCTGTGGGGGAGTACGCCAGTGCCACCGGAATGTCCTTCTCAGGTTTCAATCGTCCGGATTGAGGATGGTTTTCTGCGTTCGGTTGGCCTGGGGGCTGATCTGACCCGTCCGGTGTCGTGGGTGTTTGATCGGCAGGGGATCTACTTTGATGCCACCCGGCCCTCTGACCTTGAAACACTGCTGCTGACCACAGCTTTTCCCGATGATTTGTGCAGGCGGGCAGCGCAGTTGCGCCAGCGTCTGGTGGCTGTTGGCCTTACCAAGTACAACCTGTCTGGTCGCAGATGGCAGCGGTCTGACACTACTAGGCCGGTCATTCTGGTGCCGGGTCAGGTGGAATCAGATGCCTCACTGGCTTATGGGGCACCCGGTATCAATACCAACATGGGACTGTTGCAGGCGGTGCGGGCAGCCAATCCAGATGCCTACCTGATCTACAAACCCCATCCGGATGTGCTGGCAGGTTTGCGGGCACAGGGGCAGGCTGAGGATCAGGCTCTGGACCGGTGTGATGAACAGGTGACGGATGTTGCAATGGGGGCGCTGCTGCCGCAGGTTGATGAGGTCCACACCATGACATCCTTAACCGGCTTTGAGGCCTTACTGCGGGGGAAAACGGTGGTCTGTTACGGACAGCCGTTTTACAGTGGCTGGGGACTGACATCAGATCTGCTACCGGTTGCTCGTCGGACCCGTAAGCTGACGCTGGATGAGCTGGTGGCCGGCAGTCTGTTGCTCTACCCCTGCTATATGAGCAGGCATACCGGCAGGCTCATTACTGCCGAACAGGCCCTTGATGAACTACTGGCATGGCGTGATCAGACGCCGGTAACAGAGACCGTCTGGACCAGAATCAAACGGATGGTGCTGCGCCGTGTGGTGGGAGTCAGATAAATGCAGGTTCGTCACTTTCTTTTTCTTCAGGGGGTCTGCTCCCCGTTTTTCAGCTACCTGGCGGAGCGGTTAATCCGAGAAGGTCACCAGGTCCATAAAATCAACTTTACTGGTGGTGATGCTGCCTACTGGCGTGGATTACCCTCCTCATCGTACCGGGGCGCAGCGGCAGGCGTTTATGATTTTCTGGCGGCGCTCTTCCGGCAGCGCCGGATAACCGACATAGTCCTGTTTGGCGATCGGCGCCCTATACATAACCCGGCTGTTGCCCTGGCACAATCTTCGGGTATACGGGTGCATGTCTTTGAAGAAGGGTATTTCCGGCCCCACTGGGTAACCCTTGAACGTGAAGGGGTTAATGCTCATTCACTGCTACCCCGTGATCCGGCCTGGTACCGGGTAACCGGGGCACGGCTGGGCATGTTTTCGGCTCCTGAGACGTTCAGATCTACCCTGCGTGTCCGGGCTACCCATGACGTGTTGTATCATCTGGCAAGCCTGAGCAATCCTTTGCTCTATCCGGGGTATCGCACCCATGCACCCCATGGTGCACCGCTTATGTATGCCGGCTTTGTCCGTCGTTATATCAGTAATCTGTACCATGCAAAGCGGGATGCAGCGGTTATTGCTGCCCTGATCGCAGATCGTACGCCGTATTACCTGTTGCCGCTGCAGCTGAACAGTGATGCCCAGATCAGGGATCATTCCAATTTTAAAGATATGGCTGATGTGATGGCCTTTGTGATGGCCTCATTTGCTCGCCAGGCACCCTCTGACAGCCGTCTGGTGATAAAAAATCACCCGCTGGATATGGGGTTGGTGGCCTATCCACGCATCATTGCAGAACTTGAGGCACGTTACGCTGTTACCGGCAGGGTGGACTATCTTGAAACAGGAAATCTTGAGGCGTTGGTACAGCATGCCCGTGGCACGGTTACGGTCAACAGTACGGTAGGAGGTGTAGCGCTGCAGTTCGGTTGTCCCACCACAACCCTGAGCGACCCGATCTACAATCTGCCCGGTCTGACCTTTCAGGGAGAGCTGGATCATTTCTGGCAACATGGGGAGCCGCCTGATCAGGAACTGTTCCGCTGTTTCAGGACAACGGTTATTCAGGCCACCCAGATTAACGGCGGTTTCTATTGCAAACGGGGTATTGAACTGGCGGTGCAGAACGCAATCGGACCGTTGACGGCAGAGATATCACCGTTGGAGGCGCTGAGGTGAAAACAGCAGGCATGCGGACCATTCTGATCACCGGGGCAACCGGCGCCATTGGTTCTGCACTGGCTTTGCAGTACGCAACTGCCGGATGTTGCCTGCTGCTGGTTGGGAGAAACCCTGAAAAGCTGGAACAACTGGCCGCAAGCTGTCGAGAGCGGGGAGCCCGGGTTGTGACGCTTGCCTGCGACCTGAGAGACCATCGTGGTTGTCTGCAGCAGTTACAGCAACTCTCTGAACAAAACTGCCCGGATCTGGTGATTGCCAATGCCGGTGTCAGTAATACCGCTGATAAGGATGGTGAGTCCTGGCAGGCGATCGAAGAGGTGGTCAGCGTGAATTTACTGGCCACCATGGCTACGGTGCAGGCGGTGGTTCCTGCCATGCGTTGCAAGGGGGGAGGGCAGATCGCCCTGATTAGCTCGCTGGCTGCCTGGTATGGCCTGCCGGTCACCCCGGCCTACTCAGCCAGCAAGGCGGCAGTCAAGAATTATGGTGAGGCGCTGCATGCCGGCCTTGCCGGGGACGGCATAGCGGTTTCCGTGGTTCTGCCCGGTTTTGTCAGCTCTGCCATGTCCCGCACGGTACCCGGCCCCAAGCCGTTTCTGATGAGCGCAGAGCAGGCTGCGCAAGTCATCAGGAAAGGTCTGGCAAAAGGCAGTTCCCGGATCAGCTTCCCGTTTCCCCTTGCTCTTGGCTGCTGGATGCTGGCTCTGTTGCCTTCAGCACTGTCCGGCTGGTTGGTCAAGAGGCTGGACTACCGTGCCTGAACCGGTTTTGGCTGCCATGTTCCTGCCCTTGGCGGTTGGTCTGCTGTTGTCGTTTCTGCTTGAACTGCTGCTGAAACCGTCTCCTGTTATGCCCTGGCAACGATCGCTTGCAACCCTGTTTTTACATGCCGGCTCTTTTCTGCTGCTGTATGGCCCGCTACTACTGCTGCTGCGTCGTCCCTGGTTTGCTGTTGCCGTGCTGCTGGTGTTTTTACTGCTATTGATTCTGATCAGTAATGCCAAGTATCATTCCCTGGGAGAACCGTTCATCTATCAGGACTTCAGCTACTTTATCGATGCCCTGCGCTATCCGCGGCTCTACCTGCCGTTTCTTGGGTTCTGGTCCGCTGTCGCCCTAACGTTGGCCGTTGTGGCCGTGCTGGTCAGCGGACTTTTACTGGAATATCCCCATGCCATCAAAACACTTTGGGCTGGAGGTGCTGTTGTCATGGCAAGCAGTACGCTGCTTGTGCTTGCGGGTGTTTCAAGACCCCTGGCGCTTCAGTTGATGCCTGACCTGGATCTGAAACAGCTGGGGCTGCTTGCCGCTCTCTGGCTGTATGCCCGTGCCGAACGACAGGCCTGGTCCGGCCAGGGTAATTCCTGTTTTGATCAGGTAAAAACGGATCACATAGTTTCATCACTGCCCAATCTGGTGGTAATCCAGAGTGAATCTTTTTTTGACCCCCGCCGCTGGTACAATGGAATAACACCTGATCTGCTGCACCATTTTGACGGTCTGAAGCGGTCTGCTGCCGGTTCCGGCTTGCTGGAAGTGCCGGCCTGGGGGGCTAACACCGTACGCACTGAGTTTGCCTTCCTTTCCGGTATTGCCAATCAGAGGCTTGGTATCCACCGTTTTAAGCCGTATCGTCGCGTGGCCCGCCAGCTGCTGCCAACGCTGCCAGGCTATCTCAAGAAGCTGGGCTACCGTACAGTTTGCCTGCACCCGTACTCATCCGGTTTTTATGATCGTAAAACCGTCTTTCCACTCTTGGGGTTTGATGAGTTTATTGATATCTCACGCTTTGTTGCTACTGACTACAACGGCCAGTATGTGGGGGACGCTGCTGTTGGGCGGGAGCTTTGCGCAGAGCTGGCAAAACATGATGGTCCGGGTACCCAACCGCTTTTTATCTTTGTGATTACCATGGAAAATCATGGCCCTTTGCATCTTGAACAGCTCAGGCCGGAAGAACAGGGGGCGTTGCTGGCCACTCCGTTGCCTGAAGGAACTGATGATCTGCCCGTTTACCTGCGTCATCTTGCGCAGGCAGATCAGATGTTGGGTGTGGTGAGAGAGCAGCTGACAGCCATGCAGCGGGTTGGCTGGCTCTGTCTCTATGGTGACCACCTGCCGATCATGTCGCAGGTCTACCAGAAGCTAGGTAAACCTGATGGTACGGTGGATTATCTGGTCTGGGGAAATCGGCCTCAGCAGGTGGGTACTCATGAGGTGCATCTAGAGGTGGAACAGCTGGCACAGGAGCTGTTGAAAAAATCCGGTCTGATGAAGGGGTTTGCATGAGCCCCTTGGCGAAACTTAGGATCGTTTTCTGTACTACCCCCAGTATGTATTCTGATGTTGTTTTGCAGGAGCTTGTCACCTCTCCCCATGTGCAACTGGTTGGTGTGGTTGCCTCAACCCGGATTTTACGTAAAAAAGGCTGGGCCTGGTGGGATGCTGTACGACTGGTGCGCAAGACCGGGTTGCGCTATGCCACCTATCTCTGGACAGTAACAACGCTGTATAATCTGTTTCGCCGTCTGTTGGTGCCTGATGACCCGCTCAGGCACTATCTGCGAGAGCACCGGATGCCAACCCATGCCACCCGGGATATTAACAACTGCGAGGGAGTTGCTTTTGTTCAAACCCTGCAACCGGATCTGCTGCTGTCAGCCCACTTTAATCAGCTGATTGGACCTGAACTGCTTGATCTGCCATCAGTTGCCTGTCTGAATATCCACCCTGGCCAATTACCGCAGTACAAGGGAGTTGATCCGGTGATTCATGCTCTTGACAGAGGTGAACAGCGGGTGGGAGTGACTCTGCATGTTCAGGATGCCGGTTTTGACACCGGTACTGTTCTTGCCAAGGCTGAAGCTGCAGTTGCTGCAGGGGATACGTTGTTTTCTGTAAATATGCGGCTTTTCAAGCTGGGGACAGGACTGCTGCTTCATTATTTGGCAGAGTGTGGGGCGACCTTGGAAGGAACATCACAAGAGCCTGATGCTGCCTATGATTCATGGCCGGATAGTGATTTGGTGGGGCGGCTGAAGAGATCTGGCAGGCGTTTGATTCGTATCAGGTCATTTTGGACTTGTCTACGGGGCAACAGTCCGGAGTGACGTCTCCGTTTAGATCTCTTCCGCAAGGATGGTAACGGTTTTTCTGATCTGCTCTTCTGTATGCAGGCATGAGATAAAAAAGCGCAGCCGTGCAGATTTTTCCGGCACTGCCGGATAGATGATCGGTTGTACGTTAATGCCACGCTCAAAGAGCGCCTCAGCAAGTCGGGCCGCCTTTAAAGAGCTGCCGGTAATGGCCGGTATGATGGCAAGTCCTGCGCTGCTGCCGGTATTGATGCCTGCTTCCTGTGCCAGTTTTAAAAAAAGTTGCCCCCGCGTTTTCAGGGTTGCCGTAAGCTCAGGCGTTTGATGCATAAGCTCAAGGGCTGCCAGTGACGAGGCGGCAACTGAAGGCGGCATGCCGACGCTGTAGAGAAAGCCGGGTGCAAGGAACTTTAAATGTTTAATTAGTGCGGTTTCCCCTGCGATATAGCCACCACAGCCAGCCAATGCCTTGCTTAACGTTCCCATCCAGATATCAACGTCGCTTCCCTGCAAATCAAAATGTTCCCGAATGCCAAGCCCTTTTTCTCCCATGATGCCGAATGAATGGGCCTCATCCACCATCAGAAAGGCGCGATAGCGCTTTTTTAGTGCAACAAAAGCAGGCAGGTCAGGATAGTCGCCATCCATGCTGTAGATACCTTCCAGCACCACCAGTACCCGCTCAAACTGGTGCCGTTGATTTTTCAGGATCTGATCCAGGGCAGCATAATCATTGTGGGGGAATGACAGCCGTTTGGCTCCTGAAAGTTGTATCCCCTGCAGAATACTGTTGTGAATCAGTTCATCGTGGAGCACAAGGTCTTTTGGGCCGAACAGGTAGCCGATGGTGGAGACGTTGGTGGCGTGACCACTGACGAATGCAATGGCATCATCAACCTGATAGGTCTCGGCAAGGGCTTTTTCAAGTTGCCGGTGGACAGGACGTTCTCCTGATACCGGGCGGCTGGCTGAAACAGAGGTGCCGTACTGGTCAATCGCCTGTTTGGATGCTTCGGCTACCGTGGGGTGGCCCACAAGCCCAAGATAGTTGTAGCTGGAATAGTTGACGTATTCTTTGCCGTTAATAACCGTGGTGGCACCTGCAATACCTTCATGCAGTTTAAAAAAAGGATTGCTGATGCCAAGACGGACGCCGCCATCATTCATAATGCGGAGTTGCTGATAACCGGGATGCAGATGAAAACGATAGAATTTTTCAGGAATCGTTGCTGACTCTGGTCGCGTATTGTCGCTTGTAACGGTTTCCTGGCGTTCTGCCGTGTGTAATCGCCGCTCAAGAGCCTGCAAAATAAGTGCATCTTTAAGCTGGGCGGTAAGGCCGTGTAATCCTTTACGAGGCATATTACTGGATCATCCTTTTTTCGTCCGTTGCTTGCGTGGCATACACATCCTGTACAATCTGCTCAATAATCTCTTCCGGGACCTCTTCACCATGCTGTGAAACCACCTGCTGAACCGATGCAACAGTTTCCTGGTGCGTACTGTTTTCAGCAGTATCCCGGGATGAGGAAAGCTGGGTAAGCAGGTGCTGCGCCAGTTTGGCTATGGTCGGGCTGTCAGAGAGTACCATGACCGGCACCTTGACACCAAATAGTGATTCCAGAGCAACTGCCAGTTCTACCCCCATTAACGAATCCAGTCCCATGTCGGAAAGAAGGCGGTTTTGATCAATTTTAGCCGGGTCAATCCTGAGCACTACGCCTACTTCATGTTTCAGAAGGTCAATGCAGGTGGACAGGAGCTCTGTTTCTGAAAGTTGAGCCAGCAACTGACGAATATCCTGCTTTTGTTCCGGATTGCTGGAGCTGCCGATCAGTTGTGCAAGTTTCATAAATTTGGGACTGCCGGCGCTTGGCAGTGAGCGGCTGAGGGTTTTCCAGTCCAGATCAAGTACACCAAGGCCGGACTGGTTGGCCAACAGCAGTTTTTCCAGCTGATCAAGGGCTGTGGAAGCACTGATCGCTTCACCCCCCAGGCGACTTTGCAGTGCATCCTTGATCTGTTGGTTCTGTGCAAGGAAGCCGGCGTCATCAATGGGGCTCCAGCCTACACAGGTGACCGGCAGGCCGCAGGTCTGGCGGTGGGCGGCAAATGCCTCAAGCCAATGGTTTGCCGCCACATAGTTTCCCTGCCCCGGGTTGCCGAAGAGGGTCGTTGCCGATGAAAAAAGGATAAAGTATTTGAGCGGCAGCTCCTGTGTCAGTTGGTGCAGATAGGTGGCGCCAAGTATTTTCGGGGCCAGCACTTGACTGATCTGTTGTCTTTCCATGCTCTTGATCAGGCCATCCTGAATAACCATTGCAGCATGCACGATCCCCGTAAGCGGAGGAAGCGTCCTGGCAACCACGGCGAGCAGCTCTGTGAGCGCTGTTTTGTCAGTGACATCACATGCAGCCGCATGAACCGTGACCCCTGCCTGGTGCAGTGAGCTGATAGCTTGTCTGGCTTCTTCTGAAACAGGGCCGCTGCGGCTGATCAGCACCAGGTTGCGTGCCCCTTTCTGTGCGAGCCACTCAGCCGTTTTAAGGCCGAATCCGCTCAGTCCGCCGGTTATCAGGAAGGTGGTGTCAGCCGGGAGGACAAGGCTGCCCGTTGCTGTTTTTTTCTGCTCCGGGAGAACGTTGACGCCGTTACGGTAGGTCACTACGACCTTGCCGATCTGGCGGGACTGCTGCATATACCTGAAGGCAGGTATGATGTCGTTGGCATCAAAGGTCTGGAACGGCAGCGGGTGGAAAACCCCCTCGGTAAAGAGCGCCATGATCTGTTTGAACAGGGTGCGGGTCAGGTCCGGTCGTTCCTGCATCAACTGATCGGCATCAATGCCGAAGTAGCTGATGTTATTCCTGAAGGGACGCAGGCCGATGCGGGTGTTTTCGTAATAATCCCGTTTGCCCAGTTCCAGAAAGCGTCCGAACGGTTTAAGTATTCTCAGGTTGCGATTGATCGCCTCGCCGGAGAGGGAGTTGAGTACCACATCAACACCGACCCCTCCTGTCCGGGCCAACAGCTCGTCCGCAAAAAGCAGGGAACGTGAATCATAGATATATTCAATGCCAAGCATACGCAGAAAATCCCGCTTCTCATCGGTGCCGGCAGTTGCGTGGATTTCAGCCCCGGACCACCGAGCAACCTGAATGGCTGCAATACCGACTCCCCCGGCGGCGCCATGGATCAGCACTTTTTCTCCCGGTGCAAGCCTGGCCAGGTAGTGCAGTGCATAAAAGCTTGTGAAAAAGGTTGCAGGAATGGTTACGGCAGCCTCAAAGGATAAACCGACCGGAATGAGGGAGACGGCGTTGGATCTGGTGATGACACGATTGCTGAAACAGGCAGGACCGAACCCCACCAGATGATCGCCAGGCGCATAGTCATGTACCTGCTCTCCAACACGGACAACGGTGCCTGAAAACTCCATGCCGAGGGTGGGGCCGGCAAAGCCGTTTTCAACCGCTTCATCGGACAAAAGGCCAAGGGCATACATAAAATCGCGGAAATTAAGACCGGTGGCGTGGACCTCCACCTCAATCTCATCTCCTTGCGGCGATCGACCGGCGTACGGTTCCCAGCGCAGGTTGCGCAGCTGCCCGGGGAACTGAAAGCCCAGGCGGTAGCAGGGGGTGGCAGATGACGGCGGCAGCTGTTCCTGATCTGGTGCAACCGGGGCAGGCAGCAGGCGCAGGCGGGTTGCAAAGCGTTTGCCCTCTGCGGAAATGCAGATCTCCTGCTCATCATCCGGCTGGATCAACTCGTTTACCAGAGCCGCTGCCATGGTTTCAGGATCAGCAGGCAGTTCAAGGTCGACCATCCGCAGAGAACCGGGGGGCAGTTCATTGATCAGGGTGCGGCCCAGCCCCCAGAGTGCCGCATCGGCAAGGAAGCTGACCTGAACGGCAGGTCTGGGTGCTGTCTGAATCGGCAGCAGGTGGCTGACTGCGTTGGCGCTGATTATACAGCAGGTGGTGCTGGTTTCGGTTACCTCGCATGCCCTGACAAGGGCGGCTGCTGTTGCGCAGCGCTCTGTTTCTCTGGCAACCTCTGCAGCGGCATCATCGTCTGACACGGCCTGCTGGAGACCGCTGAGGTGGAGAATGCCGGATAGTTTTCCAGAGCTACCTTTGATGCTCTGCAGCTGATCGGCAATGGCTTCGGCAGAGGTCTGTGCCGAGAGGAACGTCTGCCCGCCTGCTTCGTTAAGTCTGCAGACCAGACTGCCTGCCAGGCGGGCAGAATCACCCTGCTCATCAGCCAGGATCAGCCAGGTTGTCTCAGGATAGGCGGGCAGTGGGGGGACTGCGACGGAGGCTGTTTCACTCTTGCAGCCAAGCAGCAGATACGGGCCGGATGCTGTCCTGGGTGACAGCTCATGGCACTCAAGCGCAGTAAAACCATGCTGTTCCAGATAGTTCTGCCAGTAAGCGGGCGGTCGCTGCCGGGATAACGGCGATTCCGAATCGTTGTCACGCCACCAGCCGGTGTGACCGCCAAACACAAAATCGATCCATCGTGACGGGTGGAAGCCGATGAAGAGTACAACCCCTTGGGGTGCCAGCCGGGCAGATGCAGTGTCAACAGCATCGGCAAACGTCTCTGTGGATTGAAAATCCGACAGTATAATTGCCAGATCATACAGCTGGCAGGCCAGAGGCTGTGTAAAGGGCGCAGATGGCTCAATCAGCTGGATGCCTGCAGCCGGAAACCGCTCAAGCTGTTGTCGGGCTTCATCGGCGGTTTCACTGTTTGGCGTTGCAAAGAGGTAACTGCACTGATCGAAATCAAGCGACTGACAGATGGTGGAGGCGAAGAGCGGCATACCGTCACTGATTTCGATGATGCCGAGGCGGTTTCCTGCTGAAAGGTTGGTAAGCCGATCGGTAACCAGCCTGTGCAAGGCATCTTCTAATTTGCTTTTTGCTACGGCCCCCAGCAGGTTCCGGGTGAGGGGCGACAGTGAACCAAGCGCTGGCAGACGGGTTACGGCACCAGGTTCAGTAAAAATCTCGTGAAGATGCAGCCCTACCTGTGAAACGCTGTGAAGGATCGGGAAGTAGTCAGGGTAATCGTGGAACAGACTGTTCCAGATATCCTGTGCAGTAATGACGTTTGTGTCCGGGGCAGAGATCTTCAAGCCCGTTTCTGTTGCCGTCAACAGGCCGTCCTGGACCAGTAGACGCAGCAGGTGATCAAGGTAGCGTTCCTGTAGCGGAGTTCTTGAGTGTAAATCCTGCAGTGTCGCGTTGTCAAGCTGGTCCGCTGCATCGGCCAGAGGCTGGAGGGCCTCCAGGGTGAAACGGCTGCAAAGCACATCAAGCAGCGGATCAACCTCTTCTGAATAGCATCGGTGTGTACCTTTCAGCACGAGCCGGCTGACTGCCTCATTGATCTTGTCCCTGAATAGTTGAAAAGGGAACGTCGGTGCACTGGATGCGGTCAACGGATGGGGGCTTGGTACGCTCTGGTAGGCCAAAAATGAAAGCGTTGCATCCGTGGGCTTGATGCTGAGGCGGACAGCCCGGAAGCGAACTTCAAAAATGCTGGCGATTGGTGAGCCGTTGGCATCGGCAATAACGAACTCTGCTGTCAGTGAGTGGGGGGCACGGCGTACCAGCGTCGCCTTGGCCCGTTGGGGAATGCGCTGAAGGTCATGGAGCACCATCCGGCCAATTTTTACCGGGATAAAGGCAATGCCGCTCTGTTCGGACAGCTGCTCGCGCATAAGCTGAAAAATCAACTGGAAGGCGCAATCAAGGTAGGCCGGATGCAGATGGAAGGCTGAAAAGTCGGTGTTGCTGGCTGTTTCAGCGTCTTTGTACAGAGCAATAACGGTATCGTGTTCAATCCAGCCGGATCTGATGACCTGAAATGCCGGGCCATAACCAAGCCCGGCAGCTATGGTCAGCTGATGATGTTCTGCGCCGGTAAAGTCAGGCCTGCGTTCCGGCAGGGCAATCCGCTGTTCCTGCTGTATCCTGACAGCTGTTCCTTGCAGGATTCGTGCGGAGAGATGCAGTTCAAACGGATCAGTTCCGGTTACTTCCCTGGCTTTGATGCTCAGATCACCACGGGTCGGCTCAATGGTGGCACGAATCAGTTTTGAGCGGTCTTCTTTAAGGAGTAACGGGGTGTGAATTTCCAGTTCTTCGATCTCGCAGGATTCTGCAGGCTGCCAGGCATGGGCGGCGGCCAGCGCCAGTTCGGCAAAACCTGCGCCGGGAAAGACAACGGCATCGCCTACCTGATGGTCTGCCAGCAGGGGGATCAGCTGGGTGTCAAGCTGATTTTCCCAGGTAAGTTCCTGTTGGGGAAGTCTGTACCCCAAAAGGGGATGCAGCTTGTAACGGTGCAGCAGACCGTATGATTCTGCTGTTACGGTGTGCCAGTGCTGTTCCCGCTGCCACGGATAGTGGGGCAGCCTGACCAGATCAGCCTTGTGGGGGAAGTACACCGTCCAGTCAACAGGCGCACCGCTGATCATGACATGGCTAACGGCCTCGGTGATCTTGTGCGGGCCATCATCGCCACGCAGTCCGGTGGTGATGACGCGTCCCGGCAGAGCGGTTTCATGCAGACAGTCCTGCAGATAACCGCGCAGGATCGCGTTCGGACTGATTTCAATAAAGACCGTGGTGCCGTCAGCAAGCAGCTGCTTGATGGTGCGGTCAAATTGTACCGGTTTGCGCAGGTTGTGCCACCAGTAGACAGCATCAAGCGCTGTTGCTGCTAGCCGGTTCCCGGTGACTGTGGAGTAAAACGGACATGTCGGCGGTTGCGAAGTCAGTGCAGAGAGCACTGAGAGGATTTCCGGTTCAAGCGGGTCCATTGCCGGACTATGGAAGGCATAATCCAGGGCAAGACGCTTATTGAATATAGTGCGGCTTGTCAACGCTGATTCAAACGCCTTCAGCCCCTTCGCCGGCCCGGCAATCGTCACCCCTTTGCTGCTGTTGCTGCCAGCAATAGTCAGGAGTTCCGAAAGTCCGAGTGTGACGAGCAGTTGCCGGGCTTCTGGTTCGCCCAGACCGACGGCGGTCATCTGCCCCTGGCCTTTGGTGGTACCCTGCAACCGGCTGCGGTGGTAGATGACCGCCACTGCAGCTTCCAGTGACAAGGCGCCGCATGCCCAGGCTGCGGCAACCTCGCCAACACTGTGTCCAGTGACTGCCTGTGGGCGTATGCCCCGCTCGTGAAGCATCCGGGTGATGCCGATCTGGATGGCAAATAGCGCCGGTTGTGCAATTTCAGTGTCGGCATAGCGGTCAACACCGTACTGCCCGCTCAGCTCTTGTTCTAGGGACCAGTCCGCACATTGAGTGAAGAAGAAGTCAATTTCCTGGATGGTTTTACGAAACAGTGGATCGCTTAGCAGCTCTTTGCCCATGCCGAACCACTGGGCACCATTGCCTGAGTAGACGAATGCCGGCCCGGCTGCCGTTGCTAACATCGTCCCTTCAGGCGTTGGTCTGGTCGTTGCTTCTGCATTTGCAAAACGTTGCAGTTGATCCGCAAGCCCGTTGTGTGTGCTGTCCCAAAAAACAGCCTGATATTCAAATCTTTCGCGATGGTATAGCGTGTTGTAGGTAATGTCGTACAGGGAACTATGCGGGTTATCAGCCAGGTGCGTTGCAAGGTTTTTGGCGGTTGCTCTCAGGGAGTCACCATCTTTTGCGGAAAGGACTAAGGGGCAGGTGTGGGGGGGGATAGTGGCAGCCCTGGTGCCAGGGTGTTCGTGACTTTTGAGCACAACGTGGGCGTTAGCCCCCCCGAAACCAAAAGAGTTGACCCCGACAATGATTTCTCCGCTCTTAGTAATGGGTCTGTATTCGGTAGCCACCTCAATATTCAAGTCATTAAAGGGGATTGCCGGGTTGAGCTGTGTAATACCGATGGTGGGGGGGATGGTACGGTTCTGAATGCACAGCAGTGCCTTAACCAGACCTGCGACACCTGCCGCTGATTCAAGGTGCCCGAGATTGCTTTTGACAGAACCGATCAGCAGTGGATTCCCTGCGGGGCGGCCTGTTCCCAGGGCTTCACCGATTGCCTGCACTTCTATGGGGTCGCCCACGGCGGTGCCGGTGCCATGTGCTTCAAGATAATCAATTTCAGGAGGGGCTATACCAGCCTGCAGATAGGTCTGTTTCAAAAGCGATGCCTGGGCTGTTGCACTTGGCACGGTCAGGCCGGACTTGCGGCCGTCGGTATTGACTGCAGAGGCTGCCACGACAGCCAGAATGCGGTCTCCATCAGCCACCGCCTGCTGGTATTCTTTCAAAAGAAACAGGCCGGCGCCTTCAGAACGGACATAGCCATCACACGCTGCATCAAACACGTTGCAGTGCCCTTTTCTAGACAGCATCGATGCCTTGGAAAAGGCGATAAAGGTATACGGGTGCAGGTGCAGGCTGACCCCTCCTGCCAGAGCCATGTCACTTTCACCAGAGATGATGGAGAGACAGGCCTGGTGAAAGGCAACCAGCGATGATGAACAGGCGGTGTCGATGGCCATGCTGGGACCATGGAGATCGAAAAAATACGAAAGTCGATTGGCGGCGATGCTTGAGGTGTTTCCTGTCCCGGAAGACGAGTCGACCGCAGCAAGATCGTCTGTGATGCGAAAGGCGTAGTCGATATTTGAAATTCCTACATAGACGCCGCACCGGCTGCCTTTGAGGGATGACGGTCTTATGCCGGCGTGTTCACAGGCTTCCCAGCCCAGTTCCAGCAGCAGCCGTTGCTGGGGATCCATGACTGCGGCTTCACGTGGAGAGATGCCGAAAAAACCGGCGTCAAACAGCGAGACATCGCCGACCGAACCGGCAGCAAAGGTGTAACTGGTGCCGGGATGATCCTTGCGGGGGTGGCAAAAACTTTCCTGGCTCCAACGCTCCTTTGGAACCGTTGACACCAGGTCACGACCTTGGAGCAGGTCATTCCAGAAGGTTTCTTGAGTGGTATTGGGCAGTCTGAATGAATATCCGATTATGGCAACAGTAGGTGGCATGTACATCCTGACCGGGTAGTTGGGTAGTTGTAATGTATGTTACAGGGTGTTTACCATAGATGGCGGACTTGTTCAATCCGATGTGGATGGTTGGGGTAGTTGATCTGCTTTTTCCCTGACAGTACCGATTGACCAAAGCGCCCAGGGAGACTGCTGCCGGGGTAACGCTGGCGCTGATCGCTGCTACCCCGGTCGTCGCGGTCTTGTCAGGTATGTTGCTGTTTCCGGTGCGTCCGCTACCGATCCCTTCTCGGCACCACCACAATCCCTGATTCGGTGATGGTGTAGCCGTTCTTGATGTCATCCTGATGATCGTAGCCAATCTCGGTCCCATCCGGAATGACTACCCCCTTGTCGATAATCGCTTTTTTAATCTTTACGTGTCGTCCGACGGTAACCCCCTCAAACAGGATAGAGTCTTCCACCAGGCTGTAGCTGTTGATCTTGCACATAGGCCCCAGGATTGAACGGCGAACGGTGCTGCCACTGGTGATGCAACCGCCGGTAACATAGGAATCGATATTGACGCCGCGGCGGCCTTCTTCGTCAAAGACGGTTTTGGCCGGCGGCAGGTTGCCCTGGTTGGTCAGGATCGGCCACTTGTAGTTGTACAGGTTCAGCTGTGGTGACACATGGATTAGGTCCATGTTGGCCTCGTAGTAGGAGTCCAGCGTGCCGACATCTTTCCAGTAGCCCCGCTCTTCCGATTTCATCCCCGGCACCAGATTGTCATTAAAATTGTAGGCGTAGATCCGGTCTCCCTTTTCCAGCATCATCGGGATGACGTGCTTGCCGAAGTCAAGGTCTTCGTACAGTTTTTTACCTTCAAGTAAGACCTCAATCAGCTTTTTGGTGGGGAAAATATAGTTGCCCATGGATGCATAACAGGTCTCCCGACCTGGTATGGTCTCCGGGTCTTTCGGTTTTTCAGCAAAGCCGGTCACCCGGGAGTCCTCGTCAACGGAAAAGACGCCAAAGCGGCTGGCATCTTCTTTGGGAACTTCAAGGGCGGCAATGGTGAGGTCAGCCCGGTTCATACGATGAAAGTGTATCATCTGACTTACATCCATCTTGTAGATGTGATCGCCGCCAAAGACCGCCACATAGTCAGCATCGGCTGTTTCCACAAAGCGCAGGTACTGTAAAATTGCGTCTGCTGTGCCTTTGAACCATTCTTCGCTGTCGCTACTGGTTTCGGGAGAAATAGCCACAAAAAACTCGCCCAGGCCGGTCCATTTGCCCCATGATTCCCGAATATGCTTGTTGAGTGAGTAAGCCCGGTACTGGGTCAGGATATAGCAACGCTTGATGCCGGAATTGAATAGGTTGGAAAGGACAAAGTCGATGATCTTGTATTTGCCGCCAAAGGTGACGCTGGGCTTGGCCCGCCGCATGGTCAGCGGCATCAGACGCTCTCCTTTTCCACCTGCCAGGACCATTGCTATGGTGTTGCTGCCAAGGTTTAATCCGTCGAACATGGGAAGCTCCTTCTAACCGTTTCTAGTTGACATTAGCTTATCCTTTCGTGCCACGCTGTCAAGCATGCAAGTCGGATTTTATCTGTAGGAATAGAAAAAAATTGTAAACCTAAAAACGGCAGTTAAACTGCCAAAAATGTTGTAACCTTCTGAATGCAG
>CAZNWF010000045.1:0-20257 GCA_964576485.1 uncultured Geobacter sp. | reverse complement strand
CCAAGAAGGATGGTGGCATGCCTGCTATGCCCGGCGGTATGGGCGGCATGGGTGGTATGGGCGGCATGGATTACTAAGCCGACAGATCTGCATTGTGACACACAAAACCGGGCGGAGGATGCTTCCTTCGCCCGGTTTTGTATGGGTGAAAAACCGTTTTAATCTGGACATTTCTACGTTTTTCCGGTATCCAGACTCGATTATTATATAATCGAGTCTAATTGGTTGTTGGGGGAATGATGGGACAGCGTATTACAGCAGTCAGCTTTGAAACGGATGGAATACAGGTCGTTACCGTCCTGTCCACCCGCTCCGGCATGACTATTGAACGGGTCCTAACGCTACAACCATCTGAATTTGAAGCTTTTCTTTCCATCGATACAGTTCAAAAGTATCTTGTCGCCATTAACCCGGCCGACGCCATCTTTGAAACAATCCAGATTCCACCTACTGACAAAAAGCTGGAAGAAACTCTCATCCGTGTTGAAGCCGGACGTTTACACCCTGAACTAGGCTCTTTCGCCTGCGCCTATCAGATCCTTGGTGACACCCCCAGTGAAGGCCGTGTCATCCGCAAGGTTGCCTGCTGCCTGATATCAGATCAGACCATCACCCCCATCCTTGAACCGTTCATCCGTTACAACAAAACCGTTACCCAGATGGTGGCCACACCGCACATTCTTTCAGCTCTGGTCCTGGACGAACTGGGCACCACCACAGAACCAGTGTTATGTGCCCATGATGACGGGCAGCGCAAAACACTCTTTCTACTTGATAGTGGCGCAGTCAGCTTCTCCCGTTCCATCTCCTCAAACGGCTATGGATGGGATCCGCTTGACCGCCAGAACGTTTCCATGACCCTGGATTATTGTTTCCAGGCGTTGCGAAAACGCCCATCACGCATTCTGGTGCTGAACCCGACTCAGGAGGAAGATGCCAACCAGCCGTCTCCCCGGCTTGAGCACCTGAAAACACCTGCACCACTCCAAGAGGTCCCTGCGGAAACATTACACACGGCACTGGTCCCCTTAACCTTGGCAGCGTACCTGTTTCCTGCGCAAAATGACCTGCTCCCCTTTAGCTACCGTGCCGACCGGTTTAAACAGCAGATTTTCACCAGGACCTCCACCCTGTTCTTCGGCCTTGCCCTGTTGTTGGCGCTGATGATCATGTTTAGCCTTATCTCCATCAATGCCACTGAAGAGCGAATCAATTCCTTAAAAATGCAGGAAACCGGACTTAACGAACTGGTACAGGCTCATCAGGCACTATTGGTCGAAAAAAACTCTCTGCAACCCATTCTCACCTCCCTGAATGAAAACCTGGCTGCTACCGACATCCCCCACACGCTGGTGGCACTCAACAACCTGAAGGTTGATACGGTTCGGTTGTCAGCACTAGCCCTGAAACGGGAAAAGGACTCTGTCAGCATCAATTTCACCGGCACCGTTAACAGCTCCAGCTATGCCGCTACCCAGGAACACTTTGAGGCATATCTCTCCTCATTACAGAGCATCCGCGGCATGCAGAACACCAGGAAATCACTGGAACCCAAAGGGCAAACCTTTACTATCGAGGCGGTCTACAAACCATGATGGCCCAGATGCAAAGACGCACTATCATGCTTGCCACCCGTCTGACACTGGCTCTCTTGCTTGTAACGTTGCTTGGCTCTACCTTGGCACTACTTACACGCAAGAGACAATCGCTCGATGAAATGTTTGCATACCGCACCAGAATTAAAAACAATCTTGTCCTGATGCGTGCGAACAGCCATGCACTCAAAGAACAAATAGCTGCTTTTCACAGCCAAATCAGGCCTACTAGCCAGCAACGTTCTGTAGAGATGCAACTGTTTTTACGGCTGGATCAGATCAAGTCAGCTCTAAAACCACTTGAAATGAATGTCACCCCTGTAGAAATCAAGGATGGCGCCCATACTGCCAGCTTCACCTTAAAACTGCCACTATCCACCTTTGAAAGCAGTATCAACAGCATGGGCAGACTCCAGACAGAACCATTCCCCTTTGTCATCTTTAAGGGAGCCAGCTTTACTGCCACTCCTGGCCCTGAATTTAGCGTTGAAGGCATTGTGCTGATGCCGACTTTGCCCGGAGGTACGCTATGAATCTCTGGATGCAACGCGGACTAGTTTTAGCAACAGCTGCAGTGCTGCTATCGCTGCTTATACCGGTCATCGTCTACCGAAAGACAGCATACAAACCAACACTTAATGATGCTGAACGTACTATTATCAACTTCACTCCATCCAGTCTTGATATCCCGCATAAAGGCTGGCAACAGGCAACGCTCAAGCAGCCACTGACAACCGGTGCTGCCACGGCAAGTGTCACTAATACTGGTACTGCACAACTTCAGGCCCATCTGCCTCCAGCAGCACCTGCCCTGCCTCCCTCACTTTCGTTTATCATGCATGACGGTAGAAAAAGCACTGCAATCATAGGCGGAAACATGGTCAAAACCGGTGACACGGTACAGGGCTGGCAGGTAGAACAGATCGAACGTAATCGGGTACTGCTCAGGAACCCAAAGGGGACCGTATGGCTAAAATTAGACTGACTATCAGGCATTTCTCTGCACTTTTCGCGACAATCGCACTCTGCTTTGCGGTAACAGCCTGCGCCAACAAGCCTCCTGTCGCTCCCCGTTCGGCAGCAGATATCCCGATGACGGCACCGACCCGTCCACAGGATGCCTTTATCAAGGACAACATCCGTGAACTCAAGGCGAACTCACCAGCCGCTCCCCTGACCACGCCAGACTACCAGCCGGTCAGTGATGACATCTCGCCAGCCAAGACCCGCCTCGTCAATATTCAGGCCCGTAACAGCGCCTTGGGGGATATCCTGCATGTGATTGCCGATGCGGCAGGTCTCAACCTGGTCATCAGTGACGGCGTTCAGCAGGACCGTTCGATCACCATCACCCTCAAACGGGTCACGGCTGATGACGCCCTCTCCACCATCCTTAACTCGGCAGATTACTTTTACACCATCAAGGACAATATCCTGTCCGTCGAGGCCACCGGCACCAAGGAGTTTGAGCTGGGACACCCGGCCCTGGTGCAGGGTTATAATGTTGATGTGGGTGGTGATATTCTGGGCAGTGCAGCAGCCCTGACAGCCAGCAGCGGCGGTGGTTCGTCTGGCAGCTCTGGCAGCTCTGGCAGCTCTGGCAGCTCTGGCAGCTCTGGCGGTTCCGGCAGTTCTGGATCATCTGGCTCCGGAAACATCAAAGGTACCGTCAGTCAGTCCACCAAAAGCGATACCAAAGCCTTTGATTTCTGGGAATCGCTTGATAAAAACTTGCAATTGCTAATCGGTAGTCAGTTTGACACAGCAACAACCAAAATTGAGGGTGAACATAAATCGGGTTCTTTACGAGTTGCCAATAGCGGCACAAACTCAAATAGTCAAACAACCTATACAACAGAACGATCAGTATATTCACCACCAAACCAACGAGTTGTGGTCAACCGCTTGACCGGCACCATCATAGTTACTGCCACCCGGCGTAACCTGATGGCGGTAGAACAGTACCTTGATCTGGTTAAAGCAGCTCTGAACCGGCAGGTACTGGTAGAAGCCCGCATAATTGAAGTTCAGCTTGATGATAGCCTGAAATTTGGCATAGACTGGGATTTCCTTAATAACGTAAGGTGGTTCAACACAACCGGCGCTGCCTCAGGCGGATTTGGCAATATAGCCACCGCAGCCTCCAAAGCCTTCAACAGCGGTGCCTTTCGTTTAGGATATGGTGGTGGTAATGTCCAAGCCCTGTTGACCGCACTCAAGACCCAGGGAGAGGTCAAGACCCTTTCAAACCCTCGCATCAATGTCATGAACGGGCAGACCGCTCTCTTAACCGTAGGACGTAACACCAACTATGTTTCCAAGGTCACCAGCACGACCAGTACCGGCACCACCCCCATCACCACCTTTACGGTTGACACCAGCAACGTACTCTCCGGCATGATGATCGGTATTGCGCCAAATATTAATAGCAAGGGTGAGATCAGCATGGCCATCACCCCTATTATATCTGACCTCGTATCGCTTACCCCTACGGAAGTCGGAAGTGGTAGTAACTTGACCAGGATCTCAATTCCAATTGTTGATCTGCGTGAACTGTCGACTACGGTAAAGGTCCGCAACGGCGAAATGATCGTCATTGGCGGCCTGATCTCCAACAAAAACAACATGCAGGATGAAAAAATCCCTCTGGTTGGCGATATCCCCTGGCTGGGTACGCTCTTCTCCCGCAAGAACTATCAGGACAAACGAACCGAACTGGTGGTGGTGCTGCAACCCTACCTGATCGGCTCCAACTAGGCAGCAGGAGAAACCAATGGCCGCCCCGATCAAGATTGGCGAACTACTCAAGTCCAGCGGACTGATCACAGACGCACAGCTACAGATTGCCCTGGAGCACCAGAAGGTAACCGGCGCTATTCTGGGTGACCTGTTGATCAAGCTGGGGTTTGTAACCGCTACAGAGTTCGCCCGTACCATAGCGCTACAGTCAGGCATTGATTTTATTGATCTTGGGGAGATTCAACCGCACGAAGACGCGCTTCGCATGGTTCCAAAAGAAATAGCTGAGAAAAGCGGCTTCATTCCGCTGGTGGTGATAGAGGAAGGGCGTCTTTCCATAGGCATCACTAATCCCAGTAATATTGTGGCAGTGGATACGGTTGCCAAGCTAACCGGCAAACAGCCCCAGGTGTTTCTGGTTGATAACGACCATTTTCAGGAAACCCTTGAAAAATCATACTTTTTCTTCACCCATCCAATCCAGCAGCGGATGGAGCAGATCATCACAACATTAAAACAGACTACCGGAGCCATTCCGGGGAGCACCATTGCAGAACTGGTAGAGCTGATTATCATGGACGGAGTCCGTAAACAGGCAACCGATATCCATATCTCTCCAGCCGATGATGTAACCAACGTATTCTACCGGATTGACGGTGTACTGCAGCATGGCCATTGCATCCAGAAACAGGTCCATGCCGGTCTTCTCTCTCGCATCAAGGTCCTGTCCCAACTGGATATTGCCGAGCAACGACTGCCCCAGGATGGTTCCTTTACCTACGAATTTCTCTCAAAGCGTTTTGACATCAGGGTTTCAACCGTGCCAACCATTTTTGGTGAAAACCTGGTCTTGCGCTTGCTGTCCGGGGCTGGCCCTTTGTTGCGGCTTGAAGCGTTGGGCATGACGCCTGATGCAACCCGCCAGGTACGCCAACTGTTCAACAAATCCTATGGTATCATTCTTATTGCCGGTCCTACCGGCAGCGGCAAGACCACCACACTTTACGCAGCACTGAGAGAGCTAAACCGCCTGGAACGCAACACCATAACCGTTGAAGATCCGGTTGAATACCGCCTAAGCTTTGTAAAACAAAGTCAGGTCAACGACAAGGCCGGCTTTGATTTTGCCCTGGCAGCCCGTAACTTCATGCGCCAGGATCCAGATGTTATGCTACTGGGCGAAATCCGTGATGAAGAGACCGCCCAGATTGCAGTCAGGGCCGCTATAACCGGTCACCTGGTGCTCTCAACAATCCATACCAACGACGCTGTTACGGCCATCCCACGACTGCTGGATCTGAAACTTGACGCGTTCCTGCTCTCGTCAGCGCTGACTGCAGTAGTTGCACAACGTCTGGTACGAAAGATCTGCTCTTCATGCAAAGTCGAATACAGTATAAGTGATGCAGAGAGAGAAATTTTTACCAGCCACAACATTGAGAAACGACTTGCCTACCGGGGTGAAGGCTGCCCGAAGTGTAACCAGACCGGCTACCTTGGGCGATTGGTCATTTGCGAAGTACTTATTTTAAACGACCAGATACGTCAGATGATTTTTGAGGGAGCATCTACGGGTGTTATTGTAACGGTAGCCCGGAAACATGGCATGACCTCGATGCTTGAAGACGGATTGCGGAAGGCAACGGAAGGACTTACCACCATAGCTGAAGTCATACGGGTTGCCGGATGACCAATTTCAGCTATCACGCAGTTGACCCTGCAGGCAAACAGCTAAAAGGCTATATTGAAGCAGATTCTATTGAAACAGCCACAAATGATCTCGTAGCCCGGGGCTATTATCTGCTCAAGATTAACCCCAGCAGCGGATTTCTGGTAAAACTGAAAAAAACGCTACTGAGACAAAACGTCCGTCGGAGTGAAGTCATTGAGCTGGCCAGTAATCTTTCAGTTATGGTTGGAGCTGGCATACCGATTACTACAGCTCTGTGCGACCTGCAGGAAGGCAATCCCAACACAACCCTGCAAACCACTCTTGCTGGTATCAAGCAAGAGATCGAACAAGGTTCAACCTTCTCTGACGCCATTGAACGTTATTCTGACATTTTCCCCGATATCTTCATCCGCCTGGTACGGGTAGGAGAAGAAACAGGCCGTTTTGAAAAAAGCCTTGCTGACGTTGCAGAGCACCTGCAACGAATGGAAGACCTGACTGCATCAATCAAACGCGCTCTGATCTACCCATCCTTTGCCATTATAGCAACAGGCGGCGCACTGATATTCTGGCTTGTTTTTGTGCTCCCCAAAATCATTGGGACCATCAAGGGCATGGGGGTAAAACTGCCTTTATTAACCAGAGTTCTGATGGTTGCCAGTGAGTACACCCAACGGTACTGGTATCTGCTGCCGGTTATGTGTGGTGCCTTCTGGGCTGTTTTTGTTCTGCTTAAACGAAATGAAAAAGCCTGCTACCAGATTGATCGGATCAAGCTCAAGCTGCCAATCTATCATCTGATTGAGTATAATCGGCTACTGGCCCTGTTTGCCGAACAGATGCGTATTTTAATTGTGGCCGGCCTGACGGTAGACCGCACCCTGGGTATCATTGGTGACGTCATGCACAATAAAGTTTTTAAAAAGTCTATCAATGAAGTACGGGACGATATTACCTACGGTAGTACCATTGCCGATGCCCTTAAAAAACACCCGGTTTTCCCACTTCTGGTGGTACGTCTGGTAGGAATAGGAGAAACCAGTGGTTCCCTTGACAACCAGTTCAGTTTTCTGGCAACTCACTACTTGAAAAAACTGGATGATATTTCGGAGAAGCTGGGCAAGATAATCGAGCCGGTGGTTATCGGTGTCATTGGCCTCATGTTTGGCGTCATCATCATGGGACTATTGTTGCCGGTCTACGATCTGGTATCCGCAGTTGGAAAAAGGTAGCCGAATGAGTGGTTCGTATCTTGATTTTTTCAATCTGAAAGAAGACCCATTCGGGCTGACCCCTGATCCAGCCTACTACTACCCCTTTAGCGAACATGCCAATGCATTGCTTTCATTGGATTATATTATGAACAATCGCGAGGGGTTCTACCTCTTAACCGGCGAACCGGGTACTGGCAAAACAACCCTGCTGCGTATTTTCCTCAACAAATGGCAGCCCCTGGCAGAGATTGCCCTGGTTATGACACCGCGGCTAAACCCTGAAGAATTTCTCCAGGCGGTGTTGGATGACCTGGGGGTCATCTTCCCTCTGTCCGGCAATAAAAATGACATGATTAAAGAATTCAGAGACTTCCTGTTGGAACAGGTACGGTCAGGTCGGCGGGTAGCTATTGTTGTTGACGAGGCGCAACAACTGCCCGATGACACCCTTGAAGAGTTGAGGCTGCTCTCAAACCTGGAAACTGAAAAGGAAAAACTGTTGCAAATCATTCTGGTTGGCCAGCCAGAACTGGTGGATAAACTGAATGCCCCTCACCTGCGACAACTCAGCCAGCGGATAGCAGTCAGGTCAGCCCTGACACATTTATCAGGCAAGGCCACCACAGATTACCTCACCACCCGCCTGCACCGGGCAGGGGCTCACGCCGGGGCACTTTTCAACACGAAGGCATCCCATACAATTCATGAGCTTTCCGGCGGGATTCCACGATTGATCAATATGATAGCATCACGGTCGTTGATGGTTGGTTTTTTGGAGGGTAAACCGGTTGTCGAGGAAAAACAGGTGCAGATCGCTGCTGCCGAGGTATTAAAGCGTGAGAGAAGAAGCACCCAGACCGGTAGCAGAACGCACCTGCTGTACTGGGGAGCTGGTATTTTAGTGGTAGCCGCAGCTGCAATTGCAGCTTGGAGAATCTGGTTTTAACGCAAAGTTGAAATGACAAGGCACAAAGGCGCAGAGGTAAACATGACGGAAAATGAACTCAGTCACTCCATACTGGAAAGCGCCATAGAAGTTCATAAAGTGCTGGGTGGTCCGGGGCTGCTGGAATCGGTGTATGAAGAGGCACTGGTATGGGAACTAAAACAGAAAGGCTTCAGGATTGCACGACAATTGGAGGTCCCCATCAACTACAAAGGGAATACTCTCGCCTCACCACTACGGCTTGACCTGCTGGTAAATGACCTGATTGTGCTGGAAATAAAGGCAACGGGCAACTACAACCCTGTCTATGAGGCACAGTTACTCACCTATCTGAGGTTATTGAACATAAGGCTTGGGCTGGTACTGAACTTCGGACACCAGACACTGAAAGACGGCATTCATCGTGTAGCAAACAGATTGTAGTGGTTTTCTCTGCGCCTTTGCGCCTTGTAGTAACCCTTTGCGTTAAAACCGGTTTTACTGATCCAACACCTGTATCCGCTCCCTGGCCTGCTCCTTCACCTTCTGACCAGCATCAGGCAACGCGGTGACTTCACGATACAACTTAAGCGCTTCCCCTTTATTGCCACGCCGCTCATACAGCCGCCCCTGCCCCATCACGCCACGCACATCCCCTATCTCAGCAAGTCGCCGATACGAGGTCAACGCATCATCCTGCAGGCCAGCTTGTTCTTGAGATAGCGCCAAACTAAACAATGCGTTGCGATTAGCAGGATCCTGAACCACAGCCTTACTGAACATCCCCCGTGCAGCACTGTCATGCCCCAGTCTTCCCAACGCAATACCGGCATTCACCATGGCTGAAGGATAATCCGGTTTTACTGATAAAGCCCGGTTCGCAATCGTCAAGGCCTGATCGTTCATCCCTAACTGCAGCATGCTACTGGCAACGTTGTTCATAATCCGATAGTTATAGGGATCAGCCTCAAGCGCCTTCTGATACTGCTTAAGAGCCACACCGTAATCGCGGCGTCCTTCTGCACTGCGGGCTGAAAACAGCAACGCATCAATAGTAGCCCGATCCTTGACAACAGCCTTTTTTTCCTGAGCAGGAGCGGGGGGGGGTGGCAGCGCTGAAGCACGCTTGGCAGCATGAGTGGCATGTACCTTGACGGGAGATGGTTTTGCTTTTTTGGGGGTAGTTGACGTTACCGCTTGCTTAACTTCAGCAGCCTGCACTGGTGCAGGTAGAGGAGCAACAGCAGAAACAGGTTTCTGCACAACAACCGTCGGCTGAGGCCGCTGTTGTTGTACAACAGGAGGTCGCACTGCTGGCCCACGCCCCATATACAAGGCAAGTGCCCCGCCAACACCAAGCGATGCCACTACCAGTCCGCCAATCAGCAGATATTTTTTCAGATCGCCACGACCGTCTGCAGACGACCTGACCGTTTGCAATAACCCGGGTGGTATATCTGCCTTGGTCTGGGTCGTCTCAGCCTTTTTCAGCAGATTGGCAAGAATACTCAATTGAAACCCCTGTTTTCAGTAACTACTTAATCTGTTTGCGAATAGCAGGCCATCCTACATATGTCAATACAAATTAAAGATCATATTTTTGTCGTTTGTACATTTTTGTCAAGAATAGACATAACAGCTTTTTTTTCTTGATTTTTTTAACCAAATAAATGATTGTTTTAAAACTTATTGAGATTCAAGTAATCTTTATCTTACATTCATGTCACATCTACACACTCACAGGAGGCATCAAATGCGTAACAGCAAAGGTTTTACCCTGGTTGAAATGGCCGTGGTGCTGGTCATCATCGGTATTATTCTTGGGGCAGTTATTAAGGGCAATGATCTGATCGAGAACGCCAAGGTCAAAGGTGTCATCCAAGCCGTGTCCAAGTGGGAAGTACCGATCATGACTTATTACGATAAGAAGGGTTATTTCCCTGGAGATACTATTGTCGCACCTGCAACGACTAGAGATGGTCAGATTGAAACCTTTGCACTATTGAAATCTACCCTCGCTACTGAAGGTATCTCCTACCCGGCTGATACCATATCAGATGTTACCTTTGACATTGCATCAATCGTTGATGTCTGCAAACAAGCAACTGCTGTCACACGCAACGTCATGCTGATTAAATCTGTACCTCTTGCAACAGCCAAACAGCTTGATGTTGCGATAGATGGCACTGAAGATGCAACCAAAGGCCGTGTAAGATTTTGCGGTGCTGCCGGAGTTACTGCTGCTGCTGCTTGGACTGACGTTTCCGCAACTGATCCAATTTCTGTGGTTTATTTCTTCGACAAGACCATCCCCTAGCGGATGATCTGCTAACAGCGGTCGCAGCACTCTAATTGGGAGGCCATCCGTGGCCTCCCAATTTCATACCAACCTACACAAATTAGTCTGCTACAGAAGGAGTTTTTCTATGAACAACAGCAAAGGTTTTACCCTGGTGGAACTGGCCATTGTCCTGATCATCATCGGCATCATTCTTGGCGCCATCCTGAAAGGTCAAGAGCTGGTTGACAATGCCAAGATCAAGCGGGCAGTATCCGACATGAACAGCATCTTTGTGGCCTACAATGGCTATATCGACCGTTACCAGCGCAAACCAGGCGATGATGGTCCTATAGGTACATTGACCACGCGTGGCGGTGCATGGGCATCGGTAACTGCGGCTGGCAACAGTGATGGCACTCTGGGGGCAACAGTTGCCAATACCTTTACCAACGGAGCTGTAGAAACCACCAGCTTCTGGCAACATGTGAAAGCTGCCGGTTTTTTACCTGGCAGTATTACGGCTGCTGGTGCTGCTGCATTGCCAAACAACGGCTTTAACGGTCTGGTAGGTGTTTTTAACAATACCACTGCCATAGGTGGTGCAGCTTCCGGTGTCAATGTTTGCCTAAGCCAGGTGCCGGGCAAAGCAGCAGCAGCTCTTGATAAACAACTGGATGATGGTGATCCCACGACCGGTTCAGTGCGCGCTACAGCGGGGGTTGCCGGTACCAACACCGTGCCTGGCACTGCTGCGGCAGCACCGTATGTTGAGTCAAGCGAGTACACCCTGTGTAGGGCACTTTAAAATTCATCTGAGCAGCTGTAAAAGGGAGGCCCATCAGCCTCCCTTTTTTTGTGTCTTTTGCTTTCCTCTGCGCCTTTGCGCCTCTCTTTTCATCTTTGCGTTAAAACGCCTTTAAAAAAACCTGTTCAACGCAAAGTTACCCAAACAAGACGCAGAGACGCAAAGAAAATCCCGACCAGACGAAATCATACTTCAGCTACTGTCAGCTGCTTGCTCTTTATCCAAACAAAGTGTACAGTTAAAATGTACATAAAAAGAGCAAGGAGGCAACAGATGCAACAGGTATCAGTAACGACATTTCGCAAATATATACCCGACTATCTCAGCAAAGTCAGAAAGGGTGAAGAAATTTCGCTTACGTCACGTGGGCGTGTCATTGCCCTTGTTGTACCGCCTGCTGATGAACAGATGAAGGCCCGCGAGCAACTGGAAGCGCTTCGCAAGGACTGCTCTATCGGAGATATCACAACCCCCCTGGACACCGTATGGGAGGCAGACAGTGCTACTGCTTGATACCTGCGCCCTTATTTTCGATGCCCTTGACCCGTTGCGGCTCAGCAAAAAAGCATCAACGGCAATCAACCTGGCTGACAGCAGAGGGACGTTGGCATGTTCTGATATCTCATTGTGGGAAATAGCCATGCTGGTTGCAAAAGGACGGCTTAATCCGGGCACTGATTCCCAAACGTTCATACAACTTATTTTAACTGCCAGAAACATCAGGATAGTACCCATATCTCCAGAGATTGCCGCCAAAAGCGCACAACCAGACCTGTGCCCCCATGGCGACCCAGTAGACAGGATAATTGCGGCCACCGCTCTGCTTACCAAGGCAAAACTGGTGACATCCGATAAAAAGCTTGCAGAGGTTAACAGCCTGACTATTGTCTGGTAGAAACGGAATCAGGATTGGCCGTCCCATTTATATTTTTGCCTTCCTCTGCGCCCCCGCGCCTCTCTTTTCATCTTTGCGTTAAAAAGCCTTTAAACCCTGTTTAACGCAAAGGAACAAAGGCAAGATGCAAAGGCGCAGAGAAAAGCACTACTAAAACAAGCACTACTAAAACAGTTGCACAACTTTATGCAAATAAGTATGATTATACATCATACAAAAGAGGTATAAACCAATGCCCATCGTCCACAACGAGGCCGAGCGCGTCACCATCTCCATCCCGCACCTTCTGGCCCAGGAAATGGAAACCATACGAAATGAGCTTAAAATTTCCCGTTCTGAACTTTTCAGGGTGGCTGTTGAACAATTTATAAAAAAACAGCGTGCTGCCCGCTTACAGATGGCGGTTGCAGAAATGGCAGAAGAATACGCTTCAAATAAAGAGCTTACCGTGTTAACCGCCCTTGACAGCGAGGATTTCAAATGAAACGGGGTGAACTATGGCTGGTAAACCTTGATCCAACCGTTGGGGCCGAAATTAAAAAAACTCGTCCCTGTATCATCGTTAATGACGACACTATCGGTGCCCTGCCTCTCAAAATAATTGCTCCGCTAACTGACGCAAAAGAGCGTTACCGCACGGTGCCCTGGATGGTAATACTTGCCCCCGACACGACCAACGGGCTCGCAAAAACCTCCGCCATTGACCTGTTTCAGGTACGTTCCGTTGCGGAGGAAAGACTTATCAAAAAAGTTGGCAGCGTATCTGATGCAGCTCTTGCCGGGGTAACTACAGCGTTGAAAGTTGTTTTTTCAATCAGCTAACGATGCAGCACCACACCGGTATACAGTGCCTGAAACCTTTTGCCTTCCTCTACGCCTTTGCGCCTCTCGTTTCATCTTTGCGTTAAAAAGCCTTTAAACCCTGTTTAACGCAAAGGATCAAAACAAGACACAAAGACGCAGAGAAAACCTCTCTCCCCGCATGAACAGTTGAATTTCCAGCCGGATGGGGTAGAATAAACCACATGTCAGATCAATCAATTTTTTTAAATAAACTCAAGTCGGCTTTCAGTACTGGCAGAATACAGTGGCAAAAGCATGCACTTACAAAGATGCTCGAACGTGGCATCACACGTACTGCTGTTATTCTTGCCATTACGCATGGTGAAGTTATTGAATACTACCCAACTGACAGACCGTTTCCAAGTGCCTTGATTTTACGCATATTGGACAGCCAGACGATCCATGTAGTTGCAGCGTACGACGCTATCACTGATATGGCATTTGTCATTACAACGTATTTGCCTGATCAAAAACACTTTCTGCCTGACTACCGGACCCGGAGGTAAACTATGCATAAGGAAGCCTGCTGTCCGCTCTGCGGTGGTACGAAAGAACCCGGCAGCACCACATTTGCCGTTGATGTTGGTTCAGGAGTTGTGGTTGTGCGCGATGTACCTGCCACCGTCTGCTCACTTTGTGGCGAAGAATGGATTGACGATGTAATCGCGGAAAAACTTGAGCAGATTGTCCAGGATGCGAAAAACAAGAAGATGCTGGTTGAAATCGCCTCACTTGCGGATGTACATCACGATCTGCAGTTACAAGCTACCGCCTGATGGTTATAGCACGCTCTTATAAAGGTTTTACTCTGGTTGAACTGGCGGTCTCACTGGTGGTAATCGGCCTGCTGGTCGGGCTTGGCACCGCCATGGTGGGGCCGTTGATGACCGCTATCAAGGTGCGTGAAAGTAAGGAGAATCTTGGTGGGGCGGTGGAGTCGATTAACAGTTGGGCGGCGGGGAATAACCGGATACCGGATACGTCTGCCGGTGTAACTGGTTTTAAGACTGTTGTAAAATCTCCTGCCGATGCGTGGGGAAGAGATTTTATCTACCTGTATGACAGTAACTTTACGTCAGGAACCATTACTAAAGACACCATTTGCGGGCGCAAAACCACTGCCTTCACGTTGCAGGATTCAAACACCAACGCTTCGATCCCGAATATTGCCTACATCATGCTTAGTCAGGGTGATGACGCGGTAACAAACAGCACGTTCAGCGCTTCCACTGCAGCTTGTTCAACTGCAGTGACCAAGGTAACCTCTGGAGTACTTCCCAGCGCAACTCCGGTTGTCTGCGCCAACACCACAGATGACATCGTCCGCTGGGTAACGCTGGATGAACTGCGCACCAAGATCGGTTGCCAGGGGGCGCAGTTAAGGATTGTGAATAATGAGTTGCCGTATGGTGCCCTCCCCAATGACTATAGCGTGAAAATTTACGCTGACGGCGGCGTGCCATTTTCTACAAACCCAAACACTTACAAATGGTGTGTAAATACATTACCTGCAGGTTTTTCTGCGCCAACTGGAGGCATTCAAAATGCCAACTGCCTGAACGCCAATGAGGCAACATGGGGTTCAACGGCTGCAGCTTCTGAATTGACCATATCATTTGCAGCAAGTGCCGCTGGACTTGTTTCGGGTTCACATCAAATCACTGTGGTGGCAAGAGACAACGCTGATAACGTAAGCACCAGTAATGCCTGTAGTAATGCCAACCCAGGCGATAACTGTGCGCAAAAAGCCTTCGTTCTCACCATCAACCCGCAATAGCCCGTCTTCTCTGCGCCTTTGCCTCTCGCCTGCCTCTCTCTGCGTTAAAACGCCTTACCCCTAAAAATATATCCTTTTAACAAGGATATATTTTTGCTATTTTAATCCTCATGAAAGATTACTTTCGCCAAATAATCCGCCAGAAGATCGTAGACGCCATTGCAGCTCCTCCAACGCCCTTAACCCGTCGTGATACCTGGCTACCAACGGTTGCAAACAAGGCAACGGCTGTGATCGGTATCCGCCGGGCAGGCAAAACCAGCCTGCTTCGGCAGATTATGGCTGATCGTCAAGCCCAGGGGACACCAAAAGAAGGCCTTTTGTATTTCAGCTTTGAAGATGAACGGCTGGCAGGCCTTCAGGCTACAGACCTCGCTATCGTGATGGAAGAGTACTACCGCCTGTATCCTGAGTGGCGGGATCAGCGCCGGGCAATTTTTTTTCTTGATGAAATCCAGGTTGTGCCCGGCTGGGAACAGTTTGCGAGGCGTATTCTTGATAGCGAATCAGTTGATCTGTTTCTATCCGGTTCATCTGCGCAGATGCTTTCGCGCGAAGTGGCCACCAGTATGCGCGGACGTGCCCTTGAAGCGATTGTGCTGCCATTCAGCTTTCGTGAAAGTTTGCGCCACGCCGGACTTGAACCGCAAAAAACGGTTGACCATCTGACCAAGGCAGAGCGATCTTTATTGGACAACCAGTTACTAAAGCACCTGACACAAGGCGGTTTCCCGGAGGCACAGGGACTTGATAGCCGCAACCGTACTGCGCTTTTGACTAACTACGTTGACGTTGTGCTGCTGCGAGACATCGTGGAGCGACACGGCATTACCCAGCCGGTTGTGTTGCGCTGGATGGTGCGTCAGCTGTTAGGCAACGCTGCCGGCATCTTCAGCATCAACAAGTTTTATACTGATTTGAAATCTCAAGGCATTGCCGTGGGTAAAGACACGTTGCACAGCTACCTGGCTTTTCTGGAAGACACCTTTCTGCTGCAAACGGTTACGGTATCCAGCGATTCTGAACGCCGCCGCAGAGTAAACCCACGAAAATGTTATCCGATAGACACCGGTCTGATACCGGTTTTTGACCGGTCAGGCAAAGCAAATCTGGGACATGCCCTTGAAACAGGCATCTATATTGAGCTGTTACGCAGAGGAGCGGAGATTTCTTATCTACGTACCACTAATGGCTATGAGGTTGACTTTCATATCTGCTATCCCGAAGGAACGGAAGCGCTGATTCAGGTCTGCGTTAATCTGGATGACCTTGACACCATGAAAAGAGAAATCAGGGCATTACTGGATGCCGCACAGGAATATCCCCAGGCCGGGCTGTTCCTGATTACGCTTACACCTCCTGCCCAAGCCGGCATTCCAGAAAATATAACCGTTTGTACTGCCGTGGATTGGCTTTTACAGCAATAATGGTGCGCTGCGCCTTTGCGCCGTGCTCTTATTTTTCTCTGCGTTAAAGCAGCCTGTGCGCTTTTACTAGACGTACCTGGTAAATTTACTAGACGGGCATACTATAAATGCCTACCATCAAGGTCATTCACAACGACAACTAAGGACGTCTCATATGCCATCATCCTTCACCCGTTCCCGCTCCGGCATGGCTCTTCTAAATGTCATCCTGCTGGTGATACTGATCGGCGGCTTGGTGATTGCAGGCTACAAGCTGATGGGGCCGATCATTCAGCGGGGCAAGATCAACGACACCAAGACCATCATCAACGGCAACGTGGATGCGATTATCAGTTGGACGGTGACCAACTGCAGGATACCTGATGCCTTGGGAGGCATATACGATTTCACAAAGGTTGCCCAAAACCCTAATGACGCCTGGGGCAACAGGCTAGCCTACCTTTATGAGCCTGAACTTGCCAACAACTCTTCCTGTGCCCAGATTTGCGGAATGGCTTCAACCAACCTTTCTGTAAAAGCAGGCGCAACAACCACGCCTAATGTTGCTTTTGTCATTGCCAGCTCGCAATATTCCGGCACCTTCCACAATCTGTTACTTTCCGGCACCGTATTCAGCGGCACCACACTCTCGGCAGACACCGCTGTCAGCACCTCCGGCTGGGTCAATGGCACCCTCAGCCAACAATTTACTGATCCTCCCGACATTGTACGCATTGTACCCTTGAACGAACTCAAGGCCCGCATCGGCTGTGCCGGGTACACCTGGGGGCAGCTGCGGATACTGAATAATGAGTTGCCCAAAGTATGCTCGTCGGCGTCCAATTATTCCGCGCAACTTTTTCCTGATGGAGGCTCACCCGCCTACGGCTGGGATTTATCCGCAGCAGACAAGTCAGCAGGCTGGTCGATTCCCTCAGGATTACTTACAAAGAACAGCCTGCCAGCAGATGGCTCAACAGTAACTATTATATTGTCTGACACTCAAAACCCTCCTGTCCAGCGCACTTACACGATACGTCATACCACGTGCGGCATCCCACCCGGTACCATTCCGCCTGGCACCCCGCCGGACCCACCAGTACAGCCTCCAACAAACCCCGGATTCGATACATCAGACCCCAATCTGATTGAATTTGGTTTAGATAATAACGACACTTCTGCTTGCTTCTGGTACCCACAAAACCTGCCATTGCTGGGCAAAACCATGCGGGCATACTGGAACTTCTGTTATAAAGCTAATGACACGTCAACCACCAGTACCACTTACGCTGATGGCTACACCTTTAGCCTCATGCAGGCCAACAACCCCACCAGTTATTGTGGTACGGGCAGCACCTATAATGCGGTGACCAACCCACGCTTTGACTGCTCTTCCATGGGAGGTTTGGGTGAATACCTGGCATATTGCGGATTACCCGGTAACAGCTTGGCTCTTGAATTTGATATCTATCCTAGCGGGGGCCGCAATGACCCGACCGGCAGCTACAACCATCTAGCCGTAATCAGGAGCACCAGCACCCATAATGCCGGCGCACCGGCCGGACTCTTTGGCGACAACACCCATGGCGTAGGTGGTAATCCGGCATGCACCATTGCCAGCACTGGCTGCCTGTATGACAACAAGACAGGTCACACCTATCCGGTTACCTGGCTTGAAAACACCGGTTGCAATGCAAACTATGACAACCACAACACCCGGGTTGAAATACACACACGCTGCAACAATGATTGCAGCCAATGCGAAACCAACAGCTGCACAACCAAGGCGTTACTTAAAGTCTGGATTGATCGCGGTAATGGTGACATAACCAGTGATGACGCAACGACACCAGATATGAGCTATTGCACGGATCTACCGACAGCCTTAAACCAGTATAAAGTCGGTTTTACCGAGGCAACCGGCGGCGCACATCAATGGGGCTATATTAAAAATTTCAATCTCAGATCACTTGGCGCCTGCCCGTTAGCGACAATAACTCCTGATACCCTTCCTGCGGGCACCGTAGGCACACCCTATTCAGCGACTATGAGCGCCTCTGGAGGTACCCTCCCCTATGCTAACTGGTCCTGGGGTGCAACCAACATTCCTGGGGTTACCGCCAGTAATCTCCCCCCCGGTCTTTCCATGAGCGCAGCGGGAGTCATCAGCGGCACCCCGACCACTGCCGGATCCTACAACACGGTGCTCATTTCAGTTGATGACGCCTGTACTGCTGATACATGCACCAACAAAGTTTCAAAGAGTTACACCATCACCATCAATCCCGCTCCGGTGCCAACCTGTACCCTTACAGCAAACCCCACGGTTGTTACCTATAACAGTACAACCAATTTTACCTGGACCATCGCCAACGGGCCTGCCAACATCAGCTGGTCCATTGCACCGGGGGGGACCTGCACCAATACCAGCAACTCAACCGGCGGCACCTGCACCAGCGGCAATCTCACCACGCCGGGCACCACCATCTACACGCTTACCGTAAGCAATGCCGGCGGCAGCAGCAGTTGCTCCGCAACCGTAAATGTCGGCTGTCAGAACTACCGGGTATGGAATACCACCGGCAACACCTATGACTTCAGTGTCAATGGAGCGTGTCGAAACAACGTCAACAATAACAGCGAAATAACCAACAACGCCAACCGCTTAAACCCTGGTCAGAACCTCATCAGATTAACCAACTCCGGTACCTGCGGAGGAAGCACGATAGGCCAGATAAGTTACAATAATGCCATGAATGCTGATATTTCTGCAAATGGTGGCGATGGACTCTGCGATGTCAACTACACATCAAGTGATACGGTAATCAACCGGTAACTCATGCGCTGATTTTCCTCTCAGGCATCTTTTATCGTTCCCACGCTCCAGCGTGGGAACGTAGCCTTGGACGCTCCAGCGTCCCGTCTGCCAATCCACAACGCAGCACCAAGAACCATTACCAATCAAAAAAGGCAATCAGAGCCATCAAAACGTTTACGAATACGCCGATGAAAAACAAATGGCTGTTGAAACGGTTGAGCGTAAGCTGCTGTCGATCATCAGCGGAACCTAAAACAACGTGATACTTGTCAGCAGAAAGAAAGCGGCTTGATTACATACCATAAAATAGTATAGGATTGACTCTGTCATGGATCGTAACTTACAGCAGGAAAGCTGAAAAACAGTATAACCGCTTACCGTCTGCTGTTCAGGATCGGCTTGACCTGCTAACAGCAGAGATCGAACAGACCGGCCCTGTTCGTGGTAACTGGAAGCACTATAGCAAGCTGACCGGCAACCAGCACCACTGCCACGTTAAGGCAGGAAAGCCGACCTTTGTCGCTGTATGGGAAGAGAAAGACGAATCAATCAAACTGGTAGAGGTGGTATATGCAGGCACTCACGAAAAAGCCCCATACTGAAAAGCTTGTTCCCTTGCATCTTATGGTACGACCTGAAAATGTGACCACCATTACCCGCTACGTTGAAGGACTGGAAAAGTCCGGCTCTACCCCCTGGCGCGAAGTTGCAGCCAAGCGGGGAAGCGTCCCGGCGTCTGTACTTCGAGGTGCAAGAAGCAAGGCAGAAATGACACAGACAAAGTTGTCTGAGCTTACGGGCATTCCGCAACGGCACCTTTCAGAGATGGAGCGGGGCAAGCGTCCCATAGGCAAGGAAACGGCGCGGAAGCTGGCAGCGGTGCTTGATACTGACTACAGGGTGTTTCTATAAAACATCTTCGCGGGATAGCGTGACGGCGCGACAAGCCATGCGGATTAATTCCACTTTTTTTGATGCCAATGATTTAGAGGCTACAACCTTCTGCTTGACACGGTTAGGTAACCGAACTATTTCTTGCTTCATATCTTGCTAGCGCAAACAGGAGTAACCAATGGCTACGCTCGTCATAAAAAACTGCCCTAACGAAATCCACGATAAACTTAAAGAACTTGCCCATGCCAGTAAAAGCAGCATGTCCAGATTGGCAACTGAATTGCTAACCCGTTCAATCCAGAGAATCCATACACGAGAACTTCCCAAGCCGATACAGGGTCAGTTTCTTCCGGTTAGGTCTTTGCATGGCGTTTCTTTCGCTTTAACTGCCTG
>CAZNWF010000044.1:0-20649 GCA_964576485.1 uncultured Geobacter sp. | reverse complement strand
TCTGATTCAGGTTGCGCAGCATGTTTTCAGGATACACCACCAGATTCCTGATCAGGCCGTTCAGACGGCGCAGGGAGAAGTCCAGCGCCACGGTGGCGTCCGGGCCGATGTAGCGCTCAACCGAGGAGTGGGAGATATCCCGCTCATGCCATAACGCTACGTTTTCCAGAGCCGGAATGCACTGGGCGCGTACATAGCGGGCCTGGCCGGTCAGGTTTTCGGAAAGGATAGGGTTGCGCTTGTGGGGCATGGCTGAGGAACCCTTCTGCCCCTTGGTGAACTGCTCCTCCGCCTCCAGCACTTCGGTGCGCTGCAGGTGGCGGACCTCAATGGCGATCCGTTCCATGGAGGAGGCGATGATGGCCAGAGCGCAGAAATATTCGGCATGGCGGTCGCGGGGGATAACCTGGGTTGAGACCGGCTCAGGCTTCAAGCCCATCTTCTCGCAGACGTACTCCTCAACAAAGGGATTGATGTTGGCAAAGGTGCCCACTGCACCGGAGATGGCGCCGGTGGCGATCCCTTCCCGGGCTGCCCGCAGGCGGGTCCGGTTGCGGTCCATTTCGGCATACCAGGTGGCCAGTTTGAGACCAAAGGTAACCGGCTCAGCGTGGATGCCGTGGGAACGGCCCATGCAAACTGAGTCTTTATGCTCATAGGCGCGCAGCTTGATTGATTCAAGGATCATGTCAAGATCAGCCAGCAGTTCATCGGCAGCCTGCACCATCTGCACGGAAAGGCAGGTGTCCAGTACGTCTGACGAGGTCATCCCCTGATGAATAAAGCGGGCCTCAGGGCCGACAAACTCGGCCACCGAGGTCAGGAAGGCGATCACGTCATGCTTGACTTCAGCCTCAATGGCATCGATCCGCTCAATGTTAAAGTTGCCTTTTTCACGGATAACGGGAACGACCTCTTTAGGGATCACGCCAAGCTGGGCCTGGGCCTCGCAAGCCAGGGTCTCAATCTCAAGCCAGATGCGGAAACGGTTTTCCGGTTCCCAGATCTGGGCCATTTCTTTGCGTGTGTAGCGTGGAATCATGGGGTAAAGCTCCTGTATTGTATTTAATGCTGCTTCAAGTGATACATGAATTTTGATTAAAAGCCGTGATGATAGAACGCGGATGACACGGATTAAGCGGATTTACGCAGATTCTTGACACCTGTTTTACAATCCGTGCAAATCCGCCAAAATCAGATTTTATCCGTGTGCCAGTGTTTTGTTGGTTTCCTATAGCTCTAGTACCGGGCCAGCCTGATGTTGTTCACCGATCACAATTTGCGGTGCGCAGCAGTTCTGGTCCCGTAAAAATGCCGTTGTTGTCTCAACCACCTTGTCCGGGTGGTTGTTTACCTCTGAAAGGTGCGCCATCACCAGTGCTTCAAGGCGTTCATGGGCCAGATTGTGTAACAGCTCCAGTGATTCCTGGTTGGAGAGGTGACCATGGCGTGATTTTATCCGCTGTTTCAGGTTCCAGGGGTACGGACCGTTCAGCAGCATTTCCGGGTCATGGTTTGATTCCAGATTCAGAGCCCGACATCCTCTCAATTTTTCCCGCACCAAGCGGGTGACTATTCCCAGGTCAGTGGCAGAACCGGTCTTTCCTTCATGGGATTCCAACACAAACCCCACCGGATCACAACAGTCATGGGATATGGGGAATGGATCAATCATGATCTCGCGAAACGTAAACGAGTAGCCGGTTTCAAACTCTACCAGGGGGGCTTTCTGCAGATAGCGTTCAGCTGCCTGGCGGGTCGCGTAGCTGATCAGGACCGGTACCTTGTAGCGTCGTGCAAATGAACCGGCGCTACGGATATGGTCAATATGCTCATGGGTGACCAGCACCCCGTGAATGGATTCCGGTTCTATTGCCGCATCTGTCAGACGGGAGGTGATCTCTTTCAGTGACAACCCCGCGTCTATCAGCAGGCGGACACCGCCTGTTTCAATGAAGAGGCAGTTGCCTTTGCTGCCGCTGGCCAGTGAACAGATTTTCATCCGAATATATATACAGGAATAACCGGTACTGTGGCAAGGTGAACGTGGTGCCGGTTAAATTGGTTGATGGTTCCCTGATCAGCCGCTGAAACCGAAATTGACAGTCTGTTGCCAGCTGGTTATGGTAGCCCAATGACAGAACAGCAACTTGATAAAAAAACCTGGGATGCGCTTTGCCGCCGTTGTGGTCGCTGCTGTTTCGAAAAGATCGAGGATCAGCGGGGGCGGGTGACCTATACCACCACGGCCTGTCGTTACCTTGATCTGGACAGCCGCCAGTGCAAGATCTTTGAAAATCGCTTCCGGATCAATCCGGAGTGTATTGCCCTGACTCCTGAGCTGGTCTGCACGCTTGACTGGTTGCCCGACGACTGTGGGTATCGCGCCATGCTTGCCGCAGTACCGCCTCAGCCGGAGGAACAACCGGGCAAGCGTAAGCTGCGGCGCAGGCGCTAGGGCTACCCCCGCGGGTGCAACTCCTTGTGTAGCTGCTTCATCCGTTCACGGGTGACGTGGGTGTAAATCTGGGTAGTGGAGAGGTCGGCATGGCCCAACATGATCTGGACACTGCGCAGGTCAGCACCGTTTGCCAGCAGGTGGGTGGCAAAGGAGTGACGCAGGGTGTGGGGGGAGATGCTGGTGCGGACGCCGGCCTGCAACGCCCGTTTTTTGATGATGTTCCAGAAGGCCTGGCGGGTCATGGCTTCACCCAGCCGCGAAAGAAACAGCTCTTTTTGCACCTGTTCCGGGTCCTGCGTGCTGCGCACCTGCTCCAGATAGTCAGCCACCCGGTGGCAGGCGGTGGCGCCGATCGGTACCAGCCGTTCCTTGTTACCCTTGCCCACGGTCATTAGATAGCCCACCTCAAGATTTACCTCCCGCAGCTTAAGGTTCACCAGTTCCGATACCCGCAGGCCGGTGGCATAGAGCAGTTCCAGCATGGCCCGGTCGCGGATATCTTCAGCCCGTTTGCCCTGTGCGGCACCCAGGAGTTTTTCTACTTCGGGAGCGGTTAAAAAGGTCGGCAGCTTTTTCAGGGGGCGGGGGGCTTCAATGATGGCCGAGGGGTTGGTGGTGGCGTAACGCTCAATCAGCAGAAAACGGTGGAACATTCTGATGGAGGAGAGCAGCCTGGCCCTGCTGCGGGGGGCCAGTCCCCGTTCCCGTTCTTTGCCAAGGAAATCTGCTATGTCCGATGGTTGGATGTTGTCCGGGGTCTCCCGTTTGAGTCGCTCAAGATGGTCAAGATAACGCCCCAGGTCAGCGGCATAGGCGCTGCAAGTGTTACCTGACAGCCCTTTTTCAACGGTCAGCCAGGCCAGAAAAAGGTCAAGAAAGCGGTTCATTGCCAGTCGTCAATGGCCCAGACCAGTGTGGTGCGAATCTCTTCCAGTTTTTCTTCAGTGACAATCTTGTGTCCAAAGATATCCCGCACATAAAACACGTCAGCAACCTGGTCAACTTTGGTGGAGATCTTGGATACACCGATATAGAGTCCCAGTTGATTGATGGTGCTGGTTATCAGATAAAGCAGGCCCACCTTGTCATGGGCGTAGATATCAATGACGGTATACTCGTCAGACACCTCGTTATCGATCTCAATCCGGGTGGGGAAGTGTCGGGCTGATTTGGCCTGGAGTAGTGTCGGACGTTGACGCTTGTGTACCAGATCAGAGACCTGTACCGTGCCGTGCAGGACATCGGCCATGTCTGTTTCCACCTTCTGCCAGCGGGTTTGGTCGGTAATCACAAATCCCTGGGCAGAGTTGACCTGCAGGATATCCAGGATCTTGCCGTTTTTACCGGTAAAGATCTGGGCTCCCAGGATGTTGATGCCGTTGGCTGCCATAACGCCGGTGATCTTGGAAAACAGGCCGTAGGTGTCAAAGGTGCAGATGGTAAAGCTGGAAAAACCACTTTCCTGGTCATGCTGCACCTGCATGACCAGGTTTTTGTCGTTCAGTTGCACCAACAGGTGCAGGTGGTCAGCAATGGTCTGTAGCGGCGCTGACAGCAGGTAGCGGGTGGGCAGGGCACGCAACTCTTCACGGGCGACCGTGGCAGGGATGTCGTATTCCACCATCTCCCGTACCTTGCGGCGGACGCTGCGGACCCGTTCCGTGCCGGCTTCAAGCCTGAAATCACCCCGTTCAAGAATATTAAAGGCCTTTTCGTACAGCTCGTTGAAGAGGGAGGCCTTCCAGTTGGTCCAGACATCGGAGCCAACCGCCCGCACATCAGCAATGGTCAGCAGGAAGAGCATCTTCAGGTTTTCGCTGGTGACCATCTGCCGGGCAAACTGCATGATCATCCGTTCGTCAGCCAGGTCGCGGCGTTGGGAAATATGGGCAAAGATCAGATGGCTGCGCACCAGAAACTCCAACCGCTCGCTATCCTCTTTGGAAAGCCCCATCCGGCGGGCGATGGTGGGGATCATATCTGCCCCTTTGTCGGCGTGGCCGCCTCCCTCTCCCTTGCCAATATCGTGGAACAGGATCGACAGGATCAGCAGCTCCCGTTTGCCGATCTGGCGGGCTATCGCGCAGGGGAGCCCAAGCTCCTTTTCCAGGTCGCCATTCAGGATTTTTTCAATCTGCTCTACGGCAAACAGGGTGTGAATATCAACGGTGTAAATATGGTACAGGTCGTGCTGTACCTTGCAGTAGATATGCTCAAACTCGGGGATATACTCATTCAGAAACTCCAGGTGGTGCATCTGGCGCAGGGTGTCAGCCATCCCCTTTTCACAACGCAGAATATTCAGGAATGATTGGTTAACCTCGCGGCTACGCCTGAATTTGTCGTTTACCAGATGCAGAGAACGCCTGATCAGCCATTTGACCCGTATATTGAGGCTGACCCCATGTTTCTGGGCCAACTCAAAGATCTGCATCAGTACCGCCGGGTTTTTATCAACGACTGATTCGTCCGGTATAATCAGCTCACCCTTGAGGACAAAGCAACCATGCCCCACCGGTCGACGGACAAAATAGCCCAGTATCTTTGCCGCGCCTTCATCACGCCAGATACAACGAGAGCTAAGGGTAGAGGAAAAATGCTCCACCCGGGCTGCATGGCGGTAGTAATCCCGCATAAAATCTTCCACTGCCAGCACCTTGCCACGGTCAACGTAGCCAAGAAAGCTTGCCAGGTGGACCTGCAGGTCAAAGTTCATCTGATCTGATTTGCGGCGGGTGTGGAAATGCAGTTCATTGCGCATCCGCCAGAGATGATCAAGGGCAGAGTGATACACCTCCAGCTCTGCCTCGGACAGTATCCCTTTGATGACCAGCTCTTTGGGGTCTTCAAACTTGTACTTGACCTGTGCCACCCAAAGGGCGGTCTGCAGGTCACGCAAGCCCCCTTCTCCTTCTTTGATATTGGGCTCCAGCAGGTAGATGGTGGCACCGTATTTATCCCGCCGCCGTTTCATCTCGGCGATTTTTTCTTTTATGAATTTATCGCTGGCCTTGGGCAGGATCTGGGAATAAACGGTCTTGCGCAGGGTCGCGAAGAGCGGCTGATGGCCGGCCAGAAAGCGGCAGTCGATCAGGGCGGTCTTGATGGTGGTGTCCTGGGCGGCCATCTCAACACAATCAGCCGGGGTGCGCACCGAATAGCCCACATCCAGCCGCAGATCCCACAGGAAATAAAGCAGTTTCTGGGCAAAGGCTTCGACCGCCTCCACCGGCACACTGCCGTCATGCAGGAACATAATATCCACATCGGAATAGGGGTTGAGCTCGCCTCGGCCATAGCCACCCACTGCGACCAGAGTCAGGTGGCCGGTCAGTCGTTTGCCGTCAGCCCCCATTAATCCCAGGATACCGTTAAACAGCGTAGAAACCATGGCATCCATGACCGCTGATAGCTGGTGAACCACCTCGGTTCCGCTTGCACCGGCGGCATGGCGCTGGCGGATTTCTTCGTGGGAAACGGTTATGAACTGTTTGCAGGCCTCAAGTATTTCTGGCCGGCGTTCATCAAAGCTGCGGGTATCAGCGGTGGGGAAGAGGTGCGTGGTATCAAAGGTCATGGGAACATTCCTGTTGCTGCTCTGACATCAGTGTCCCAGCAGACGATTGAGTATGCCCGGCAGGGCAATGTCCAAAGTCATGATGATGGTCAATACAACCATAATGACAACGGTAATTTGTGCAATAAGGTTAAAAACAGGCCCATTGACATAGGAACCCATCAGCTTTCTGTCGTTGATCAAGAGCAGCATCACAATCAGAACAAAGGGCAATACCATGCCGTTCAAAACCTGGGACAGGAACATGATCTTCATCAGCGGCGCATTGGGAATCAGGATCAGCAGGGCACTGACGGCGATAATGACGGTAAAGAACCAGAAAAACTGGGGCGCCTGTTCAAAGTCCTTGTCAACGCCGGATTCCCAGCCCATCCCTTCGCAGATATAGAAAGCGGTGGATAGCGGCAGGATGCAGGCGCCGAACAGCGACGCATTAAACAGGCCAAAGGCAAATAAGGATGAAGCATGCTGTCCCACCAGTGGTTTCAGGGCCATGGCAGCATCAGCAGCAGTCTCGATCTTGAGTCCATGGAGGTGGATGGTGGAGGCGCAGGCCACCATCATGAAAAAGGCCACGACAATAGCCAGGACACAGCCAACAATCACATCAAGCCGGGTAAAACCGTACTGGTCAGCGGTGATTCCTTTTTCCACCACGGCAGATTGCTGATAGAACTGCATCCAGGGGGCAATGGTGGTGCCGATGATGCCGATCAGGGTCATGATGTAGGCGCTATCCGGCTTGAATTCGGGGGTGACGGTGGCCTTCAGGATGACATCCCATTTGGGGCCTGCCATGAAGGCGGCAATCGGATAGGCGATATAGACCAGGCAGGCCACCAGAAAGACCTTTTCAACGGTGCGATAGGAGCCTTTGACGATCAGCAGCCAGACCAGCACCGCACTGACCGGTACTGAAATGTATTTGCTGATGCCAAAAATTTCAAGCGATGCGGCAATACCGGCAAATTCAGAGATAGAGTTGCCCAGGTTGGTGATAAACAGGGCGATCATGACGTAGAAGGTGACCTTGACCCCAAAGGATTCACGGATCAGGTCTGCCAGCCCTTTGCCGGTGACAGCCCCCATCCGGGCGCACATCTCCTGTACCACCACCAGTGCAATGGTGGTGGGGATCATCATCCAGAGGATGGAATAACCGTAGGTGGCAGCAGCCAGAGAGTAGGTGGCAATACCGCCGGCATCGTTGTCCACGTTGGCGGTGATGATGCCGGGGCCAAGCAGCGCAAGAAACAACAGAATGTTTTTTGTGTTGATCTGGGTAAATGGTTTGACCAGCTTAGTGGTTAAAATGCCGCGGAACATACGGTCTCCTACATCATGCCGCCGCGGCGGGATTTGATAAGTTTGGGCAGCAGGTGCTGTAACAGGTCGTCAACGGTCAGTACACCGGCCATGGTACCGTCAGCATCCAGCACCGGCAGGGCCAACAGGTCGTACTTGGTCATCAGCTCCAGGGTCTCGGTCAGCTCTTCACTGACCTCAACCGTGACCAGGTCTTCATCCATCAGTTCACTCAGGGCTACCTCAGGTGCATGGGTCAACAGCTGCCGGATAGATACTGCCCCTTCCGGCCGGTTTTCTTCATTTACCACATACCCGTAGTGAATCTCATTCAGCTCTTCATAGGCCAGACGTAAGGCTGTCAGGGCTGATCCCACCGTCTCATTGGGGGACAGGCGGAAGTAGTCGCTGTTCATCAGGCCGCCGGCCGTGTCGTCCTCATGCTCCAGCAGCTCCTGGATCTCTTCGGCATTTTCTTCGTCCATCAGCTCCAGCAGTTCCTGGGCCTTTTGCTCTGGCAGGTCAGCCAGAACGTCGGCGGCCTCATCCGGTTCCATCTCCTCCAGAATGTCAGAGGCCTGCTCTGAATCCATCTGGTTGATGACCAGATTCCGCATATCCGGTTCAAGCTCATACAGTGTCTCACCGGTGGTCTCGGCATCAATGGTCTCCAGAACCGTCTTGATGTTCTGGATCGGAATGCTCTCAAGAATATCAGCCAGGTCTGCCGGGTGGATCTCGTTCATCTGGTTACGGGCAATGTTCAGGGCCAGCTTGGATGAGTTTGCCTCAATCGGCTGGACATATTCCCAACTGATCTCGGTGGTGGGGATATCCTTGCGCAGGGTGCGGGCCACCCGCTCGCCAAACCGCTCATAGCCCAGGCGTCGCAGGATGCCGCGAAAGCCGATATCAACCGAGAAGATACAGAGCTTGTCATGCAGGTTGCCCAGTTTGACATCATTCACCCGTACCACCTTGGCGCCGTCAACATCAACAATCTGCTTGTCCAGCAGGTCGTGTCGGACCAGAATTTCGCCTTCAGCGGGGATATAGCTGGTCAGTCCGGTTGGGGCTGTTCCGGTGGTGGAGATAACAATGTGGGTAAACAGTTTGACCATGCCCCAGGGCAGCAGCTCCAGGTTTCTGCCACGGCGGATTACCAGGTGGGAAACCTCGGGGAATACCTCGCCAGGCACCATGATCAGATCCCGCAGGGTGCCGACCTCTTGCCCGGAACTGGTGATGATCGAACGGCCGATTACACTGCTTAAGTATATTTCGCTATATTCTGTGCGCATGGTCATCTGTTTGGCTCGTTATAAAACTGGACTTTTGTCTGAAGTCCCGTATCTGATCGATTTTGTATAGCCTTCGATCTGGTCAAAGTCAACCTGCAAGAACCCTGTAGCCTGATTGTGACAGAAACAGATCCGGTGGTTTCCTTTTTTGTCCGGCTCTGCTACAGTCTAACCATCATGTCTGAGAAACTTATCTGCGCAAACAAACGGGCCTTCCACGAATATCATATTGAAGAACGCCTGGAGGCCGGAATCGTCCTGGTCGGGACTGAGGTGAAATCCCTGCGGGCCGGTAAAGCCACGGTAGTGGATGCCTTTGTACTGGTACGTAACGGCGAGGCCTGGCTGCATAATCTGCATATCGCTCCCTACAACTTTGGCAACCGGCAGAACCATGATCCAGAACGAAACCGGAAGCTGCTACTGCATGCAAAAGAGATTGACAAGCTGCACAATAGAATCCGTCAGGATGGCTGTACCGCAGTGCCCCTCAGGCTGTATTTCAAAGACGGTAAGGTCAAGGTTGAGGTGGGGATTGCCAAAGGCAAGAAGATGCATGACAAGCGTGAAGACATGAAAATGAAGGATCTGAAGCGGGAACATGCAAAAGATTTCAAAATTAAGGCCAGATAGCGTATAGTATAAGTATAGGTCTTTCACAAATTGGGGGCGTAAAGGTTTCGACGGGGGAATGAACTCCTGGGTTGCACCGGGTCGGGGCAGGTGGCCGACCTTAATAAACCTGCATGGCATTAATTGCCGACAATTATAACACTCCTGTTGCACTAGCTGCTTAACAGGCGGTCCCGACTGAGATGTCGGTGGTAGGAAGGGGCCGTCATTTACTACCGAATTGGATTGCGTAAGCCCGCTACGCCGTCCGAAATTCAGGGACCGCTGGCCTGCTGTTTTGTCTGCTGTACAGCATGTCGGCTAAATTGATCAACAGACTAACGGTGTAGTAGCTCATGATGTAGGTCTTTCGGACGTGGGTTCGACTCCCACCGCCTCCACCAAATCAAAAGGCAACCTCTCAATATTACTGGGGTTGCCTTTTTGTGTTTTTTGTAGGAGTAGCTGCCGGTAGACGGTTAAGCTGCTCCATGGGTGGTGCAGCCCGTTCTGTTATCCTGCTTTGCGTTCCAGCCATGTATTGGCCGGATAGGCTGGGCTTTGTTCTGTGCATAGTGAGGTCAGTTTTGCCATGGTTCTGCTCGTGGCAATTACTTTACAAACCTGCTGCATGACCGGCTTTACCTCCTGCCATAAACCAAAAATTACGATTACCGCCCCCACCAGAACAATTGGTTCCATTCTTTGCCCCCTTATTGTTTGCTTTAAGTTGTCTAAATTACAGGCTTCGGTACACGCCGATGACTTTGCCGACAATGCTTAGTTCGCCGTCTTCCGGGCGGACAATAATCGGTTCCATGGCGGGGTTTGCCGGTTGCAGGCGTATGTGATCCTGCTCACGGTAGAACCATTTAAGCGTAACCTCTCCATCAATCATGGCGACTACGGTGTCCTTGTTGACTGCGGTCTGCTGGGGCCGTATCATTGCCAGATCACCATCGAAAATACCCGCGTTGATCATTGAATCGCCTCTAACCCGCAAAAAGAAGCAGCCATCCCCTTTCACCGCCATAGGATCAACTGAAAAATGTCCCTGAATATCTTCAATAGCAGGGGCAAGGTGCCCTGCACGTACAACCCCTACGACCGGCAGAGATACTGAACGGTTAACCGGCCGTACCAGAGAGATTCCCCGGTTTACGCTCTCCCGTTTGATGTAGCCCTTCCGCTCCAGTGCCCCCAGATGTTTCATGACCGGTAGTGTGCCTGAAATATTCAGGTGGCGGGCTATCTCTCGCTGGCTGGGCGGAAAACCGTTGTCGTCCGTATATGCAGTGATGAACTGCAGTACCTGCTTCTGGCGTTGGGTCAGTTCATTTTGATGTTTGTCATCATAGGTAGTCATATGACTACCATATAGTATTTTTAACAGGTGTCAATAGAAAAAACAGATGTAGCGTTTGGCAAGGTGTCGAAATTGTTAAGGGCAATTAGTTTTGCAGGGAGGGGGCAGGAGACTTGGTCTGTTGCTTCCGGACATATGGGTAAGCCTCTGATGTTCAGAGTCTTTTTCTGTTTGTGGTGGCTAGACAAGCTGGTATGGCTATGGTACAGGTGTGGCATGAAACAGGTCGCTATTTTTGCAAAAGTACATGATCCCCGCTGTCAGGGGGTGGCCAGTGAGCTGGTTACCTGGCTTGAAGAGCGCAAATGTCAGCCGTTGGTGGACACCCATCTGGCGCGTCATGTCGGCTATGCCAAGGGCTTGACGGAGAAGCAGATCCGTGACCGGGCTGAACTGGTGGTGGTGCTTGGTGGTGATGGCACGCTGATCTCGGTTGCCCGCCTCTTCAGTAGCCGTCAGGTGCCGATTGTGGGGGTCAACCTGGGTAGCCTGGGTTTTCTGACCGAGATCACCGTTGAACAGCTGTATCCGGTGCTTGAGCAGTGTCTGGCCGACAGCCACCGGATTACTGAACGGATGATGCTTGATGTAAGCGTTACCAGGGGAGAACAGGAAATCTCCCGCTGTCAGGTGCTTAATGATGCGGTCATCAACAAAGGGGCACTGGCCCGGATCATCGAGCTTGAGGCCAGGGTCAACGATGATTTTCTGACCAATTTCAAGGCAGATGGCCTGATCATCTCTACCCCCACCGGCTCTACCGGCTATTCCCTTTCGGCTGGCGGACCGATTGTGCAGCCTCTGATGAAATGCGTGCTGATTACCCCGATCTGCCCCCATACCCTTACCAACCGACCAATTGTGCTTTCCTACCAGTCGGTCATCATGATCACGGTCAAGTCATCCTTTGATGAGATGGTCTACCTGACTCTGGATGGTCAGGTGGGGGTTGAGCTGCAGGAGGGGGACTGTATCCAGATCCGTCGTGCGGAGACAACCACCGCCCTGGTAACCTCGCCAGAAAAAGACTATTTTGCCATCCTGCGTGCCAAGCTGAAGTGGGGGGAGCGGTAACCTTCCATGCTGACCGAACTGTCCATCCGCAACGTTGCCATTATTGATCAACTGCAGCTTTCCTTCAAAGCAGGCCTGAACATCCTCAGCGGTGAGACCGGCGCTGGTAAGTCGATTATTATCGATGCCCTGACCCTGGTCTGCGGTGGTCGTGCATCAACCGATCTGATCCGTTCCGGTGAAGATGAGGCAACCGTTGAAGCGCTGTTTGATCTCGGTGCGCTGCCAATGCTGCAGGCCCAATTGCAGGAGTCCGGCATTGAAGTGGCTGATGAGTTATTGGTGAAACGCTGTCTTTCCCGTAACGGTAAAAATCGGGTCTATATCAATGGTTCGCTGGCAACCCTGGCCCAGTTGACCGGGCTTGGACGGCAGCTGGTCACCATCCACGGGCAGCATGAATCCCAGGGGCTGCTGCGACCTGAGTACCATCTTGTGCTGCTGGATGCCTTTGCCGGGACAACGGGACTCAGGCAGCAGTTTGCCGCTGCATTTGACCAGTGGAAACAGATGGCAGAACGGCTGGCCCACTTTGATGAGCAGGAGCGTGATAGTGCCAGAAGGATTGATCTGCTGGCCTATCAGGTGGAAGAGATTACGGCAGCAGAGTTGAAGCCTGGTGAAGAGGAAGGGCTTGAGGAACAACAGCGTCTGCTGGCCAATGCTGAACGGTTGGCCTGTACCACCGGCTCTGCCTATGAGGCGTTGTATGGTGGTGACCAGGCGCTGTTGGGTGAACTGAAGCGGGTGGTCGCTGCCACGGGTGAAGCTGCAACTATTGATGCGGCGCTTGCCCCCCTGCACAGCATGCTTGATGAAGGCTATCTGCAACTGGAAGATGCGGCCCTGCAGTTGCGGGACTATGCTGCACGGATAGAAGCAGACCCGGAGCAGCTGAAACAGGTTGATGATCGCCTGGATCTGCTGACTCGCCTGAAACGTAAATACGCGCCAACTGTGGATGAGGTGATGGCGCTGGGATCAACCCTTGCCACAGAGCTGGAAGAACTGCAGGGACGGAGTCGCTCCCGTGATGAGCTGCAGCAGGAGCTGGTTGATCAGCGTACCACCCTTGAAAAACTGGGGGCAGAACTGAGTAAAAAACGTTGCGCTACGGCTGTAGAACTTGAACAGCAGCTTGCCGCAGAGACCCGTCAGCTTGCCATGCCCCATGCCGTGATACAGGTGGCGTTTGAGTCGCTTGCAGAGCCGCGCAGCAGCGGCTTTGAAAAGGTCGAGTTCCTGTTTTCACCCAACCCAGGCGAACCCCCCCGTTCTTTGGGCAAAGTGGCGTCCGGTGGTGAGCTTTCCCGTCTGATGCTGGCCTTTAAACAGGTATTACCTGAAGGTGAAGCGCCAACCATGGTGTTTGATGAGGTTGATACCGGGGTAGGGGGGGCGGTTGCCGGTGTGGTGGGGCGTAAGTTACGAAATCTTGCAACTGATCAACAGGTCTTCTGCGTAACCCATTTACCTCAGGTCGCGGCTTGGGCCATGCAGCATATCCGGGTGGAAAAATTGGTGGAAAAGGGCAGAACCATCACCACAGTACATGAGTTGGACCAAGACGGTCAGATACAGGAAATAGCCCGTATGCTGGCCGGAGAGCAGATAACCGATGCTGCCAGAGACCATGCCCGTGAGCTGATTACGCAGGCTGTCCTGAAACCGTAACCGTGTTGTTACTGAAACAGGCTTGACAGCTGGTCATCTCCTGTGCTTTTATCCCAAACATGAATTCCTTCTATCGTTTTGCATCTTTTTTCGGGTTTTTTTGGTACGGCTTTTATTTTACGCCGTCTGCCCGGGCAAGGGTGTACGCGGTTTAGGGAACAAAACCGATTACACAGCCAAAAGCCAGGGCAGACGGAACAAGTCTCCCCGGCTTTTTTCGTTTAACGTGGCAGAAACGATACAAGGCCGGGGGGACTCCTCCAGGCCTTTTTGCTTTTGGGAAAAAGGAGCGAAAGATGATTATCGTCATGAAGGCAGGCGCCGGCAAGAAAGACAGGGATGAAGTGGTGAAGCGGGTCAAGGAACTGGGGTACAAACCCCATATTATTCATGGCACCACCCGGGATGTAATCGGCGCCATTGGCGACGAACGGGGTAAGTTGGTACTGCAATCACTGGAAAATATGCATGGCGTCGAAAACGTAGTGCCGATTCTGCAGCCGTACAAACTGGCCTCCAGCGAGGTGAAACATGAGCCCAGCCAGGTGAAGGTTGGTGACCGTGTGGTGATCGGCGGTGATAAGGTCGTGGTGATGGCCGGTCCCTGTGCCGTTGAGAACGAGAAACTACTGATTGAGACGGCTCAGCTGGTAAAAGAGGCCGGAGCAACCATGCTGCGTGGTGGCGCTTTCAAACCACGTACTTCGCCCTATTCATTCCAGGGGTTGGAAGAAGAGGGGCTGAAGATGCTGGCCAAGGCCCGTGATCTGACCGGCCTGCCGTTTGTGACCGAGGTCATCAACCCCGAAACCGTGGATCTGGTGGCAGAGTACGCTGATATGCTGCAGATCGGAGCCCGTAACTCCCAGAACTTTGCCCTGTTGAAAAAGGTGGGGCAGTGCGGCAAGCCGATCCTGCTCAAGCGTGGCATGGCCATGACCATTCAGGAATTTCTGATGAGCGCCGAGTACATCATGAGTGAGGGGAATCAGGGGGTTATTCTCTGTGAGCGGGGTATCCGTACCTTTGAGACCGCAACCCGCAATACGCTGGATCTTTCAGCCATTCCGGTCTTAAAGTTGAAGACCCACCTGCCGGTGGTGATTGACCCCTCCCACGGCACCGGAAACTACCACTATGTGGCACCGATGTGCTATGCCGCAGTGGCAGCCGGTGCTGATGGCCTGATTGTGGAGGTACACCCTGACCCGGAACGTGCCTCCAGTGATGGCCCGCAGTCACTGAAGCCAAAGAAGTTTGCCGCCATGATGCAGAAGCTGCGGCTGTTTGCCGAGGCGGATGGACGGAGTCTGTAAGGTTTTTTTGGCTTGTTTCCGATCCGCGCCTGCCCTGCTGGGCTGGCGCGGTTAACCTGGTTTGGTTCCGGTCGGTCTGCTAGCAGGGGTTTGTTCTGGCCGGCAGGGGGTGATCAACGGCAGATTCCCCATATTCTTCCAGCCCTTGATAGAGAAGAGCCACCATGCTCGGGTCAAGCTCGTTGCCCGACATCTCCAGCATGATCTTTCTGGTATCATTGAAGTCATATCCGGAACGGTAGGGGCGAGAGGAGCGCAGGGCGTCATATACGTCTGCAACTGCAACGACACGGGCCTCAAGGGGAATTGCATCTGATCTGAGTCCCATGGGGTACCCCTTGCCGCTATAGTGTTCGTGGTGGTGCAAGATAATGTTCACCACGGCTGCAGGAAGATTGGCAGCCTCAGCAACGGTTGCCCCCCAGAGCGGGTGTTTGCGGATAATTTCCATCTCGTCGTTATCCAGTTTGCGTTCAGCCCCCAGGATGGTTTCCGGTACGCCGATCTTGCCGCAGTCATGCAGCCAGCTGCCCACCTTGATGTCATGCCGTGTTTCCATATCAAAGCCGTGCTGCCGGGCAATGATATCGGCAAAGGTGGCCACCCGTTCGCAGTGGCCTTTGGTGAGCGGGTCTTTCAATTCGATTGTTTGCCCCAGGGCATGCAGCAGAAACTCCATGTCCTCACTTGAGGCCTTCATCATCCGGTAGCGCCGCAGCCCATCTCTGACCGCCGCAATCATATCCGCATCCTGCCATGGTTTGGTCAGGAAGCGGAATACCTCGCCACGGTTAATGGCTCCGACCGCCATGGCAAGATCGGCCTTGGAGGTCATCAGTATCTTGACTATGTCGTGCGAGAACTCCCGCATGCTCCCGAAGAGTTCAAGCCCCGTCATTTCGGGCATGTAATAGTCAGAAACGACGATGGCAACGGGGGTTTCTCTGATTATTTCAAGGGCCTTGATCGGTGAGTTTGCCGTCAGAACATGTGCCCCCATCTTTTTCAGCAGCGCGGCTGTATAGTGTAAAATAGCCTTGTCATCATCCACGACAAGAACAATTTCCTGCATCGAGTACCCCCTCTTGCGTGCTTTACCAGTATGATCAAAATAGGTTGACGATGAACGGCAGTCAACAATAACTTGACTTGCCTGCTCATTGTCTTTTGGAACGGGTAGCAGGCCTTTTGCACCGTTTTACTGCTTAATTGTGGGCATCGGCATTATCCGGGAACTGTGTGCTGATCTGGCGGATGGCGTCAATGCTCTCCAGAAATACATCCATTAATTCAGGGTCGAAGACCGTGCCGGCATCTTTTTTCAGCTCATTCACTACGGCGGACGGATCCCAGGCCTCTTTGTAGCAACGACGGTTTGAGAGGGCGTCATAAACATCGGCAATCGCCACAATACGGCCAAAGAGGGGGATCTCTTCTTCCTTCTTGCCACGGGCGGTGCCATCTTCTTTTTCATAGCCTGGTAGTGGTTTCAGGGTGGCCAGGCTGATATGGCCGGGATAACCGTTGCCGTCCCAGCGTTCATGGTGGTTGAGGGCTACTGCTGCTGCTGATTCATCCAGCTCGGAATACAGGTCAGGAAACAGCCGTGCCCCATAGACGGTGTGCAGCTTCATAATCTCATACTCTTCCGGCGTAAAACGGCCAGGTTTTTTCAGAATGCTGTCTGAGATGGCCACCTTGCCTACATCATGCAGCATGGCTGCCATCCTTAAAATGTCGCGGGTGCGGTCTATTTCGTCTTGTTCCAACCCTCTGCGGGCTGCCCAGCCTTCATAGAGCGCCACCGAGTAGGCGGCCACACGGTTGACGTGGGGACCGGTCTCTTTGGGGTCGCGCAGCTCAGCCATCCGGTTCATCCGCAGGATGATTTCACGGGTCATCTTGGCCCGTTCAATGGCGTTGGCAGCGGTAACGGCAAAATAGCTGATACCGTTTTCGTCGTTGGTGTCAAAGGAGGTGACCGCCCCGTTGGCTTCCTTGGCGTTGATCAACTGTAATACCCCTACGGTCTCACCCCGCATGCTGGTCAGCGGCAGCACCAGTTGCGAGACCGTCCGGTAGTTGGTCAGGTCGTCAAAGGAACGGTTAAACGAGTAGGGCAGGCCGGCGTCCAGATGATAGACATCGGGAATACTGAGTTGGTTGCCGGTGGCCGCCACATACCCGGCAATAGAGGTGTTATCGACCCTGATGGTTATGTTTGAGTAGACTGATTTGCGGTGTGGGGCCAACTGGGTGTTGACGGTATCGTTCTGCGAGTAGCGGGCTGAAAGCCAGTTGCCGTCTTTGATGTAAATAGTGCCGGCATCACAACCGGTAAAGTGGCGGGCCTCGGAAAGGATTTTTTCAAGCAGGAAGTCGATATCCTTAATCTGGGAGATGCCAAGACCAAAGTTAAGAAGCTGTTGTAATGTCTCATTATAATCTCTCATGCCCCACCTCCTGCAGGTATGCTCTTAAGAATACTATTGTAGCTGAAGAAGATGGATTGGCAAGGTTCAATACGGTTAATTTTTGATTGCTGCAAAGGACAGGATGCACTACCATGAGATACTTTTCAGGGAGGTTGTTTCCTATGTCCCGTCTGCCATTTCTGATTGTTCTGATTCTTGTTTTCGCTTTGACTGTCACAGCCGGTGCTGATCAACGTACTGATCCCAGAGAACAGGCCCTCTCTGACAGCCTGGATCTCTGGCGCGAGGGCCGTTTTGAACAGCTCTATGACAGCCTTTCCCATAGAACCGGTCTGACCCGTGAACGGTTTGTTCAGGCCATGAAAGATGCCGGGATCAAGCCAGCCTGCTGCTTTAATAAGCTGAATGGCTTTCGTCTGATCAATGAGAAACGAACAACCGCCAAGGTCTTTGCCAGGCTGGGGATGGAGGGTGTCCCCGGCAGTGATGAAAGCCAGAGCCGTGAATTTACTCTGGATCATGAAGAAGGGCGCTGGAAGATGCGACTGGCAGATGTCAAGGCACTGGCAGGTCTGCAGGGTACAAAAAAGAAAAAACACCATACCGGGAGCTATCATCGATGACCGATTCAACCACACAACTGCAGATGACACCGCTTAATACTCAACACCGTGCCCTGGGAGCTTTAATGGCCCCTTTTGGCGGCTGGGATATGCCGATCCAGTACGAAGGGATCATTGCTGAGCACCGCTGGTGCCGCGAGCAGGCAGCCCTGTTTGATATCTGCCACATGGGAGAGTTTAGCTTCAAAGGTGATATTGTTGCCAGTGGACTTGAGAATCTGTTTGCCTTTTCCATTACCGCCATCCCGGTCGGCCGCTCAAAATATGGTTTTCTGCTGAACGAGCAGGGGGGGATCATTGATGATCTGATTGTGTTCCGTCAGGCAGCAGATGAAGCCATGATCGTGGTTAATGCCGCGACAGCCCCCAATGACTTCAAGGTGATCCAGTCTCGTCTGACTGGTGGTGAATTTACCGACATTACCGCACAAACAGCGAAATTGGATCTGCAGGGCCCGAAGTCACGCGAGGTACTGGTGGAGCTGCTGGGTGGCTGGGTGGCTGAAATTCCGTATTTCAAGTTTGTTCAACAGACGGTGCTGGGGGTGCCTGCCATTGTCAGCCGTACCGGCTACACCGGTGAGTTGGGCTATGAGATCTTTCTGCCAGCCGACAAGGTAGCTGAGCTGTGGGAAAAACTGCTGGCTGATGAACGGGTGAAGCCTGCCGGTCTGGGGGCACGGGATGTGCTGCGGCTGGAAGTGGGCTACTCACTCTACGGCAGCGATATTGATGAGGCGACAACGCCACTGGAAGCTGATCTGGCTGCCTTTGTCAAGCTGGACAAGCAGTTTGTGGGTAAAGAGGCGCTGCTGCAACAACAAGAACAGCCTTTGAAGCGAGTCAAGGTGGCCTTCAAGGTCACTTCGCGCCGTACCCCCCGCCACGGTTTCGGTATCTTTGACGGTGAAAAGCAGATCGGCGAGGTGACCAGCGGGGTCTTTTCACCCATGCTGGGCTGCGGTATCGGTCTGGGCTATGTAGAGCCCGGCTATGCGGCACTTGGCACTACCCTGACCATCAAACAGGACCGGGCGGTGATGGAGGCTGCAGTCTGTACGGTGCCGTTTTATGATCAGGGGTCAGTACGCAGCTAACGTCATCTTAACGAGAGGAGTCTGTCATGAAAGGTACCGCTGTTTTTGTGCTGGGGGCTGTGTTGCTGGTGTCAACAGGGGCGTTTGCTGCTGAAAGTATTCGTGACGGTTACTGGGAGATTACCTCGCAGACCGAGATGCCCGGCATGCCGATGAAGATTCCGGCCTCAACCATCAAGCACTGCTACAGCAAGGAAGATGTCAAGGACCAGAAGAAGGTGATCTCCCGGGACAAGAACTGCACCATGACCGACTACAAGGTGGCTGGTAACAAGGTGACCTGGGCCATGAAATGTACCGGACAAAATGCCGGCACCTTTAACGGCGAAACGGTCTTTAGCCAGGATTCCTATGCCTCAACCATGAAGATGAAGACACAGGGTCAGAATATGACCGTAAAGGTTAAGGGAAAAAGAATCGGGGAGTGCCCTAAAAAATAGGCTGTTTTAGCTGTAATTATCTATATCTATTGGAGGATGAGCAGATGTCTGAAATCTATTTTACCAAAGAGCATGAGTGGGTCAAAGTGAACGGTACCAGCGCTGTCTGTGGCATCAGTGACCATGCTGCCCATGAACTGGGTGATGTTACCTTTGTTGAGCTGCCGGCGGTTGGCAAGCAGGTCAAGCAGGAAGAGGTTATGGCTGCCATTGAATCGGTCAAGGCTGCCAGTGATATCTACGCCCCGGTCTCTGGCAAGGTAGTCAAGGTAAACTCAGAGCTGGAGGATGCGCCTGAAAAAGTAAACGAGTCTGCAGAAGATGCGGCCTGGATGGTAGAGCTTGAATTGAGCGATGCTGCCGAGCTGGGCGCACTTATGACCAAAGAACAGTATGAGGCCTACCTTAAAACCCTGTAGGGAGATGCTATGAACACCAGTCACTATTGCCCCCATACTCCTGAAGAGATTCAGGAGATGCTGGCTGTCATCGGCGTCTCCAGCGTTGAGGAACTGTTTGCTCCGATTCCGGCAGAGCTGCGTTGCAGTACGTTTAATCTGCCTGCTGGTATGTCTGAGTTTGAGACCTATGCCAGGTTGCAGGCCGTTGCTGCTGATAACAATCAAAACCTGGCCCTGTTCATTGGGGGCGGATTTTATGACCATATTATCCCGGCAGCGGTTGATCATCTCTCCGGTCGGGCCGAGTTCTACACCGCCTATACCCCCTATCAACCGGAATGCTCCCAGGGTACCCTGCAGGCGTTGTTTGAATACCAGACTGCCATCTGTCGTCTGACCGGCCTGGATGTCAGTAACGCCTCACTCTATGATGGCGCCACCGGCCTGGCAGAGGCCGCACTGATGGCCATGCGGGCCACGGGTCGGACCAAGGTGGTGGTGGATGGCTGTGTCTCTCCCATAGCCCGTCAGGTGCTGGCCACCTACCTCTCCAATCAGGATGCAGAGCTGGTGGAACTGCCACCGCTGGATGGACTGTTGAACCGGGAAGAACTGGCAAAACAGCTTGATGCCAACACCGCTGCAGTGCTGGTGCAGTATCCCAACGTGTTTGGTGGGGTGGAGGATTTCTCCGGCCTGGCTGATCAGGCCCATGCTGCAGGTAGCCTGCTGGTAACGGCGGTCTATCCGGTTGCTCTGGGAATCTTGAAGTCACCGGGTGAGCTGGGGGCTGACATTGCCGTGGGGGATGGCCAGTCACTGGGCAATCCGCTTTCCTTTGGTGGCCCTTCCTTTGGCTTTATTGCTGCCAAGAAGTCACATATCCGTAATATGCCGGGTCGGATCGTTGGTGAGACCGTTGACAAGAACGGCAAGCGCGGTTTCGTGCTGACCCTGCAGGCCCGTG
>CAZNWF010000043.1:0-21265 GCA_964576485.1 uncultured Geobacter sp. | reverse complement strand
CCACCGGTTTTAAAAAGAGCAGAGCTGATTTTCAGGACCTGATGTATCAGACGGTTCAGAATCCCGGTTCCCCTTCAACTAATGCCGCGCAGATTCCGGTCGGGATTCAGTTTGGTATGGGGGCAAAACTGGCTGCTGTATCGAAGCAGTTTACTCCGGGTGACTTTTCAAATACCGGTGGACAGCTTGATATGGCTATCGAAGGGGATGGCTTTTTTCAGATTCAGATGCCTGACGGCAGTACGGCGTATAGTCGGGCCGGTGCCTTTAAGCTGGATAGTAACGGACGGATGGTGACCCCCGAGGGGTATCCAATGCTGCCGGAGATTGTGATCCCCAATAACTCCACCAAAATCACCATCGGTACGGATGGTACGGTATCAGCGGTTCAGGCCGGGCAGTCCGCCGCTTCAACGGTGGGCAACATCCAGCTTGCCAATTTCACCAACCCTGCCGGCCTTTCCTCCATGGGACGGAATTTCTATCAGCAGACCGATGCCTCCGGTAATGCCACCACCGGTACGCCGGGGCAGACCGGCCTGGGTACCATTACCCAGGGATTTCTCGAGATGAGTAACGTTGATGTGGCCACGGAAATGGTTAACATGATCATTGGACAGCGGGCCTATGAGGCCAATTCAAAGGCAATCAGCACCTCTGATGAAATGCTGCAGCTGGCAAATAACCTGAAGCGCTAACTGATGCTTCTGAATAGGATGATACTGGTCAGGCTGTTGATAATTGGTTGTTTGTGCTGTCTTACGGGTGCTGCAGTCGGCAATGCAGCTACTGCCGCCACAGTACTGCTACCAGAGCAGGAGGTCAGGGGGGCTGTTGACCGCTTTCTGGCAGAGAAACTGGAGGGGCGTGGCTGGGAATATGCAATCCGGCAGTTGAGCATACCACCGGGAATCGTCGTTTCCAAAGGGGGCAGGGAGCTTGAGTTGATCGCCCCGGCTGGATGGGATGGTTGGGGATCCGCAACGATTGTGCTGGTGGTGCGGGTGAATGGCTCTGTTGAGAAAAACCTCTCATTGAGATTACAGGTTGACGCCCGTACCGAGATGCTGACTGCAACCCGCCAGCTGCTTGCCGGAACAGTGCTGACAGAAGGGGATCTTCAGCTGCAAAAGCTCGACTTGAGCCAGGCTGGCGGTCATCCGGTTAAGCAGATGACAGATGCCGTCGGCAAGAAGCTGAGGATGACGGTTCGGGCAGGTGCGCCGATCAGGAGTAATCAGCTGGTGAATGTCCCGGTTATTGTCAGTGGGCAACTGGTAACGATTATTGCTGAAAATGCGGGGGTCAGAATTACGGTCTCTGGTCGTGCCAGGAGCGCCGGCAGTGTCGGTGATCTGATCCGGGTCCAGAATATGGTCTCCAACAAAGAACTGGCTGCCCGCGTGCTGGACGCCTCAACCGTTGAAATCGGTTTTTAATACCTGAGGAGAAGATGAATGAAACGGATCCTTGTCGCGCTTTCTGGCTTATTGCTGTCCGGTTGTGTGGTGCAGCAGACCGAGGTGGTAAGCCCAAGCTTTGATCAACAGCTGAAACCGCCGGCTCAGAATTACAGCAATGGATCAATCTGGCAGGCCTCGACTATTGCCCTTACGGAGGACGGTAAGGCCCGCAGGATTGGTGATATTGTTACCATTATCGTGACAGAAACCGCCAGTGCCAGTAAACAGGCTGCCACGGCAACCGGACGATCTTCAAAAATCAGTGCGGGAATCCCCAATATGCTGGGACTTGAGGAGTCAAAGATCATCACCAGCAACTTTGCTGACCTGTCAAAATTGCTGAACGCCAGTGCCAGCTCCAGCTTTGACGGAAGTGGCTCAACGTCCCGCAAGGAGACCCTGACGGCAACTATTTCTGCCAAGGTGATTGATGTGCTCCCTAACGGCAACCTGAAAATAGAAGGCCGTCGTAATGTAAAGGTAAACTATGAGGATCAGATTGTGACCGTTAAAGGTACTATCCGTCAGCGTGATGTTACGGCGGAAAATACCATAAACTCTATCTACGTTGCTGATGCCCAGATCAGCTATTCCGGCGAAGGCATTATATCAGACCGGCAAAAACCGGGCTGGCTGATGAATGTGCTGGATAAACTTTGGCCGTTTTAAGGTGAGATCATGAAGCGAATAGCTCTTTTAATTATGTGTTCAGTACTGCTCGCCCCTGCCTTGGTGCATGCTACGCGCATCAAGGATATTGCTGCATTTGACGGGGTTCGGGATAACCAGCTGGTAGGGTATGGCCTGATTGTGGGTCTGAACGGTTCCGGTGACAGTGATCAGACCAAGTTTCCGGTACAGTCGCTGGTCAATATGCTGGAGCGGATGGGGGTTACGGTCAACCGCGCGGACATCAAGGTTAAAAACGTGGCTGCCGTTATGGTGACGGCAACACTCCCGCCCTTTGCCAAGCAGGGCACCAAGCTGGATGCGCTGGTTTCATCCCTGGGGGATGCCAAGACTATCGCAGGTGGCACATTGATTATGACCCCGCTGAAAGGTGCAGATAATCAGGTCTATGCGGTAGCCCAGGGATCTATTCTGACTAACTCATTTGCCTTTGGTGGTCAGGGTGCCTCTGCAACCAAAAACCACCCTACGGCAGGCAGAATTCCCGCTGGCGCACTGGTGGAGCGGGAGCTCCCCAATGTGCTTGCCGGGAAATCGAGTCTGCGGCTGAATCTGGCGCAGTCTGATTTTACCACTGCCGCACGGATTGCCGCTGCCATTAATAAGGCCTTTAAAGGTGCAGCCGGCAGCAGTGATGGAGGTTCAGTTATGGTACAGGTGCCAGATGAGTATGCCTCCCGTCCGGTGGAGTTTATTGCTCAGCTGGAAAATCTGGAGGTAATCCAGGATCAGCCGGCCCGGGTGGTGGTGAACGAGCGGACCGGCACCATTGTCATGGGCGATAAGGTCAAGATCTCATCGGTGGCGGTGTCCCATGGTAATCTGACCTTGACTATTAAAGAAACCCCCAAGGTTTCTCAACCCAAGCCTCTGTCAAAAGGGGAAACCAAAGAGGTCCCCCGTACCGAACTGAAGGTGCAGGAAGAGCAGAAACGCCTGTCAGTGCTGCCTGAAGGTAACACCATTGGCGATGTCGTGCGGGGACTGAATCTGCTGGGGGTTACGCCACGGGATCTTATCTCAATTCTGCAATCGATTAAAGCCGCTGGAGCACTCCAGGCAGAGCTGGTTATTATCTAAACTATTTTAGTAAGCAGATAAGACTACCGATAGGATAACCATAATGGACAGCTCATTAACCATAGCGCCGGATCTCCTGCTGCAGGGAAACAAGGCAGAACAGCTTGGCTCACATGCAAAGGTTCGCGGAGAGCAGTTGACAGATGCCAAACGTAAGCAGCTGAAAAAGATATCACAGGATTTTGAATCGCTGTTTACCGGTATGATGTTGAAATCAATGCGGGCAACGGTTGCTGAAGACAAGGTGACCGGTGGCGGCAGGGCAGAAGAAACCTACCGCGCCATGCTTGATCAGGAATACGCGGTAGCAGCGTCAAAACGCGGTGGTCCTAACAGTCTCGCAGCGATGGTTGAAAAAGAGTTGTTGAAACGGTATGCCGTTCCGACCCGGCAGAAAGTTGTCGTAACGACAGGTGAGGAGCAGTGACATGGCAACAGCTAATCGTTTGACTGATGTACTTATTGAACAGACAACTATCCTCAAGGAGCTGCAGCAAACCCTGCAGGATGAACAAAAAGCGATTGCTGCGCTTGATACACAGCTGATGGAGGCGCTAAACAGCCAGAAGGAACAGTTGTTAAGTCGTCAGCGTGCGATGACGGAAACGCTGCACAGTGTGTTGTCTGACACGGCTGGGCAGTACGGTCTGGCTCCCACGGCGACACTTAGCGAGCTTATTGAAAAAATGCCGGCCTCCGTCAAGGGGCAGGTGGCGCCACTACAGCAGACAGCCCGGCAGGCTGGTACTGCGGTCTCCGTGCTGGCAAATCAGAACAGGGCTATGCTGGAGCGCTTTCTGGGGGTGGTAAATGACTCTCTGGGGTTCATTTTGAGGATACTTAACACCTCAAACACCTACGGCGTGCGGGGCACCTACCTCTCAAATACTCAGGCCGGTGCCGTAATGGTGAGTAAGGAGGCGTAAGATGGGACTCAGCGCAGCCTTTGAAATAGGTAAGGCCGGTCTGAAAATATTTCAGGTGGCCTCTGAGGTGGTGAGTGAAAACATTGCTAATGTGAACACCCCGGGCTATTCACGTCAACGCATTATCCTTGAATCTGCTCCGCCCAGTACGCACAATGGATTCCCATTGGGAACTGGCGTTAAGGTCTCTACGGTGGAGCGCTATTATGACAGTCTGCTCCAGAGACAGTTGGTAAATGCCGGTACAACAGGCAGCTACGACTCTACCAAGGCTGGAGTGCTGCAACAGATAGAACCGATATTTAATGAGGTCGCCCAGGAGGGGTTGGGTACCGCAATCTCCGGCTTCTTTAATGCCTGGCAGGATCTTTCAATAAATCCGACCGGTCAGCCTGAGCGCCAGGCAGTGCTTTCACGGGCACAGATCATGGTCGACCAGTTTCATTATGTTGACAGAACGCTCAGTGATGCAGCCACTGCACAGAATGACGCGCTTCCGTCACTAACCAATGATATTAACAGTACTCTTAAGCAGATTGCGCTGCTGAATGGACAGATTGACACAACGGAGCAGGTGTCGGGCAATGCCAATGAAATGCGTGATCAGAGAGATTATCTGATCAGGGATCTGGCTGAACGGATGGGGGTTCAGTACACTGAAAATGCAGATGGCACAACAGATGTCTATGTAACCCGTGGTGCAACGACCATAAATCTGGTCAAGGGAACCCAGTACGGCAGTTTGACCCTTTCTACGCAGCCACCGACAAACTACACCGTGACAGCGGTGGATGCTGTTAACCCGGCAACAACGGCCGTGGTTGATGGTACCATGTATACGGCACCTAATGGCGGACAACTTTGGGCCACGCTGCAGATGCGGGATACCTTTATTCCGGCTTACCAAGCCTATATCAACAACTTGGCAAATGTAATGGTCAATGGCGAGGCCGGTCCTCCAGCCAAACAAGGTATAAACGCTATTCATAATGCCGGTTTTGACCTGAACGGCGCTGCCGGCTTAGATCTTTTTACTGTTACTGCAGGGAATGAAGCCGCAACAATTGCATTGAACCCTCTGGTAACCCAGTCAAGAATAGCGGCATCAGGTTCGGCAACTGCATCCGGTGATAACAGTAATGCGCTCAGTATGGTTGGATTGCAGAGTCAGACGTTTGCGAGCCTTAATGCAGGGACATTCAACTCCCATTACAATACGTTGGTTGCGCAGGTCGGTGTTGATGTCCAGTCTGCCCAGAATGTAGCTAAACAGGATGCGGCTTATATGAAGCAGCTGACGACCCTGCGGGATTCCAGTTCCGGAGTTTCCCTTGATGAGGAGTTGGCTAACTTGATTCAGTACCAACGTTCATATCAGGCCTCGGCAAAGTTGATCACCACAGCTACCGAGATGATGGATACCTTGATAGGGATGTTGCGGTAGGAGCATGTCATGCGAATAACACCAAACATAACCATGCAGAATTCATTGTATAATATTCAAACAACGCGTGCCCGTATGGACAGTATTCAGGAAAAGATTGCGTCTGGGTATAACTATAACCGGCCAAGTGATGATCCGGTCTCGGTCAGCTTGCTGGTCAATATGAATGACCGGATGACGGTGGCTGATCAGTATACCAGCAATATCAGTAAATCAGATACCTGGCTGAAGATGACCAATACTGCCCTGACCGGCATGAATGACTTTGTTGAAATGGCCAAAAAAGCGGTTTCTGCTCTCTCTGGTGGAGAAACAGATCCTAATGTTATCAACAATGCCTTGATGAGTTTGAAGAGTATCAAACAGAATATTGTTGATATGGGTAACACCCAGCTGAACGGGGTCTATCTGTTCAGTGGCACAAAGTCTCTCACCAAGCCTTTTTTGATCAATAGTGGGGACACCACCAGCGGTTCACCCACAATCAGTAATCTCGACAGTGTTACCGGGCTGAGTGCTGGTATGCCGATCAGCGGTGCCGGCATACCGGCCGGGACTACTATTACTGCGGTCAACGCCGGGCCGCCAGCCTCATTGACACTTAGCGCCAATGCAACAGCCACGGCAACCGGAGCTGCACTTAATACCTATGCCGGTGATAGCGGGGTAACCAGTATTGAGATCAACCAAGGGGTTACCCAGGCGATAAATTTTCCTGGCAATCAGGTATTGACCCCTACGGCACCGGGTGGTCCCTACGGGAATGTTGATGTTCTGGCAACAATGGATCAGCTGATAGCTGATGTTGCTGCTTCCAATATTGCTGGTATTCAGGCTGGAAAAGAGCAGCTATATCAGGCCGGGATACAGTTGAACGCAGCGCAAAGTGACCTGCAGTCGCGACTGGTTCGTCTTGATTCAGCCAGTACCATGAACAAGACGATTATCAGTACCCTGCAGACCGTCTATGGCAATATACAGAACGTGGATTATGCTCAGCTGGGTATTGAAATGAACCAGCAGGAAATCGCATTAAATGCAACCTATTCATCAACCGCCAAGATCAGCCAGATGTCTCTGCTTGATTACCTCTAGTCAGCTGACTATTCGGTAAAACTGAATGCCCCCGCACCATTATGGTGCGGGGGCATTTGTTATTCCTGATTACTGCCACGGGCCAGATTCTCAAATCTGGTATGCTCACCCATAAAGGCCAGTTCTACGGTGCCGATCGGGCCGTTACGCTGCTTGCCGATGATGACCTCGGCGCTTCGCTCATGGTTGGCAGTACAGCTACCATCTTTCTTCCGGCAATGCTCACAATAGACTGCTTCCCGATAGACGAACATGATCACGTCGGCGTCCTGCTCAATGGCGCCTGATTCCCGCAAGTCGCTCATCATCGGGCGCTTGTCACTGCGGTTTTCCAGGCTGCGGTTAAGCTGTGACAGCGCAACTACCGGCACACTCAATTCCTTTGCCAGTGCCTTCAGTGAGCGGGATATCTCAGAAATCTCCTGCTGACGGGATTCCGGGTTGGCCCCTGCCCGCATCAGCTGCAGGTAGTCAATGATGATCAGGCCGATGTTGTGCTCCGTCTTCAGACGGCGGGCTTTGGCCCGCAGCTCCAGGATACTGATGGCCGGGGTGTCGTCAATGAAGATGTTGGCATTATGCAGGGTGGCGGCAGCCCGCTGCAGTTTGGGCCAGTCGCTGTCCAGAAAGTGACCGGTACGCATCCGGCCTGCATCAACCCGGGCCAGTGACGAGAGAAAGCGCATTACCAGCTGTTCTTTACCCATTTCCAGAGAGAAGATAACGGAGCCGACCTTTTCCTTGGCTTCGGCGCTGGCGTGGCTGGCGATGTTCAGTGCCAGGGTGGTTTTGCCCATGGAAGGACGGGCTGCAACGATGATCAAGTCACCTGGCTGCAGGCCAGCGGTCATATGGTCCAGGTCGATATAGCCGGTGGGGGTGCCGGTAATCTGCTCTTTTTTCTCATACAGGGTCTGCAACATCTTGAAGGTGTCTTTAATGACATCCTTGACCGGATAGTACTGCGGCCGCAGCTTATTTTCCGCCAGGCTGAAAAGTGCCTTCTGGGCCTCATCCAGCGATTCATTGACATCACCCTGCTCGTCATAACCTCTGGTGGCAATGTCGGTTGCAATGGTGATCAGGCGCCGGTTAAGGGCCTTTTCCTTTACGATCTTGCAGTAGTAGGTGATGTTGGCGGCGGTGGGGACATAATCAACCAGGGTGGCCAGATAGGCAGCTCCGCCGCAGCTGTCCAGATCGCCACGACGTTTGAGGGCATCGGTCAGGGTGATCAGGTCGCAGGGCTCCCGGCGGTCCGACAGTTCCAGCATGGCACCAAAGATCTTGCGGTGCGCTTCCCGGTAAAATTCCTCCGGCTCCAACATCTCCAATACCCGGTTGATGGCATCATTATCGATCAGGATACCACCCAGGATCGACATCTCTGCCTCAAGGCTCTGGGGCGGAAGTTTGTGAATCTGTTCCTGGGACATGCCTATCTCCTGAACCGCTTAATGACGTCGGTCACTGCCTGTATCACATCAGCGGCATCCTGGTCGCTCATGCCAGGGAACAGCGGCAGCGACAGAATCCGGTCCGAGGCATAGCTGGCATTGGGCAGCTCAGTATCAGCCACCGGCAGGTTCTCACGATACCAGCTGTGGTGGTGGATCGCCTTGTAATGCAGGCCGCTGCCGATGTTCAGGGCCTTTAGTTCTGCCATGAACCGGTCCCGGTCAACCGTCAGTAGTTCAGTCCTGATCAGCGGGGTATAAAGATGCCAGGCATGGCGCTGCTGGTACGGCGCGTAGGCAGGCAGGGCCAGTTCAGCCAGATCAGCAAAGGCCGCGTTGTACTGTTCTGCAATCGCTTTGCGGCGATCAATAAAACCATCCAGACGGGGTAGCTGATGCAGGCCGATGGCCGCCTGAATGTCCATCATGTTGTATTTGTAGCCCGGCAGCATGATGTCGTAGTTGGGAGTACCGCTGGAGGCAAACCGTTTCCAGGCCTCGCGGCTCATGCCGTGAAATTTCAGCAAAGAAACTTCTTCGGCCAGGGTTTCATCCGGTGTGCAGACCATGCCCCCCTCGCCGGTGGTGATGTTCTTGTTGGGATGAAATGAGAAAATGGAGATGGAGTCAAGGCTGCCGATCTTCTGCCCTTTGTATTCGGTGCCGGCTGCGTGGGCAGCATCTTCGATGATGGTCAGGTTATGCTGCCTGGCCAGGGCAAACAGTGGGTCAAGGTCGCAGGACTGCCCGGCAAAGTGGACCGGAATCACCGCACGGGTGGCTGGGGTGATCTTTTCTGCCACCTTGGCTACATCAATATTCAGGGTGCCAGGCTCAATATCTGCCAGCACTGGAGTTGCACCGGCCAGGATGATCATGCTGACCGTGGAGGCAAAGGTCATCGGGGTGGTGATGATCTCATCCCCCTCCTTGATCTTCAGTGCCAGCAGGGTCAGGTGCAGACCGGCAGTGGCTGAACTGAGCGGTACGGCAAAAGGGGCCCCCACGTAGGCCTTGAAGGCATCTTCAAAACGTTTGACCTTGGGACCGGTGGTGATCCAGCCGGAACGGAGCGAGTCAACAACTTCGTTGATCTCCTCATCACCCAGTGAAGGGGTGGAAAAGGGTAAAAATGTATCACGCATATAGTATGTGCTCCTTCAATTAGCGGTTGGACAACAGCAGCAAGGCTCCGTTGTCTGCCAGCCTGTGGGGCGCTGGTAGTACATAACGGTGTAGCTCGTGTCGAGGCACGACGATCATGACCTGACGATCTGAACGCCAAAGTTCCATGAACTGCTCCTGGGAAAGGAACCAGCCGGACTGATTGCCCTGGCTGCTGCCAAAGCTCAGCTCATCAGCGTCACCAACGGTAATCAGACGTTTACCGGTATAAAAATTCATCCCCTGTCGTGGGCCGCTTTGCGCCAGGAGTGTGTCCGGGCCAGCATATTGTATTGCTGCCTTGGCCAGACTGCGGGACGAAAGCCGTTCTGCACCATAGCGGCTAAAGGCCCAGGGCAGCAGCAGATCAAGCAGGATGCCAAAGCAGCAAAGCAGCCCCAACAGCAGCAGGCTGGAACGGGTGCGTATACTCCAGAGCAGTAGCAGGCCGAAGACAACCAGCAGGCTGCCGGGCAGCAGGGTCTGGCGCAGGGTAAGGGTCGGATCCGGACCGGTCAGCATGGCAGCCAGATCCCGGCCGGTTTGGCCGCTTGCATGCAGAATCGGCGGGAGCCAGGTCAGCAGTGGCAGTATGGCCAGAGCAACACCGACCAGAAGCAGCAGGGTGGCAAGGGTTGCCTGGGCAGCCGTGTAGTCAGGCCTGCGGGTATGCCAATGGGCAGTGATCCGGTGGGCCACCAGCAGTGCCAGTGGCGGAAAAGTGGGCAGGATATACGGGATCAGCTTGGAGCTGGATAAGGAGAAAAACAGGATAATCACCAGCGGCCAGAGCAGCAGAAAAAGGGTGGTACCCCTGTCACTTTGTCGCTGCTGCCAGGCTTTGGCCAGGCTGCCCGGCAGGAAGAAGGACCAGGGCAACATGGTTAGTAGCAGGATCGGCAGAAAAAACCAAAACGGCTGGCTACGCTTGTGGATGGTGCTGGTGTAGCGCTGAAAATGCTCCCTGATAAAGAAAAAATGCGGAAATTCAGGGTTTGCCTGTGACACCAACAGAAACCACGGCACAGTGACCAGGGAAAACAGCAGCAAGCCAGAGAACCAGGGGATTTCTTTCAGGATCTGCCAGCGCCTACCCAGCAGCAGATACCAGAAGATGATGCCGCCGGGTAACACGATTCCGATTAACCCCTTGGTCAGTACTGCCAAACCACAGCAGATGAAGAACAGGCGGTAGAGGTTGGCGCGGTGTCGTTCGCTGCTGCGAACAGCCAGTAGAAAACAGAACAGGGCTGCAGAGAGACAGAAGGTCAGCAGCATGTCCGTCAGGATGATCCGTGATTGGAACAGGAAAGCAGCACAACTGCCGAGAATCAATGCTCCAATCAAAGCGGTCCGTCGGTTAAAGAGGCGTCGTCCTGCAAGGTAGGTCAGCAGGACCGTAAAAAGGCCGGACAGGGCTGAGGGGAGCCGGGCGGCAAACTCGTTTTGGCCAAAGACCGCCATGGAACCGGCATTTACCCAATATAAAAGCGGTGGTTTTTCAAAATATTTGACATAATTAAGAGTGGGAGTAACAAAATCACCCCGCACCAGCATCTCGCGGGGGATCTCGGCATAGCGTCCTTCATCCGGGTCAATCAGCGGTGCTGATCCAAGTCCTGTCAGAAACAGAAAGCCGAACAGGAACAGCAGCACAATGCTATCCCGTAGCCAGTGCCCTTCCGGTTGGTTGAGATGCTCGTAAAGTGGACTCATGAGTCAAATTCCTGCATTGGAGCAGGAAGACGGATCAGATCGTCAGGGGCTGTACCGGCAGGCACCGGCATCAGGATACGCATATTGGGGTGGACAATCTCTACTGCAACGGTCTCTCCCTGTTGGCCAAGCTGCTGAAGATCAGAGGCCAGAAAATCGGCATTTTTCATGGCCGGTCCCATCAGGGAAAGTTGATCGCCGGTCTGAAAACGGTTTCTGACCAGCACCTCTGCCAGTGCTGGCCCCCGCATAGCCTCAACCGTCCCCACCAGTTTATGGCTGCGCAGATAACCTGCCTGGTAGGATTGACCAACATCCTTGGGATCGCCAAGCAGGAAACCGGTGGTATAGCCACGGTGGCTGATGGTGGCCAGCTCCTCCATCCAGGCCGGATCAGCGCTATAGCTTTCTGGATCAGCGCAGAAGCGGTCCAGGGCGGTACGGTAGATCCGCAATACACCGGCAAGGTAATGGACCCCCTTCATCCTGCCTTCAATCTTGAGGGACCCAACACCGGCCCTGACCAGATCAGGCAGATACTCCAGCAGGCAGAGGTCTTTTGAGTTATAGATGAAGGTGCCGCTTGTGTCTTCTTCAATTGGCTGATATTCCCCCGGTCTGCGCTCTTCAACCAGGGCGTATTTCCAACGGCAGGGCTGGGTACATTCGCCCAGATTGGCGCTGCGGCCGGTCATGGCGCTGGAAAGCAGGCAGCGGCCTGAGTAGGCGATACAGAGGGCGCCATGGACGAAAACCTCGCAGGGGATTGAGACTGCTCCGGTGGTAGCACTGATATCTTCCAACGTCATTTCACGGGCCAGATTGACCCGGCCAACCCCCTGCTCCTGCCAGAACAGGACACTCTCGTGGTTAATAGTGTTGGCCTGGGTAGAGAGGTGAAGCTCCCGTTCCGGAGAAATACGGCGGATCATCCGCAGTACACCTGGGTCGCTGACGATATAGGCATCAAAGGGGAGCGGTGCCAGTTCCCGTAGATAGCTCTCAAGGCGGCTCAGGGTGTGATCGCTAGGATAGCTGTTAATAGTCAGGTAGCAGCGCACCCCCTGTTCATGGCAGAGCGCCAGGGCCTGCGGCATTTCGGCAAGGGTAAAATTACCGGCCATATTGCGCAGACCGAAGTCTGGACCACCCATATAGACGGCATCAGCGCCATATCTGATGGCACATTTCAGCTTTTCCATGGTGCCGGCCGGGGCAAGTAATTCAGGTTTATTCACGTTAAATCCACTTGGAGTAGTAATGAAGTCATTAAGAATGGAATGCTAGCACAGGAGTAGTCTGTCTGTAAAATGCAAACCGGAAAAACCTGACTTTCACTTGACAAAGCGTTTTTTCTGGCTTTAATTACAGCGAAACCCAAGAAAAAACAGGAGAGTTGCATGAACCACCTGCAAAAATTGGGACTGCTGACGCTAGGTGCATCGCTGCTTGGTGGCTGTGCAGCCAATGACTTGGCGGTCAAACGTCAGACAGAAACCGAAACAAAGGTCGAGCATCTCTTTCAGGTTGCCGGTGGGATAGAGGCTCGCTTGAACGAACTTTCCGGAAGGCTTGCAACCCTGGAAGAGCGGGATGCCCAGCGTACAACAGTCTTTAAGGAACTGAGCGATGGGGTGCGTGAGCTGAAGGAAGTGAATCAGGCCTTGCAGGCCAAGGTTCAGACTGCAGCGGTTGTTGCGACGCCCAAAGTAGAGGTGGTTAATCCTGATCCAGCCCCCAAAGGCAGAGATGCCGGGCCTCCTCAAGGGTATGTCAAGGCGTTTGGCCTCTACAGCACCAATAATTTTGCCGGGGCGATTCAGGCGTTTGAACAGTTTTTAAAAGAGCAGCCCACGGGTGAATATGTCCCCAATGCGCACTACTGGATTGGCGAGTGTTACTACAGTGTTTCAGATCTCCCCAAAGCGCTGGTCTCATTCCAAAAGGTAGTCGATGGTTGGCCCCGCCATTTGAAGGCGTCTGATGCTCTGCTTAAAATTGGATATAGTTATGCTGCCCAGAAACAGCCGGATAAAGCCAAGGCATCGTTTGAACGGCTTATTCGCAGCTATCCCGCCAGCCCTGCAGCTGTTAAGGCGAGGGAGCGACTGATGTCCAGCGACCAACCGGCTTCCGGCCGGCATTAAGATGAGGTGACCATGAAATCTCGTATGCAACTGGTACTATCCCTGATGGTAATGGTGCTGCTTGTTCCTTGCATGATCCGGGCAGCAGAGGAACCAACGGTCTATGTAATCCAGAAGGGCGATACGCTCTGGGGGCTGTCAGGAAAATTCCTTAATAATCCCAGGTACTGGCCCAACCTTTGGTCAAAAAATCCTCAGGTTACCAATCCGCACTTCATTTATCCCGGCCAAACGGTTCGTTTTGTCAATGGTAAGCTGGAGGTCGTTGCTGCCCCTGAAGAGGCAGGCGGCCAAAAGGCTTCGGCTGGTCAGGTGGTGAAGGCCGCTGAAGCCGAGATAGCAGAAGAAAAAACCTTTAGCGTGCGCGGCAATGAAGGTTGGTTAATGGAAAATGATACGTTGCCAACCGGCAGAATTGTTGCGGGACAGCATGGCCGTCTGGTGCTTGGTGAAGATGATACGGTCTTTACCGATATCGGCACCACTCATGGCGGGAATGATGGCAGTAAATACACCATTCTGCGTAAGTCAAAACAGATCAAACATCCGGTGACCGGTGATGATCTCGGTTACAAGGTCTATCCGCTGGGGGCATTGCAACTAACCCATGCAACGGAGCTGAATTCACGCGGCATTATCAGTACTTCGTTTAAAGAAATCGAACCTGGTGATCTGTTAGTGCCCTATCAGCAGGTGAAACGCCGGACTGTTGCTCTTAAAATGGTCTCACGTCCCTTGAGAGGCTATCTTGTTGAGAGCGCCACCGGTAACACTGCACTTGCCACCGGTGATGTGGTGTACCTTGATCTGGGTACTTTGCAAGGGGCAGAGCCGGGCAATCTGTTGTATGTGATTCGTAAGGTTGAAATTGAAAAGATGCTGGTTGATCGGTATGTTGGCCAGTTGCCCAGTGAGGTCATCGGTGCAGTGGTGATTGTTGAAGTTGGTAAAAACAGTTCAACCGCCATAGTGGTCAAGAGCATTGATGCCATTTTTAAAGGCAACGAAGTGGTTAGTGCACCGCGCTAGAACATAGTTGACAGATCTGGTGAAGGCCGACTTTGAGTCGGCCTTCGTTTTTAAGGGAGCTACGTGGATTACTATTCATGGATAGCCCTGCGGGCAGTGGAAGGGATTGGACCGGTCCTGTTTCGACGGCTGCTGGAGCGGTTTGACGCACCTGAACAGGTGCTCTCGGCAGCTCCTGGCGCCTTGCTCTCGGTACGGGGCGTTACGCCGCAGATTGTGGAGGCCATTGCAGCTCCGGCCTGTCGTCGCTTTGCAGAAGCGGAGTGCCACAGGATTGAAGCTGCTGGTGTTCACCTGCTGACCTTTCTTGATGCCGCGTATCCCCGTCAGCTGTTTGAGATCGGTGATCCGCCGCCGTTATTATACGTGCGGGGAACAATTCCGGTCTGGGAACCTGCGGTGGCGGTGGTCGGTTCCCGCAGGGCAACCCGTGAAGGACTGAAGGCAGCAGAACGGCTTTCGTCGGAGCTGGCAGCAGCAGGCGTACTGGTAGTGTCTGGTCTGGCACGGGGCATTGATACCGCAGCACACCGCGGTGCACTGGCTGGTGGCGGCTCCACGGTTGCGGTGCTTGGCTGTGGTCTGGATGTTGACTACCCGCCTGAAAACAGGGGGCTTGCGGAGCAGATCAGCGGGAATGGCTGTATCATTTCCGAGTTTTCTCTGGGAACCCAGCCGCTGGCAGAGCATTTCCCCCGCCGTAACCGGATTATCAGCGGCCTGTCCCGTGGAGTGCTGGTGGTGGAGGCGGTTGAAAAGAGCGGCTCACTGATTACGGCCCGCTACGCCCTGGATCAGGGGCGCGAGGTGCTGGCAGTGCCGGGTCCGATCAGCTCGGGTGCCTGTCGCGGCAGTAACCGGCTAATCAAGGAAGGGGCTCAACTGGTTGATTGTGTAGAAGATATTCTGGATGCCGTCAGAATCAGCACGCCGGATCAGGCGCTGCCCCTGTTTAGTCAGCATACCTCTTCACCTCGCTGTAGCCTGACCCCTCGTGAGGCAGCGGTGTATGAACTGGTGGCCCAGGGACCTCGCCATCTGGATGAGATTACCCAGGCTCTGGAATTGACGCCCGGAGAGGTTTCGGCTATGGTGCTTGGCCTTGAACTAAAAGGGATGCTGTCGCAGCTTCCCGGATCATACTATTCACTTCCTTAAGGATTAGAGAACCTATGGCGCATCAGCTTGTAATTGTCGAGTCTCCGGCCAAGGCCAAGACCATTGAAAAATTTCTCGGTGCCCAGTATCGGGTGCTGGCCTCCTTCGGCCATGTCCGGGCTCTGCCCAGCAAGCAGGGCTCGGTTGACACGGCCAATGACTTTGAGCCCAAGTACCATGTACTGCCGGAGAGCAAGAAACATATCGATGCCATCAAGAAAGAGCTTAAAGGGGCGGATCGACTGCTGCTGGCAACTGACCCCGACCGCGAAGGAGAGGCGATCTCCTGGCACCTGCTGGCTGCGCTGGGGCTGGATAAAAAGCCCAAGATTCCGATTCAGCGGGTGGTGTTCCATGAAATTACCAAGGATGCCATCATTCATGCGGTACAGCATCCCCGTGACATTGCGGTAGATTTGGTGGATGCCCAGCAGGCCCGTTCAATTCTGGACTATCTGGTTGGTTTCAATCTTTCTCCCTTTCTCTGGAAAAAGATCCGCTATGGCCTCTCTGCCGGACGGGTGCAGTCAGTTGCCCTGCGGTTGGTCTGTGAGCGGGAAAAAGAGATTCAGGCCTTTGTGGATCAGGAATACTGGACCATTGCTACCAAGCTGGAAAAGCAGGGTGGCCAGACACTGAAGGCCGGTCTGGTTGCGGTGGATGGCAAAAAGCTAGGCAAGTTTGATATCCCGGATCAGAAGAGTGCCGATGCGCTGAAAAATGCCATTGCTCAAGGCAATGCACAGGTCGCATCGGTGACCCGCAAGGAGATGAAGCGTAACCCGGCTCCCCCCTTTACCACCTCTACCCTGCAGCAGGAGGCATCCCGCAAGCTGGGCTTCTCAGCCAAGAAGACGATGTCCACGGCCCAGAAGCTGTATGAAGGGGTGGCAATCGGCGAAGGTGGCACGGTCGGTCTGATCACCTACATGCGTACTGACAGCGTCAACCTCTCGGCCCAGGCCTTAAAAGATGCCCATGACCTGATCTCTGTGGCCTATGGCAAGGAATACGCCCTGGCCAAGCCCCGCTTTTACAAGAACAAGTCAAAAAATGCCCAGGAAGCCCACGAGGCGATCCGTCCGACGTATATTGACAAGACCCCTGTAGAGCTGAAGAAATACCTGACTCCTGATCTGTTCAAACTGTATGAGTTGATCTGGAAGCGGACGGTTGCCTGCCAGATGGCCGAGGCGTTGCTGGACCAGACCTCGGTTGATATCTCGGTCAGTGGCCAGAAAAAGGACAGCTTCACCCTGCGGGCAACCGGTTCGGTGATCCGCTTCCCCGGCTTCATGAAGCTTTATATTGAAGGGGTGGATGACGAAGACGAGGAAAAGGAAGGCACCCTGCCAGCCCTGGACGAGGGGGAAGCGCTCAAGCTGCTGGAGGTGCTGCCGGAGCAGCACTTTACCCAGCCGCCGCCCCGCTACACCGAAGCCACCCTGGTCAAGACCCTGGAGGAGTATGGTATCGGCCGGCCATCCACCTATGCCAGTACCCTTAACACCCTGGTGGAACGCAAATATGCCCGTCTGGACAAGAAACGGTTCTTCCCGGAAGATGTGGGTATGGTGGTCAATGACCTTTTAACCGCCCATTTTCCCAAGTACGTGGATTACAACTTTACCGCTGGACTTGAGGAGGAGCTGGATCAGGTCTCCCGCGGTGAAAAACAGTGGAAACCGCTGCTGCGCGAGTTCTGGAACCCTTTCATCACCCTGCTTAAGCAAAAAGAGGGAGAGGTCAAAAAGGACGACCTGACCACCGAAACCCTGGAAGAGGCCTGCCCGGAATGTGGCAAGCCACTGGCAATCAAGCTGGGTAAACGGGGCAAGTTTATCGCCTGCACCGGGTTCAAGGAGGGCTGCAAGTACACCCGCAACCTGGAAAACAGCGGTGCTGAAGAGGCTGCTGAACCGGAAGTGTCTGAAGAAAAATGTGATAAATGTGGCCAGCCGATGTTGATCAAGTCAGGTCGCTACGGCAAGTACCTGGCCTGCTCCGGTTATCCGGCCTGCAAGAATATCCAGCCGTTGAACAAGCCTAAAGGGACCGGTGTTACCTGCCCGGAATGTAAAGAGGGTGAACTGACCGAGAAAAAGTCTCGCTACGGCAAGCTGTTCTACTCCTGTAACCGTTATCCTGACTGCAAGTTTGCCCTCTGGGATCCGCCGCAGGCTCAGCCCTGTCCCAAGTGCGGCTTTCCGGTGCTGGTCAAGAAGGTCTACAAGAAGAAGGGCGAATTCCTGAAGTGTCCCAAAGAGGGATGTGACTGGACCAGCGCGTAACCGACAGTTCTGGAGGTTCGTATGAAAACGCAAACTCGTTATGAAGAAATCATATTGCACGAGATCAGGACGCTGCCGCTGCCGGTGTTGCCGCAGGCTCTGAAGATATTACGCTCTTTGCGTGATGGCGTACTCAGTGTCAGCAAACAGCAGGCTGCAGTTGCGACAACCGGGTTGTGCGGTGCCTGGCAGGATAGCCGTACGGCTGATGAGATCATTGATGACATACACAGCCACCGTAGCGGGTTTGGCGGTCGTGGGATAGAGCTGTGAAGTATCTGCAGGATACCAATATCTGTGTTTACTGGCTGAAAGGCAACCTGCAGGTTGAACAAAAAGTGCTGGCTGCCGGAATTGATGCGGTGGCCCTGCCGTTTATTACCGTTAGTGAGCTGTATTATGGTGCCTATAAGTCGCAACGGATGGAGGCCAACCTGCAGTTGGTACGTAGTCTGACTGAACAGCTGACTGTGCTCGAATCAGATGAGACTATCAGTGAACTGTTTGGTGAGCTGAAGGCCGGTCTTGAAACGAATGGCATGATCATTGACGACGCTGACCTCTACATTGCTGCCTGTGCCAAGGTGCATGGGCTTACACTGGTGACGAACAATACGAAACACTTCAAGCGGATCAAGGGGCTGAAGCTTGAAAACTGGGTGTGACGTTGCTTGCTGATCTGTTTTTTCTGTCAGAGTGTTTTTCCTTTCTAAAATCCTCCTGAGTTTAAGTGGAGCAATTGGTTGAATTTACCCATTACCATCATCGGTGCCGGTCTGGCCGGCTGCGAGGCAGCTTGGGCTGCGGCAGAACGAGGCTGCCAGGTAAAGCTGTTTGAAATGAAGCCGCACCGCTATTCTCCTGCCCACCAACGGGAGGGGCTGGCTGAGCTGGTCTGCTCCAACTCCCTGCGGGGGGCAGATCTGGGCAATGCGGTTGGTCTGCTGAAGGAAGAGCTGCGTCGCTTGGGTTCCCTGATTATGCAGGCTGCAGATAGCACAAAGGTTCCGGCCGGTGGTGCCCTGGCTGTTGATCGTGACCTATTCTCCGCCTGGATAACTGAACGAATTTCCTCCCATCCCAATATCACTTTGATCCGTGAAGAGTTGACCTGCCTGCCGTCTGAAGGCTTGGTGGTAATCGCCTCCGGTCCCCTGACCAGCGATGCCCTGGCCGGGGAGCTGTCCCGTCTGACCGGGGAGCGGCTCTACTTCTACGATGCCATTGCCCCGATTGTTACGGCAGAATCCCTGGATCTGTCTAAAATCTACGCTGCTTCCCGCTATGGCAAGGGTGATCCTGACGATTACCTCAACTGCCCCATGGATGGGGAACAGTACAGTGCGTTTATTGCCGCCCTAAAAGCTGCTGAAAAGGTTGCACCCCGCGAGTTTGAGAAGGTCGTTCATTTTGACGGCTGTATGCCGATTGAAGAGATGGCAGAGCGTGGTGATGAAACCCTGCGCTTTGGCCCGATGAAGCCGGTCGGTCTGCCCCATCCGGCCACAGGCAGAGACCCCTGGGCCGTGGTGCAGTTGCGGTCAGAAAACAATGAAAAGACCCTCTACAATCTGGTGGGATTCCAGACCAAGATGACCTGGCCGGAACAACGCCGGGTGTTGCGGATGATTCCGGGGCTGGAACAGGCCGAGTTTGTCCGGCTGGGGGTTATGCACCGCAACACCTTTATCAATGCACCTGCCTTATTGTTACCCACGCAGCAGCTGAAGTCAGATCCCCGCATCATCTTTGCCGGTCAGATCACCGGTGTTGAGGGGTATGTTGAGTCAGCCGCTTCCGGTTTTCTGGCCGGCCTGACGGTTGCGGCTCTGGCTGCCGGTCAGGAACCGTCGTTACCTCCCGGAGAAACGGCTCTTGGCGCATTGATCCACCACATAACCAACGCTGATGTCCGTCATTTTCAGCCGATGAATGTGAATTACGGTCTGTTCCCCTCCCTTGAAAGCAGGGTCAAAAAGAAGGATCGCAAACTGTTGTTGGCTGAACGGGCGTTGATTGCGCTGGAAGAATGGAAGCAAAAGGTTTTTTAACGCAAAGAGCTGGAAGCAAGGCGCAATGGCGCAGAGAAAAATGAAAATCATGGAGTTATGGTTGTGTTTTCTAGCCTTCTTTGTTTACAATAAAGAGTAAGATTGAGCTTTTCTTTGCGCCTCTGTGCCTTGCCTTGCAACTTTGCGTTAAAAATGAGGATTTGTAATGTCAGACCCAATTCAGGATACCCTGCAGCGAATAGAAGAAGAACTGAAAAAGTGTGTCAAGTGCGGTACCTGTCGCTCCAACTGCCCGGCCTTTACCGCCTTTCAGCGTGAGCCAGCCACGGCCCGCGGCAAGTTGACCCTGGTGCAGCACCTGCTAAAGGATGACATAGACCTGGATGACCAGACCTATCTGGCTATGTCCAAGTGTCTGTTGTGTGGCAGTTGCGTGGACCGCTGCCCCAATGATGTGCCCACCGATGAGATTGTGATTGCTGCCCGTGAGGCACTGGCCAAGAAACGAGGGCTTACCACCTTTCATGCTGCAGTGGGGCAGGTGATCAAGAGCCGGACCCGGATGAAGCTGGGTGCCAAGGCCGCTTCGCTGCTGGGACCGTTGTTCTTCAAGAAGGTGCCGGAGAACTCTGGTCTGCGTCTGCGCTTTCCGCTGCCGTTTGTGGGTAACAAACGTTATATCCCGGCGGTTGCCAAGACCACGTTTATGGAGCGTTATCCGGAGGTGATCGAAGGCCAGCCGGGTAAACCACGGGTTATCTTTTTTGTGGGCTGCATGACCAACTTTGCCTATCCCAGGGTTGGTGTGGCCACAGTCAAGCTGTTCCAGCACCTGGGCTGTACGATTATCATTCCCAAGGATCAGCAGTGCTGCGGCCTGCCCGGTATGTCCGGCGGAGACATTGAGACGGTTCGTGATCTGGCCGAGCGTAACCTGACCGCCCTGGAACGCTATGAGGCCGATTATGTGATGAGCGCCTGTGCCACCTGTGGCGGTGCACTGCACCGGCTCTATCCGCTGGTGGTGGGTAAGCGTAACCCTGAATTACGCCAGCGACTTGACCGGTTGGCTGCGAAGACGGTGGATGCTGCCCAGCTGTTGGCCCAACTGGGGCTGAAGCCTGCTGAAACCGGTGCCGGTGCCAGTGGCAAAATTACCTACCATGATCCCTGCCATCTGCGTACCCGTAAGCTGACTGCCCAGCCCCGTGACCTGATCAAGGCGGTTCCGGGGCTTTCGCTGGTGGAGATGGAAGGGGCGGACCGCTGCTGTGGTCTGGGTGGCACCTTCAATGTTTACCACTATGGCTCATCTATGGAGATCAACGATCTCAAGAGCGAGGCGATTATCGCCACCGGCGCAGATGCCGTAGCCACCGGTTGTCCCGGCTGTATGATGCAGTTGGATGACGGACTGAAACAACACGGTTCTACTGTTGAAGTGGTCCATACGGTAGAATTGCTGGCACGTCAGCTTTTGGGAGAGTGAAAAGCCTGATTTAATGCTGTTAAAATCATTAAAGTGAGACTATTGTCAACTTTGTTGCGAGTAAAACTATTTTATTGACAATATAACTGGTTTTGTATACAAAC
>CAZNWF010000042.1:0-22008 GCA_964576485.1 uncultured Geobacter sp. | reverse complement strand
CCAGATAGCCGCTGTCAAGCAGCACCTGTTCCATCATCCGGCAGAGTCCCTCTTCATTATCAATCAGCAGAATGCGCTGTTTGTCGCTCATACCAGTTCCTCGTGGTCTATGGGTAACATCACGGTTACGGTGGTTCCTTTACCGGCCTCACTCTTAATGGCAATATCGCCATGATGCATCTCTACGATCTGTCGGGTGATGGCCAGTCCCAGGCCGGTGCCGCGGGCCTTGGTGGTGTAAAATGGTTCAAAGATTTTTTCCAGACTTTCCTGGGGGATACCACAACCGCTGTCCTGGAAGCTGATCGTAATGGTCCGGTCAGGGCCTGCTTCGGTTTTGACCTGCAGTGTCCCCCCTTCCGGCATAGCTCCGCCCGCGTTCAGGATCAGGTTAATGGCCACCTGGCGCAGTTGATCACCATCCAGGAGGACCTTGGGAAGATGGGCCTCAAAGCTGGACTGGATGGTGACCCCCCGCATATCGGTATGGTTGGCGGCAAACTCGACGATCTCTTTCAAAAGCTCGTTCAGGTCGGTCATCTCAAGCGTGGGACGTGGGGTGCGGGCGTAGGAGAGCAGGTCCTGTACGATCTTTTTGCAGCGTTTACTTTCACGCTTGATTTCATGGATGTATTTGTAATGCGGGTCGTCCGGGGAAAGTTTTCCCTCCAGATAAGCGGCATAGCCCAGAATAACCCCCAGCGGGTTGTTGATTTCGTGGGCCACACCGGACGAGAGCACCCCCAGTGAGGCCATCTTGCCCTGTTGCGCCAGGGCGCTTTCCATCTCTTGATTGCGCTGGATAATGTTGGTCATATGGTTGAAGGCGGTGGCCATCTCAGCCAGTTCATCACTGCCAACTACCTCCATTCGCGCTTGCATATCGCCCCGTTTCACCTTGCGGATGGTCTCAATCATATGGGTGATCGGATTGGTTGCCACGGTTGAGGCATAGAACACCAGTAGCGTTGCTAAAAAGCCGACAATGCTGATCAGGATCAGGGTGCTCACAAAGATATGGTGCTTAATGGAGTTTGCTTCCTTATAGAATTCATCTTCATAGGAACCGACCGCCACAATCCAGTCCCAGGTGGGAAAATATTCGTAGCGTACAATTTTCATTCTTGGTTTTGCGTCACCTACATTTTTCCAGGGGTAGCGAATCCAGCCACTTTTGTTTTCAATCATCTCGCGGATAAACGGATTGCCGTTGGAGTCTTTGGCATCAATGATGGTGCGTCCTTCAGCCTCAGGATGAATCTTCAGGGTGCCGCTGCGGTCAATACAATAGATGTAGCCGGTTTTGCCCACCCGTTTGTTTTTGATTTTTACCTTCAGGGCCTCAAAGGCCTGGGATGCCAGTTCGTTTTCCAGGCTGCCGGAGATCTGTTCACGATAGTCCTGGTACTGTTTGTCGTAAGAACGCAGCAGGTCAATGGTGAACTCTGCCATATGTTGCAGGTCATCCTTACTGGTCTGGGTAATGCCCAGATAGGCCTTCTGGTTGGCAATAAAGCCGGTTACCAGCGCCACCACGATAATAGGGGCAATTACCAGCGGCAGTACCAGCAGCAGCAGTTTGCTGCGCAGCTTCAGATGGTGTAATGCTTTTTTCAGCATGGCGGCCTGTCTTGCACGGTGTCAGCTCAGTTAGCCGTGGCGTTAGTGTGGTTGTAACGGTTCCAGCAGACGGATGAGCTGTGTCTGTTGCGCATCGGACATTGTCGTAAAGGCGACACCGATACCGGGTATATGATGCTTCTTTGTACCCCAATGCTGGAGCCAGCAGATAGTGGCAATGACCGGAGTGGTATCAGCAAGGCCGATAAATTGAATGCTTGCCTGCTGTTCAAGCTGCCATTCCGGATTGGCCGTGAACAGAAAGCAACCTTTGGGTGAGATGTTCAGCGTGACCGTCCGTTCAGGGCTGTCCTGGGCAGACGTCTTTATCAGCAGGGCCTGCAGGTGGAGCAGGTACCGGTCTTTGGGCCGTACCATACGTGGGGTAAAACCTTTGCAGAGTTCAGTAAACTCATCAACAGATTTGGCAATGCCCAGGCTGTCATTGGCAGTCAGTAGTTTGATGCTGTCGGTTGCTGGTGCAATGTTCAGATAGGCGCTGGGAAGCGCTTTCAGAATGTCCTCTGTGGCGATTTTGTCTGTAGGGGAGGCCTTGATTAACACCGGCATATCCAGCAAAATGCCACTCAGCGGTGTACCTGATGCCAGGATTGCCACCTCTTTCAGCTCTGCAATCGCCAGGCATGAGATGCCGCGTGCGTCCAACGCTTCCCGGTAAACCTGGGTACGGCTTGCACTGCGGGATACCAGTAGAACAAGTGGACTGCTCATGGAACTGATCCTTCCCGTAATGGCAGGGCGGCAGTTGCTGCCAGAACTATATCCTGGTGGGGCAGCCATGCCAGGGCGGCTTCACGCCGGCCCCAGGGGGTCTCGCATTCAAAGCAGCTGTCTGGTACCAGCTCCCGGCACATACGGGGGCGGGCTTCAAAGGCCAGGCTGCAGCCGGTTGGTGTCAGATAGATACAATCATCTGCAGAGGGTTGGTCAGCACCAGTACGGCTTTGCTCACCAACCGTTGCCGGTCTGGGGTAGTGAATGATCCGGCCTGGATCAGGAGCAGTAACACCAGGGGTATAGGGTACTCCGTAATGTGTTTCCAGAACCCATTCAGTATGTAGAAGCAACATGGCCAGCGCAGCTGCCGGATCAGGCAATGCCAGAAACCGCTCCGGGGCTTCAATGCCTGGTCTGGTGCGGCAGCATTGCCCACCACAGCGGGCGCAAAGTGTTTGATGCTCGTTGTTTTTGAGTTCGTTCATCCGGGGGGCTGTCCTGTCATTGTATACATTACGTTTGATATTTTTGTTTGTTGCATAAATGCGATATCAATGTAAAGCAAAAACAGGCTTTTGCAAAACAGCAAATGTAATGTCTCCAGGAGGTTATCTGTTGATTTGCCCTGAAACACTGTTTGCATTGCTGCAAAGTGGGTTGATGACAGCAAAAGTGGCAATATGTATGGATTGATTTAACTATCTGATATTAAACGCTAAAAAACCTTTTTGTGAGATGCGGTGGTTTGGCACGTCAGTTGCGTTATGAAAGCAACCTGTTGCCAAAGAATCATATCATCCACGAGGAGGGTGTTCATGTCTGATCAGAATCCGCACAAGAGCAGGGGCTGGCAAGTTGTTATGGCCGGTACCGGTATTAACCTGGCCCTGGGCGTACTGTATGCCTGGAGTATTTTTAAAGAGGCCATTGTCAGCTCTATCAAGGCTGGAGGCCCTGGTGCCTTTCAGTGGGAATTAACCTCGGTCGGTACCCCCTATGCGGTCTGCTGTCTGACCTTTGCCTTTGCCATGATTATTGCCGGTAAGGCACAGGATAAGATCGGACCGGCTAAAACCGCGTTGATCGGTGGTCTGCTGGTGGGGGCCGGTTTTGTTCTGCTTGGTTTCACCAATAGCTTTGTCGGCTGGGTGGTCGGTTTTGGTGTCCTGGCTGGTGCCGGCTTTGGCTTCGGCTATTCTGCAGCAACGCCTCCGGCAATTAAATGGTTTTCATCTGCAAAAACCGGCCTGGTGGCCGGTATTGTGGTTGGTGGTTTCGGGCTGGCTCCGGTCTATATTGCTCCCTTGGCCAAGACCCTGCTGCATGCCTATGGCATTCAGAATTCCATGCTGATCCTGGGGATCGGATTCCTGGTGGTGGTTTGCGGCCTTTCCTTCCTGCTGGTGAACCCACCCAAAGGCTATGTCCCCCGTGAAGTGCTGCGCGGCTACTATCCTGCTCTGGATGCAGAAAAGAAGAAAAAGGAAGAAAACAATGCTGAGCTTGGTGAAGTCTTACGTTCCCCGAAGTTCTATGTACTTTGGATCTGTTTCTTTATTGGTGCCGGTGCCGGCCTGATGGTGATCGGCAGTGTGGCCGGTATGGCCAAAAAGAGTATGGGGGAGATGGCTTTTGTGGCGGTAGCCATTGCCGCTGTGGGTAACGCAGCCGGACGGATCGTTGCCGGGGTGCTGTCTGACCGGATCGGACGTCGCGCCACCCTGTTTATCATGCTGGCCTTCCAGGCAGTGCTTATGTTCGCCGCAATCCCGATTACTGCCAACCCCAACGCCGTCATGCTGGTCATACTGGCAACCTTCATGGGCTTTAATTACGGTTCCAACCTGGCCCTGTTCCCCTCCTTTGCCAAGGATTACTGGGGGCTCAAAAACTACGGACTCAACTATGGCGCCCTGTTTACCGCCTGGGGCGTGGGCGGCTTTGTGCTGGTGCAGGCGGCTGACAAGATCAAGGCCATGCCCAATGGCAATACCAATGCCTTTATTGCCGCTGGCGTGTTGCTGGCCTGCGGTGCTGCACTCTCCATCTTTCTGGCTGATAAGAAAAAGGCGGTTGCCGGTGAGGCTGAGCCTTCACGCTGGCAGGAGTTCTGGGCCGAATTTTCACTGGGCTTCAAAGTGTTCCTCGGTTTTGAGGCACCCCAAGTTCGTGCGCCCCGTAACTGGGATGCCATAGAAAAGGGTCGCGCCTGACAACTGCTGTACCATCCCATGCACAAACAAAAGAAGCCCCGCTCTGTTCGGGGCTTCTTTTGTTTGACTGCACCTGTTTCAGGTGTAGAGTTACTGTATATACACGCAAGGAGAACGGTATGGATCGTCCCATGGTTGATCATATGCTGAATCCCGCCAGCTACCCTGACCCCACCACCGCAGTGCAGCATCTGCAGACCCACATCTCCCATCTCTTTCTGACTGACCGGTATGTCTATAAGATCAAGAAGCCGGTGGATTTTGGTTTTCTTGATTTCACCTCTCTGGAAAAGCGCCGTTTTTTTTGCCATGAAGAGCTGCGTCTGAACCGACGTCTCTCGCCAGATATTTATCTTGATGTCGTTGCACTGTATCTGGATGCTGATGGAGTGCTGAGTTTTAAGGCTGACGGACCGGCCGTGGAGTATGCAGTCAAGATGCGCAGGATGCCGCAGGAACGGATGATGGCTCTCCTGTTGGAGCAGGGCGGGGTGACAGAAGCGGATATTGATGCCATAGCCAAGAAAGTGGCCCGCTTTCATGCAGAGGCTGCACGGGGTGATAGTATTGCCCTGTTTGGAACGGTAGAGGCGATCAAGAGTAACTGGCTGGAAAACCTGCGACAGACAACGCCCTATTGCGGTCGTACCCTGACGGAACAGCAGCATGCACAGATAGCGGAGCTGACATTACAACGTTTAGATCAGGATGCAGCGCTGTTTCAACGCCGCCTGCAGCAGGGGTTTATCCGTGAATGCGATGGTGATCTGCATACTGAAAATATCTGCCTGGAAGGTCAGGTGCATATCTTTGATTGTATTGAGTTTAATGAAAGATTTCGTTGTAGCGATACCGCTGCTGATGTGGCCTTTCTGGCAATGGACCTTGAAAACCATGGCCGCCGGGATTTGGCAGAGCTGTTTGTTGAGCGTTACGAGTTGTACAGCGGGGATGCCAGTCTTCGGCAGGTTTTGCCGCTTTACCTGGCTAACCGGGCCTTTGTGCGGGGCAAGGTAGAGAGCTTTCGTCTGGATGACCCGCTGATTGCCCAGGAACAAAAAACAGCTGCTGCAAGTCGCGCCCAGCGTTTTTTTCGGCTTGCCAGAGGGTATCTGCTGCGTGAACAGTTACCCAAAACTCTGTTTCTTACCTGTGGGCCAACCGGTTCAGGCAAGACTGCCCTGGCTGATGAACTGGCCTTTCAGCTGGGTTTGGAACATTTCTCTTCAGACCTGGAGCGGAAACGGTTGGCCGGTGTGGCTGCCACTGAACGGAATGCTGACATCTACAGTCCTGCCTGGCATCAGGCTACCTATGGCCGTCTGTTTGAGCTGGCCAGGCAGTCTCTTGCATCAAACTCCCGGGTGATTCTGGATGCCACGTTTCTCCAGCACCGGAGCCGGGAGCGTTTTGTCCGGCTGGCTGCGGAGTCTGGTGCCACAGTGGTTATTCTCCGGTTGTCCTGTCCTGATGACCTGGTCAGACAGCGCCTGGAACAACGGCAGGCCAGAGGGGATTCGGCTTCCGACGGCACCTGGCAGGTCTTTCAGCAACAGATAAAATCTGCTGAGCCGCCAACAGTAGAGGAAGGGCTCGTCATTGTCCTGGATGCGACTGAAGAGCCGGTTGTCATGGTTGATACGGTCCTCCATCAACTTAGCAAAGTACAATTAAAAACGGGTTGTTAAGCCCCTCTGTTTCCAGAAAATCCTGAACGGCATCACGCCCATCAGATAAACGGCTGCTCAGGCAGTATTCTTGTTCAAGCCAGACCAGCCAGGGTAATGATCCCAGTAGTGAAAACCCGTAAACTGTTTCCATCTGCTTCAGGGTTGCTTCTTCCAGCTCCTGTCCAATCTCCTGCGGTGTCGCCGCATAATGGGTGGGAAAGGCCACTGCTGATCGATCCAGTGACTCTATGAAGCTCTGTTTTTCCTGGCTGCCAAGTGAGCCAAAATCAGTTGTGCACCACTCAGGTTCTTTGGTGGCAAGCAGGGACCGGCAGGAAAGTGGACGTGATCTATAGACACCGCAGGCACCGGTTTGATCAAGAAAAGGGCAGGGGCCAGCCCCAAAGCGATAGGCCCGCAGCCATTCCTTGAGGTTGGCTGAGCAGGCTGCTGCCTCTTGTATGCGCGGGATCTGTGCCTGCAGTTGTTCTTGCTGCTGCTGATTCAACGTGTTTGCCACCAGCACCGCTTCCGGGAAGGTGCAGTTGACCACCAGTGAGCAGCAGCCGCTGCAGCCTTTACCGCAGTGTATGGCTCCACCCTGCTGACGGTATTCGGAACTCCAGGCCGTGCAAAGGTGATCGAAACAATCCTGGCGCTCCTGTACTGAAGCAAGCAGCTCTATCATGGTGCAATTCTCCATACCTGTTCTGTCAGCGCCAGCTGACATTGCCGTAATTCCGCTTGGGTGGACGTTGGTACTGGACCGCCGGTTTCCCCAGCAGCATGGCGTAGCTTGACTGATGCCCCTCCGGCAACCCCAGGGCATCCCGCAACGGTTGCCAGCCTTCGCAGGCATACTGGAAGTAACCGGCCCAGCAGGTGCCAATCCCGTAGGCAGGAGCTGCCAGATCAAGGTAGGAGAGGGCTATCAGACCATCAGCCCTGCCAATGGAAAAATCCTTGTGGGTGTGGGTCAGTACCAGGTGCGGCGCCTTACGACCGATCGGATCATTGCCCTTGTCCCATGACTTGATCATCCCCTCAAGGTTGAAGCCCAGTTCAGCTGAAGCAGGCTGACTGGCCAGGTGGCGCATCCAGTCCACCACCATCCCGGACAGACGGCGCAGTTCATCCGTATCGTAGACCACCAGCCAATGTACCTGCTGGCTGTTCATGCCGGTGGGGGCATAACGCATCAGGTCCAGCAGTTCCTGCAGAGTTTCCCGTACAACCGGTTCCGGGCTGAAGCGTCTGATGGAACGACGCATCCGCAGGTGGTGGGCAAACTGTTCCCGGGGGATTGGTGCATGCAGGGCAGGGTAGCTGGTTGGGTCAAGCCGCGGATCTTCTACTGTTATGGCCCCGGTGGGGCAGACCGCCTCGCAGTGACCGCAGATGATGCAGCGTTCAGCACCGTCATCGCAAAAACGGGGAAAGTTACCCTCCGGCAGGCGGATGATCCGCAGCGGGCAGGTGGCGGCGCATTCGCCGCAGCAGGTGCAGTCGGCCTGGTGTACCTTGAGTGTTGGCATAACAACCTCGCTTGTAACGGATTTCCTGGTGCAGAGATTTTCATTCTGTCATATCATGCCGCTTGAGACAACCTTGGGAGAACCTGCTATGCACGAAAAAATCTACGTTATCGGCCACCGTAACCCGGATACCGATTCAATCGCCTCTGCCATCGCCTATGCGGCCTTTCGTCGCAGCCTCGGGCACAGTAACGTTTTTGCCGCCATGGCCGGACAGCCCAATCCTCAGACCAGCTATATTCTGAAACGTCTGGAGATCCCGGCGCCAACCTATCTGGCGGATGTCCACCCCAAGGTGCGGGATGTGATCAGCCGCAGTCCGGTTACCGCCCCCACCGATCTGCCGTTGAAAGATGCCTTGGAGCTGTTTCACCGCCATGCAATCCGGGTGTTGCCGGTGATTGATCAGGAGCGTAAGCCCCAGGGGGTGGTCTCCCTGCTCAAGCTGTCGGAAAAATATCTGGTTGCCGGCACTGACCGGCGGCGCGGGGTGGACAGCAGTCTGGCTGCCCTGGCCCGCTGTCTTGCGGCTACGGTTCTGTGTGGTACACCATCGGATCAGGTGGAGCACCTGCACCTGTTTATCGGCGCCATGACCGAAGAGTCGTTCAGCAAGCGGGTTGAAGGCTACGATCCGGCCAGCCTGCTGATCATGACCGGTGACCGTCCTTCGATCCAGCAATCAGCCATTGAATCCGGTGTGCGGCTACTGGTGATTACCGGTGGTCTGCCAATGCGGGATGATCTGGTTGTCCTGGCCGGGGAACGTGGCGTGACCATCTTTTCTACACCCCATGATACCGCCACTGCAGCATCTCTGGCCCGTCTCTCCACACCACTGGCCTGCTTTGTGGATCAGAAGTTTGAGCGGATCGGCGTGATGGAGTCGGTGGAGCATCTGCGGCTGAAATTGCTGCACTCCGGCGAACCGGCGGTAGTTGCGGTGGAGGAGGATGGCAGCATTGCCGGAGTGGCCACCAAATCATCGCTGCTGACTCCACTACCCTATGCCTTGATTCTGGTGGATCATAACGAACTGACCCAGGCGGTACCCGGCGCAGAATCTGTTGAGATCCTGGCGGTGATTGATCACCACAAGCTGGGCAATCCCCCCACCAATCAGCCGATTACCTTTATGGCAGCACCGGTGGGCAGCACCTGCTCCATTGTAGCCTCGCTCTACCGTGAGCGGGGGATGGAGCCGGAACAGCCGATCGCCGCCCTGCTGCTGGCCGGGATCATGTCTGATACGGTCATCCTTAAATCCCCCACCACCACGACCCGTGACCGGGAACTGGTGACCTGGTTAGAGCCGATTGCAGGCCTGGAACATGCCGCTTTTGGCAAGGATATCTTTGCCTCCTGCAGCGGTTTTTCTGCCCATACCACCCTTGAAAAGGCAGTGCGGGCTGATTTTAAAGAGTTTACAGCCGGAGACACGCTGTTTGGGGTAGGGCAGGTTGAGGTGGTTGGGTTTGACGAGTTCTATGAGTTGAAAGAACAGCTATGGGACGTATTACGTCAGGTTAAGCAGACTGACAAGCTGGATCTGGCCGGTTTGATGGTGACTGACATCTACAGCGAGACTACTCTGTTCCTGGCTGAGGGGAAGAACGAACTGGCCCACCTGATGGGCTATCCCCAGGTTGAACCGCATCTGTATGAACTGAAAGGGGTCATGTCCCGCAAGAAGCAGATGGTGCCCCACCTGCTGAAAGTTTTGGGTGCGTTGTAAGCTCTTGGCATGCCGGTCTGTCTGGTTGCTCTCTCGTCCCTTAAAAGATGGTTTGGGTGCGGGATAGCGGACCCTGAGCCATACTGTTTTGCTTGGTTTTTCCGGGGGCTGCCTTGGGACAGATCACTGTCCCGGCAGCCCTTCATTGATTGCCCCTGCCGCTTTGTCAGTTGAATTTCTCCATGCACGCAGCGTTTTCGCTGAAGCACTCATCTACCCGGTTTGTTTTGGCTAAACAAGGTTTGATTAATTTCCGCCAAACTGTTTGGCCTTACTTGCATTTTTAAAAAAGGGTGATATCTGGAACTGAGGAAGACACGGTTCGATTCCATGGTCAGAGGGGGGAGTATGAAACGTATTGCAGCCGTGATGGTCGTGTGTCTGTCTGTGACGTGCGGAGTTGCATCTGCTGCCCCGCCGGCCACCCAGCAGGCAATTGCTGAGTACAACCAGGAAAATTACGAAGAGGCGCTGCAGATGCTGACCTCGGCCAGGCAGGCCGAGGGGAGTACGGCGCTGAACAGCTACTACACTGGTCTGTGTCAGAAACAGACCGGCGATCTGGTCGGGGCCGTTGCCAGCCTCAAGGCGGCCCTGCAGGCACAGCCGCCTGAACAGGATGCGGTTGTTGAACTGGTTGCTCTGCTGATAAACCTGGAGCAGCTGGCTGATGCCTGGCAATGGGTGGCGTGGGCGGAAAAGGAACAGGTCAGACCCAAGGATGTTGCCTATCTGAAGGGGGTTCTGCTGGCCAAACAGAAACGCTACCCTGAGGCGGTTGCGTCGTTTCAGAGTGCGCGTACAGGCCTAGCCGAGACCGATCAGCAGATCGACCTGCAGATTGCACTGGCCTATGCACAGTCCGGCAAAACCCAGGATGCCAGAGACAGCCTGAAGGCGATCGTGACCCGTTATCCCGGTACTGAGGCGGCAGATTTTGCCGCAGAATACGACCAGCGGATCAGTACGGCCGCTCCCCATAAACGCTGGAATATCTATGCCGGCGTCAGCTATCTGTACGACGATAACGCCACCCTTAAGTCCAGGGAGTCCGGTGCATCATCCGACACCCGTAACCAGCGGGACAGCGCTGTTTCTGAACATCTGCGGCTGGAATACGATACCCCACTGGCAGGCCAGTGGTCTGCCAACCTTCAGTATGCCCTGCAGAACAACAACTACATGAGACTGCATGATTACAACATGCTGGTGCAGGGGCTGACCACCAGCCTGATCAGTCGCAGTGAGAACGGCTTGCTGGCCCTGCCGCTCAACCTGAGTCACACCGCGCTGGACTACCGGAACTACTCATTTCAGGTCTCGTTCAAACCGACCTTCACCGCGCTATTCAACTCCCGTAACCTGGCACAGCTCTCCCTCGGGTATACCTACCGGGATATGTTCCAGGACAACGGCCTTCCCGGCAATGATCGCACTGCCAGCCTCTTCAATCTGCAGGCCGGCTATATCTATCTGTTTGCCGATGGCCGCGGTCTGGTGAACCTGCGGGGCGAGGGCTTCTATGAAAATACCACGGGCAATGAGTGGCGTAACCGGGGGGCGCGGGCAGGGGTTGATCTGCTGGTGCCGCTCAGCGCCAGTACCAAGCTGATCCTGACCGCAGAGGGCTGCCGGCAGGAGTACCTGGATAGTAGCAGCGGCCGTCGCGACACGACGGTTGTTGCCTCTGCCACTCTGAATCAGCAGTTAAGCAAGCATATCTATCTTAATCTTCAGTATTATTTTACGCGCGCCATGTCCAACGTTGATCTGTACGATTATCAGCGCAATGTGGTTACAACCGGCGTTGAGCTGCGCTTTTAAGGAGGGGATACCATGAAGAACATTGGAAACATGATGCGGAATGGCGCGCTCTGGTTGAGCATCGTCCTGCTGGCCTCCCTTTTTTGTGCCGCTAATCTGCATGCTGCCGCCATTGCCAGCTTGCGCGGGGTGACAGGCCGGGTGGATATCCTCAGTAACGGCAGGCTGCCGGCCATTGCCGGCCAGAACGGAAGCCTGCTCTCCAGCGGCGATTTGATCCGTACCAAGACTGGCGGCAGCGCCGAGGTGGTCTACAACGATGGCACGGTGCTGCGTATTGCCCAGCGCAGCCGGGTTGATATCGGTGAGCATTTTTCTGCCAAACTCCCCAACTCCAGTGAGGTACAACTGGTCAGGGGCAGGTTGCAGGCGATTGTTGACCTGAAAAAGATCTCCAGTGCCGCACCCGGTGCAAAAAGGTTTGAGATCCGCACCCCCAACGCCATTGCCGGGGTACGGGGCACCGATTATACCGTGGCCTATGAAAGGGCTCAGACCAATGTATTGGTCACGGCAGGGGATGTGTATGTCTACAATACGCTCATGGACGGTCAAATCATTAATCTGACCCCCGGCATGCTTACAACGGTTCTGGGCAAGAGCCGGCCGTCACCTCCAAGGCCGGCCCTGGATAGCGACCTTAAGAAGATGAAGAGCAGTGCTGCCGGAAAATCCGGCAGCAGCGATCAAGGGGGAGGAACTGCTGCTTCATTGACTGGTGATGTTGCAGTGGTTCCAATGGCAGATATTCTTAACAATCAGCTGATTAAGCCGGCTACCCAGGTTGTCACTGACACGGTAATGCCACCACCACCGCCACCACCACCGCCGGTTCCGCAAACAGGTTCGGTAACGGCTAAATGGCAGTAATAAGGGGGATGCTCAGATGAAAACACGATTGCTGATCATAGCCAGTCTGGTTCTGTCCGGTTGCCTGCTCTCCTTGGCCGGTTGCGGCGGTGGCACGGCCAGTTTTTCATCCGGTAACGGAACCACCGGTACCATTACGCTGAATGTCGCCTGGCCACAGAACGCGACAGTTAAGGCAGTGCCGGGTGTAAAAATGATGGCGGGTGCCGTAACGGTCCGACTAGCCGTCTCCGGTCCCGGCATGACAACGGTCACCAAAGACTTTCCGCTGGAAGCAGGTCAGGGCACTATTGACGGTGTGCCGGTCGGCGTTGAAAGGGTTTTGAAAGTACTGGGGCTGGATGGTGCCGGTGCTGTCCTCTATTCCGGTGAGGTGACGAATATTACGGTTGTGGCAGGCCAGACCAGCGATGTCGGCACGGTTGTAATGGAGCCGGTGGGGGTCTACTCCATTAGCGGCAAGATTACCCTGGACGGAGGCGTCGGTCTGGCAGGGGTGACTATTACGGCCGAATCCTCCACCATTGCCTATGCTACTGCGGCACTGACTGCCAGTTATTCTGCAACCACCGATGCCAACGGAGACTACACCATCAGCGGTCTGCCAAGCGGCACCTACCTGCTGACCGCCTCAAAGACCGACTATACCTTTACCCCAGAAAGTCAAACGGTGATTATCGATACAACCAACCTGGCCGGGCAGGACTTTGCCGGCGCGCCGGGTACGCCGTACTTCCCGATAGCGGTGGGGAACAAGTGGACCTATGACTATGTAGAAACGGTATTGACTGCCAGCACCACAAGCGGGACTACCACCGTAGAAATCAGTGCAGTCGATGGCACTGGCTTTACCCTTAATAACAGTTTTAACCAATCAAGTCAGAGTAGTTATGATGTGGGAACATCAGTTGATAATCTTGTGGTCATTGGGGGAAATTATTATCTGCAAAGCTCATCTGGTGAGGTTACAAACAGCTCCGTAGTTACTGGAAACGCCATAAAAGCAATAACCCAGCCAACAATGTCGTTCACGGATAGCTATGCATCTCCCTACTATTTGGCCTTCATGGGACAGCTGGATACTGGCGCGACAGTGTCAGGGAGTACAAATAAATCCAGCATCATCACCTCAGGAGGGTATACATACTCATATACCTACGCTATATCAAATAGTTATGTCGTCGTCGGTCCTGCAGTAGTAACAGTCCCGGCCGGCAGCTTCAACGCCATCAGGGTTGATTTCACTGAAACCGTCACGATGACTTCTCCCTCTGCGCAGCAGCCCCAGACACGGACGGGGAGTTACTGGTATGTTCCCTATGTCGGGATGGTTAAAAAAGAAATCAGTACAGGGGGGGGAAGTTCAACTGCTGTCCTTACGAGTTACCAGGTGAAATAGCACTTCCTGCCCGCCCCCTGTCTTGCAGCGGGGGGCGGGGCTGGGGCCTACTTCTCCGTCAGCCTGAGCGGTTCGTCGGTCGGGCACTCTGTAAAACGGAAAAGTTCATTCTTTTCGAGCATGCTGACTTCGTACAGGCAGACCGGCTGTTCCTTTCCTTTTACAATCACCTGTTGCACACCGCGGATGGCGATGCCGTTCAGCTGACCTGCCGCAATGCTCGGCTGCAGCGCCGCCAGGGTGCCTTCGGTGATCAGAATATCGGCCTTGAACAGCCGGGTCAGCGACTCTACGCGCGCCCCCAGGTTGACCTGATCACCGATCACAGTGTAGTCCATCTTCTTCCCTTCGGCACCGATGTTGCCCACCACCGCTTCTCCGGTGTTGATACCGATACCTGCCGACAGGCACGGCTTGCCGGCCAGCTGCCAGGCCTGCTGCAACTCCGTCAACCGCTCGATCATCTCGGCAGCGCAGCGAACCGCCCGTTCGGCATGGTTCTCCACCGGCCCCGGCGCGTTCCAGAATACCATGATGGCGTCACCGATGAACTTGTCCAATGTTCCGCCCCACTTAAGGATAACGTCGGTCATGGCCCCCAGGAACTCGTTCAGCAAGGCAACCACTTCCTCCGGTGTATGTTGCTCGGAAAAGGTTGTAAACCCCTTGACATCCGAGAACAGCACCGTGATGACCCGCCGCTCTCCACCCAGTTTTGCCATCTGGGGGTTGTTGATCAGCTCATTGACGATGGTCTGGGTTACATAGCTGGAGAACATAGCACGTATCTGGCGGGCATAGCGCTCCTCAAAGGCATAGTTCCAGGCCGTGACCGCCATGAAGATCAGGATGATGTTGTTCAAGGGACAGGCCAGGTTCAGCCACAACCCGGAACTGCTGAAAAAGAGATGGCCGGTCAAGAATGCCGCCGCCAGGAACAGCAGGGTTACCAGCGCCCCCCAGACCAGACGCACGCGGCTTAATAGCAAGCTCAGCAGCACGCCGCTGCCGATCAGGAATAGCAGATTCTGCTGTTGAGATGCCTGGTGGATAAATCGCTGCTCAAGGATTGAGGCGGTTACTGTGGCGCTCTTTTCCACGCCGGGATAGGCCGCAGAGACAGGGGTCACCCTGAGGTCATAGATGCCGATGGCGGTGGCGCCGATATAGACGACCCGGTTGGCAAGCTCCTTCCTGCCGACCTTGCCGTCCAGGATATCAACCACCGAAATATGCCGGAAGGTCTTGCCGGGGCCGTAGTAGTTGATCGGCATCCGCCCCCAGTGATCCGTGGGGATGTACATCTTGCCGACCCTGATGCCGCGGGTGGCATCAACAACAATCCGCTCCGGCGGTATCCCCAGGTATTCCGCAGCCGCCCGCAGTGACAGCGAAGGGTACAGAAAACGGTCATGGCCCAGCAACAGCGATTCCCAGCGCAGGGTGCCGTCAATCTCGTCCGGGAACATATTGATATGGGCAAAGCCCAGGGCCTTGTCTTTAAGCCTTTTAACCGGAACCGTCAGCATGCCGCCCGAGATGATCGGCGGATAAGTGTTGAACAGCTCATCATGTTCCACCGACACAATGGCCGACTGCTCCAGCACAGGGTCAGCGGCGGTATGTTCCGACCTGTGTTCAAAATCAAAGGCCACCGCCAGCAAGACCGTGCCGGCCTGTTCGATCGCACGGGCAAACGCCTCGTCATGGGCCTCCGGCTCTGGAAAGATGACGTCAAACGCAATCACCGCCGCATCTGCCTGGTTCAGGCGATCAACCAGGCGGGCCAGGACATTTCGGTTCCAGGGCCAGCGTCCCAGGCGCTCCAGACTCTTTTCATCAATGGTGGCAATCACGACCGAATCAGGGGGAGGGATGCTGCCGCGCAGTTTGAAGCGGATGTCATACAGCTTGGCTTCGATCAGATTAAAGATATGGGGTGGTTTAAACAGTAGCAGGCTGAATAACGCGGTGGCGGCAAAGCCGATCAGGATCCGGATCAGTTTAGAATGGGTGGTTTTCATGGCAACTCCTGATGGGGCTCAAGGCGCTACAATATTGCCAGGGCGTGCTTTCCTTGGTTGCCAGGTGACGTTGTATCTGTTATGCCGAACCCGAATAGTTGGAAAGATATCAGCATTATGCAGTCAGAGACGGTCACGGTCAAGCTGCAACGGCTTTTTCTGACAGTGCGGCTTGCAGGGGAGTTAGGATAGGGTACAAGCATTTTATTGTTACAAGCATTTTAGGTACAAGCATTTTATTTGACCTCTGCCGACCTAGCTGGTATCTTAATAATTATTACACGCTGTTCCAGGAAAAAAACGAGTTTCATAGTACTTGTAGCCCCGGACAAAACCGGGGCTTTTTTCTTGTACAACGCAGAAAGAAGGACGTAGATGCCGTTTCAACAGTTCAGTTTTCACCCCAAGGTGGTTGCAGGAATCACCGCCCTTGGCTACACCACCCCCACACCGATCCAGGCCCAGGCCATCCCAAAAATTATGGCAGGCCATGACCTGATGGGGCTGGCACAGACCGGCACCGGCAAGACCGCTGCCTTTGCCCTGCCGATTCTGCACCGTCTGATGCAGGGACCGCGCAAGCAGGTGCGGGCACTGGTGATTGCTCCAACCCGCGAGCTGGCCGAGCAGATCAATGATGCCCTGCTGGAACTTGGCCAGCAGACCCGCCTGAAAAGCATTACGGTCTATGGCGGCGTGGGTGTGAATCCGCAGATTGAAAAGCTGAAAAACGGGGTAGAGATTGTGGTGGCCTGTCCGGGCCGGCTGCTGGATCATATCAACCAGGGTACGATTGACCTGACCAATCTGGAACTGCTGGTGCTGGACGAGGCAGACCAGATGTTTGATATGGGCTTTTTGCCAGACATCCGCAGGATTCTGAAACAGCTGCCTGCCCAGCGGCAGACCATGCTGTTTTCCGCCACCATGCCGACCGAGATTCGCGGTCTGGCTCGTGAGATCCTGCGCGATCCGGCCACGGTGCAGGTGGATCACGTTGCCCCGGCAGCCACGGTCAGCCATGCGCTCTATCCGGTGGCCCAGCATTTAAAGACAGGGCTTTTGATGCAGTTGCTGAAGCATACCGATACTGATTCGGTGCTGATCTTTACCCGCACCAAGCACCGCGCCAAGCGGGTAGGGGAACAGCTGGAAAAGGCAGGTTACACCGCAGCCTCACTGCAGGGTAACCTTTCCCAGAACCGGCGTCAGGCTGCCATGGATGGCTTTCGTAACGGCACCTACCAGATTCTGGTGGCAACCGACATAGCTGCCCGGGGAATTGATGTGTCCCAGGTTTCCCATGTGATCAACTATGATATCCCGGACACCAGCGAAGCCTATATTCACCGCATCGGCCGTACCGGTCGGGCTGCCAGAAACGGTGATGCCTTTACCATGATAACCGATGAGGATACCGCCATGGTCAAGGCGATAGAGCGCACCCTGGGGGCTGCCATTGAACGACGTACCGTGGAAGGGTTTGATTACAGCGTACCTGCCCCGCGCAAGGATGATGAATTTGCCCGGCCTCCCCGGCCGCCCAGGAACCAGCCCAAGGCAAAGAAACCGGCGCAGAAAACGGCAGCAGGCCAGGGAACAGCACCAGCCCGCCCTGAGCACAAACCAGTCGGAGCCAAGCCTGCGCCAGGGGCCAGGAAACAACATTCGCAACGGAATAAAATCTGATTAAAAGCAGTACGTAATAGCACGCGGATGACGCGGATCAGGCGGGTGTACGCAGATTTAAAACCATTTAATCTGAAAACGACATTTCAACCGCCGATTACACCGATGAACGCTGATAAAACAATGCGTTGTGTCAAAAAAAACAGCAAACCTTTCGGGTTAAACCAGAGCTCTCTTTAAGTCTTTCATTTCTCTGCGTGTATCGGCGTTCATCGGCGGTTAACTGATTTTTTAAGCTTTATGTCTATAAAAAGCAGTTGCCACAGAGATCACAGAGGTCTCAGAGTAAAAACAGGAAGATATAGCTAACAACCTGATTTCTTTTGGGTGAGATGCTAAAAACAGATTTTTCTCGTCGTTCTCTGTGTTTCTCTGTGCCCTCTGGCTAATTGCCGTTTTTAGGTTAAATCAGAGAAAATCAACTCAGATCAGATGTGATCCGCGTGCCAGTGCTTTGCTTCTTTTTGCTTGGTTTCAATTGTATCTGTTTTGAATTCAATTATGGGAGTACCAGTATGGTTCACCTGTCCAACATCACCAAACAACACGGCTCGCAGGTCCTGTTCCGCGATGCCTCATTCCAGATCCTGCCCGGTTCCCGCACCGGCCTGGTGGGCCCTAACGGTGCCGGCAAGACCACCATCTTCCGGATCATCACCGGTGAGGAAGAACCGGACAGTGGCGACATGACCTGTGCCAAGCGGACCACCATCGGCTATTTTTCCCAGGATGTGGGGGATATGTCCGGCAGATCGGCACTGGAGGAGGTGATGGCCGGATCAGCCGAGACCATGCGGCTGGCTGGTGAACTGAAGCAGATGGAGGCCGCCATGTGCGAGCCCCAGTCTGATGATGAGATGGCCAGTCTGCTGGATCGTTACGGTGTAGCCCAGGAAGAGTTTGAGCACCGTGGTGGCTATGACCTGGATACCCGTGCCCAGACCGTACTGACCGGCTTAGGCATCGGGCCGGATCGCTTCAATCATCCGGTCGAGTCGTTCTCCGGTGGTTGGAAAATGCGGATCGCTCTGGCCAAGATCCTGACGTGCAAGCCGGATGTGCTGCTCTTGGACGAACCAACCAACCACCTGGATGTGGAGTCGATTGTCTGGCTAGAGGAATGGCTGGCCGATACCTTTGACGGCGCTCTGCTGATGACCAGCCACGACCGGGACTTCATGAACCGGATTGTGACCCGTATCGTTGAGGTGGCCAACAAGACCGTGACCACCTACGGTGGCAATTATGATTTCTACGAGAAAGAACGTGAGATCAGGCATGAACAGCTGCTGGCCAGCCACAAGCGCCAACAGGAGATGCTGGCCAAGGAAGAGGAGTTTATTGCCCGCTTTGCAGCCCGGGCCTCCCACGCCGCCCAGGTACAGTCGCGGGTCAAGAAGATTGATAAGATCGAGCGGATTGAGATTCCGGCTGAAGAACGGACCGTACGCTTTGAATTCAGTGAACCGCCCCGCAGTGGTGATGATGTGGTGGTGATGGATGGCCTTGCCAAGGAATGGCCCTTGCCTGATGGCGGCGTCAAGCCGGTCTTTTCAGGGGTCAGAGGCATTATCAAGCGTCAGAGCAAGATTGCGGTGGTGGGGGTGAATGGCGCCGGTAAATCCACCTTCCTCAAAGTACTGGCCGGGCAGACCGAACCCACCAGCGGTACGGTTGCGTTGGGTGCCAATGTGGAGCTGGGCTATTTCAGCCAGCATGCCATGGAGGTTCTCGATCCCAGGAAGACCGTCTTTGATACCGTGCAGGATGCCATGCCGCTGGCCAATCGCGGAGTGATCATGAACCTGCTGGGGGCCTTTCTGTTCCAGGGCGACGCCGTGGACAAACGGATTGAGAACCTCTCCGGCGGCGAAAAAAGCCGGGTCGTGCTGGCCACCCTGCTGGCACGGCCGGTCAACTTTCTGGTGCTGGACGAACCAACCAACCACCTGGATATCCGTTCACGGGAGATGTTGCTGAATGCCCTGAAAAACTTCACCGGCACTGTGATGTTGGTCAGCCACGATCGTCACTTCCTGCGCTGTCTGGTTGATCGGGTAATAGAGGTGGATCATGGCGAGATGCGGACCTATGAAGGGAATTACGAGTATTACCTGGAGAAGTCACACCACTTTGCCCACTAACGATAAAGCCCGCTTTCGCGGGCTTTTCGATTTCTCAAGCAGGTAGCAGGAACCTGCCGACATAGTTTTTGGAAAACTGGTAGGCGGTGCGGCCGCAACGCTTGCTCTTCTCCTGCGACCACTGGATCGCCTCACGCTCCAGTTCCTTGGTCCAGGGGATATCTACCTTGCGGTCACGGGCCTCACGAGCAATGCTGAGCCGGACCGCATCAATGTAACGGTCCTGTGAAAAGGCGTAAAATGCAACCCAGAGACCGAAGCGGTCAGACAGGGAGACCTTTTCCTCCATTGCCTCACTTTGTTGCAGCTCACCCCGCACAAACTTACCGCCAATATGATCAGACTCATACTCCGGCAGCAGGTGGCGACGGTTGGAGGTGACATAGATCAGCACATTCTCCGGCGGCGAGTAGACCGAACCGTCCAGCGCACTTTTGAGCATTTTGTAGCTCAGTTCTCCCACTTCAAAGGTCAGGTCGTCACAGAGCAGGATAAAGCGGTAGGGCTCGTTCTCGACGGCATTGAATATCTCTGACAGATAAATCAGGTCTTCTTTTTCAATCTGGATTACCCGCAGTCCTTCCGGTGCAAACTTGTTCATCAGCGCTTTGACCAGTGATGACTTGCCGGTGCCGCGGGATCCCCACAACAGGGCGTTGTTGGCAGGTAGCCCCATCAGGAACTGACGGGTATTGTGCATCATAGTAGCTTTCTGCTCATCAACCCCTAACAGTTCTTCCATGGTGGTGGTGTCGGTCACCCGTACCGCTTCCAGGTAGCCAGAAAAGGAGTGACGACGCCAGTTGGCAGCATAGCAGGAGGACCAGTCAATCGGCGCAATGGCGCGGGGCAGCAGCATTTCAACAGAACTTAAGACCCGCTCCAGGCGGGCAACAACTTCAGGCTTCAGGTTAAACATGGTTCTCTCTCTTTGGGGTAATATGCATGTAAAAAGCTGATCAAAAGCCATGATACGAGCACGCGGATGACGCAGATTGAGCGGATATACACAGATTTAAAACAGGTATGTTTTGAAAATCAGCGAAAATCCGTCTAAATCTGATCTGATCCGCGTGCTGTTTTTTTGACTTTTTCTGTTTGGCTTTGGTTCTGTAGGCTTAGGGCAATGCAAAAGCCCCCGGTGGGTCACCGGGGGCTCGGTGTTACGGTGTACGAACGGGATTACAGCCCCAGTTGCTTGAAGAAGTCGTTCCCCTTGTCATCAACCAGGATAAAGGCCGGGAAGTTTTCCACTTCAATCTTCCAGACCGCTTCCATCCCCAACTCAGGGAAGTCAATGCACTCAACCTTCTTGATGTTCTCTTCAGCCAGGATGGCCGCCGGGCCGCCAATGGAGCCCAGGTAGAAGCCGCCGTAGTTTTTGCAGGCATCAGTTACCTGCTGGCTGCGGTTACCTTTGGCGATCATGATCATCGAACCGCCCTTGCTCTGCAGCAGATCCACATAGGAATCCATCCGGCCGGCAGTGGTGGGGCCGAAGGAGCCAGAAGCCTTGCCGGTCGGGGTTTTGGCAGGGCCGGCATAGTAGATCGGGTACTTGGTCAGGTATTCAGGCAGCGGTTTGCCACTATCCAGGATCTCTTTGAACTTGGCATGGGCGATGTCACGGCCAACCACGATGGTACCGTTCAGCAGCAGGGCATCGCCAACTTTAAGGCCGGACAGTTCCTTCAAGGTCTCAGCAATCGGTTTGGACAGGTCAACCTTGTGGCCATGCTCATGCTTGGCCATCCGGTATTGTTCCGGCAGCAGACGGCCCGGATCGCGGTCAAGCTGCTCAATGAACAGACCGTCCTTGGTGATCTTGGCCTTCAGGTTACGGTCTGCCGAGCAGGAAACCGCCATACCAACCGGGCAGGAAGCACCGTGGCGGGGCAGACGGATGACACGGACGTCATGGGCAAAGTACTTGCCGCCGAACTGTGCGCCGATCCCCAGCTTCTGGGCAGCGGTCAGCAGTTTGGCCTCCAGCTCCACGTCACGGAAGGCCTGGCCGTGGGCATTGCCTTCAGTAGGCAGTCCGTCGATATCGCGGGCAGTGGCCAGCTTGACGGTTTTCATGCAGGCGTCGGCAGAGGTACCGCCGATGACAAAGGCGATATGGTAGGGGGGGCAGGCCGCCGTGCCCAGGTACTTCATTTTCTCAATCAGGTACTTTTCCAGCTTGTCAGGGGTCAGCAGAGCCTTGGTTTCCTGATACAGCATGGTCTTGTTGGCAGAACCGCCACCCTTGGCCATGAACAGGAACTTGTAGTAGTCGCCGGAGGTGGCCATGATGTCGATCTGGGCCGGCAGGTTGGTGCCGGTGTTGACCTCATCATACATATTCAGGGCTACGGTCTGGGAATAACGCAGGTTTTCTTCGGTGTAGGTCTTGTAGACCCCCTTGGAAAGATATTCTTCGTCATTGCCGCCGGTCCAGATCTGCTGGCCTTTCTTGGCTACAACCGTGGCGGTGCCGGTATCCTGGCAGAGCGGCAGCTCAAACTTGGCGGAAACCATGGCGTTACGCAGGAAGGCCAGGGC
>CAZNWF010000041.1:0-22162 GCA_964576485.1 uncultured Geobacter sp. | reverse complement strand
TGAAACAGACAGACCCCAACCGTCATCCCCACCCGGCCTACCATCCGAAAACTGCCGGATACCGCCCCTTGTTTGCCCGGCGGTGCCATGCCCATGACCACGTTGTTGTTGGACGGAATAAAGGTGGCCATTACCAGCGCCAGCCCTACAAAATAGGCGTAGACCGGCAGCATGGTACCCTGTTCCAAAAGGCGGCTGAAACCAAAGGAGACCAGCACCCCCAGCAACAGCGCCGTGGTGCAGAGAATACGCGGATTGATCCGTTTAGAGAGCTGCCCGGCCAGCGGCCCCATCCCCATATAGATCAACGAATAGAGCAGAAAAACCGTGCCGGCCCGTTCAGTGGGCAGCCCTTTAACGGTCATCAGGTAGAAAGGGGTGATAAAGTTATGGCCTGCCAGATAGCAGAGGCAGAGAAAGTTGGCCAGATTGCCAAAGTTAAAGGCAGGTGAACGGAACAGGCTGTAATCCAGCAACGGATGAACAGCACGACGTTCCCAGAGGATAAAGGCGATCAGGCTGACCACAAACAGTACCCCGGTCCCCAGCACCGTTGGCGCCAGCCCAAGGCTGTTCAGTTTGCTGAAGCTGTAGATCAGGCTGACCAGGGCCAGAGCGCTGAAGACTGAGCCTACATAATCAAATGAGGGCAAAGGAGCATTTTCAGCCGCGGAAAGATCGGCTGGCAGGACCCGCCTGGCAACCAGCATGGCGGCAATCCCGATCGGGATATTGATCAAAAAGGCCCAATGCCAGGACAGCAGACCGGTAATCAAACCGCCCAGCGGCGTGCCAACCGAGATCCCCAGGGCTGCTGCCGTTGCCAGGGCGCCAAAGGCTGGTCCGCGCTGCTCCGGCGGCAGGTAACGGGGCACCATGGCCGGGGTCAGGGCATACAGAACCGAGGCGCCAATCCCCTGCAGGGCACGGCTGGCCACCAGCCAACCCAGGGTGGGCGAGATGGCACAGAATAATGAGCTGAGGGTAAAAACAGCATAGCCCAACATGAACAGCCGTTTGATGCCGATCCGGTCACCCAGGGTACCGAACACCAGTAGCAAAGCGGTGACAGTCAGCTGGTAGGACATCACCACCCAGGAGACCGCCTCAGTACCGACATGGAAATAGCTGGAGATAACCGGCAATGAGATATTAACGATATAGGAATCAGCATTGACCATGAAGGTGGCAAAGGCGATGCTGAACAGGATCCAGATACCTCTGTTGTTTGTTGTAGCCTGCGCTCCGGTCACAGCGTTCCTTCCAGAGCGTAGCGGGCCATCTGCTGCCCGTTCATCCCGGACAGTCCCATTTTTTCAACGGTCCTGCCGCTTGTCCAGTAATCCACACCATTGGCCATGCAGGCCACATTCACCATCGCCTCAATGCGCGGTACCGGCACCCCAATCTGCCTGCCGATTGCCGCAATGGTGGCCAGACCATAGGGGATATCCTCGGTCACATAGCGGTGATGCAGGCTGTCCGGCGCCATCTGGACGTTATGGGCCGAGACCTGGTACATCATATCGTAGGCAGACTCTCCCTTTACCTTGTACAGCACCTGCATGGTATCCATAAACGAGAAGGTCTCACGGCAGAGCAACCTGGCCACCTCCATCCGCTCCTGGTCCACCGCCTCCATGATCCGCCCCACGGAAGGGGTGATATCGTAATGGGAGTTGCGGTATGGCCCCATCTGCTCGATCCGGCTCATGTTCATCAGGGTAGAGATCGGGTGAATGATCAGACCCGGTGCATCAATACTGGTCTGCAGCACCCCCATGCTGGGAGAGAGTTGGGGGTAGAGGTCGGTCAGCACCCAGAGCGCCTCGGCAGTCCGTTTTGCCGGAAGGGCGGCAAAGGGCAGTTCTTCCTTGGCTGCCTTGATGTTGACATGGCCCAGTCCCTTGGTCTTGGCGGCAAAGATAAATGAGGTAGTCTCACCGATAATGAAATCATCGGACCGGCCTGCCTCCCGTAGCATCCTGGCAAAGACCAGCGTACCAAACTTACCGGGGTTAAAGACAATAATCTGACCTTTTTCGCCATGTTCAATCAAAGCCTGCATGTACGGTTCCTGACCAAAGGCAGGCACCACCACCATCACCACCTCAGCCCCTTTGATGGCGGCGCCAAGATCGGTGGTCATCATGGCCGGTTTTGCAAACCCCACCGGCGCACCGCTGGAGGTAATCCCCTCCACCATAATCCCGCCAAAGGCCATCAACAGCTGCAGGTTAGAGGCATGGTTTGCTGATGCAGCCAAGCGCACCTCATGCCCAGCCAGGGTAAGGTCACCTGCCATGGCGATACCGCCGTGTCCGGCCCCCAAAATTGCTACTTTCATTTGCATACCCCACGATGTTGTGTAAACTACTGGTGGCAAGTATGCCACAAGCTGGACAATTGTGAAGGGTCAAGCAGGAAATAAACCTGATTGACTGGCTACCTGCTTCAGGTTATCTTGTCGCATCATTAAATATATCAAAGGTATGCGTCCAAGAGGCACATTTGATGGCTGACCCTGCTGCAACAGACAACCTGATTCTTGGTCACTACCTTGCCCTGCGCCGCAGAATTGTCTTCAGCGTTTCGCTGCTTCTGATTGTTCTTATCTCCCTTTCAATCTGGCACGGTTATACCGGCTACCAGGTAGCTATTCGCAATACCGAACAACAATCCCAAAGCTACGCCAGAGCCTTGAAAGAGCATGCTGAACGGGCTTTTTCTGAAGCTGACCAATCTATTACAAACAGTATTCGGCAAATCAAAGCACGGGGTGGGCATCAGGCCTTTTCCCGAAAAGAACTCACCAAACTACTTCAGGAAAATGCATTAAACATCAATCAGCTTGGCACTATTGCCATTGTTGATGCAAACGGCAGGATGCTTGCAGCCTCCAACGCCCCCCCGATATTACCAGCAGACATAACCTTCCGTGATTACTATAAGCATCATCGTTCAAACACCTCTCTGGATCTGTATATTGGACCACCGCTCTTGTCCCGCATTACCGACAAATGGAGCTTTACCGTATCACGTCGCATAGACTCGCCTTCAGGAGCCTTTGCCGGCATTATTCGGGTGGCTTTTAACATTGATTATTTTGAAAACATTTACCAGTCGATCGCGTCGGGTAGAAACGGACGTTTCACCTTGGCAACTACCACCACAGGCAACTATCTGGTGTTGGTTCCCTCTGATCCAAAGATCTATGCCAGTGACAAAAAAACCGCACCGTTTTTCAGAAAATACGTTGCAGAACAACCGATACGCACCTACCACAACAAGCAATCAAACATTGCCGGTGAGTACCGGATAATATCGTATCATCGACTGGATAATTATCCGGTGGTGGCAATTTCTTCCTTTGGCAGGAATCAAGCCATTGCTGACTGGCGCAGCACCATTATCAAGCAGGGGATTACCACTGCACTGCTCTGCCTGCTGGTAATTCGGCTGACCTGCCTTCTGCTTTCCCAGATCAAACAGCTTGACCTGACCAACCACCTGCTTAAGTTACAGCAACAGGAACTGCGTGCCGCAGAAGAAGCAGCCATGGCTGCCACCCAGGCAAAAAGCGAATTCCTGGCCAATATGAGCCATGAAATCCGCACCCCGATGAACGCCATTATCGGCCTGACCCAGTTAACCCTTGCGACCGACCTGCCCCCACTGCAGCGTGACTATCTGGAACGACTGAATCGCTCATCCCGCAGCCTGATGGATATCATCAATGATATCCTTGATTTTTCAAAGATCGAAGCCCGCATGCTGCTCCTTGAACAACAGGAGTTGAACCTGCCTGCGTTATTGCAGCAAACAACTGACTTGTTCATGGCTACAGCCCAGGAAAAACAGCTGCAACTCAAACTGATACTGGCTCATGACCTTCCGGTGCGCCTGACAGGTGACTCATTACGACTGACGCAGGTACTGAGTAACCTGATCAGTAATGCCATCAAGTTTACTGACCAGGGTTCGGTCACGGTCAAGGCAGAACTGGCAGAACAGACAGCGAATGCTGCAGTAATCCGTTTTCAGGTAACTGACACCGGCATTGGCATTGACACCAGCACCATTGACACCTTGTTTCAACCGTTTACCCAGGCCGATGGCTCCATCGTCAGGCGTTTCGGCGGGACCGGTCTGGGGCTGTCCATCGCCCACAATCTGGTAAAATTGATGGGGGGAAGCATTACTGTCAGCAGCACCCCCGGCAAAGGCAGTTCCTTTACCTTTACCGTAACCCTTGGTCTGGCTGCTGCAGCACCAGATCAGGCGGCACAGCAGGCCCCTTCACTTACTGAGTTGGCAGCAGACATAAGCGGCAGCCGGGTCCTGCTGGTTGAAGACAATGAAGCCAATCAGTTTGTGGCTCGACAGCTCTTAAGTCGCGCAGGGCTGGAGGTAACCATTACCCGTAATGGCAAAGAGGCAGTGGAACTGGTTCAAAAGGAAACCTACGATCTGATTTTGATGGATATGCAGATGCCGGTCATGGACGGCATCCAGGCAACACGGTTGATCAGACAACTGCCTGAAGGGGGAAAACTGCCGATTATCGCCATGACCGCTGCAGCAAGTGCGGTAGATCGGGAAAACTGTCTGAAGGCAGGCATGAACGACTATATCAGCAAGCCGATTATAGCAACCGAGCTGGTGGAAAAGATCTCCACATATCTCAAACCGAAAAACGCAAATGCGTAACCTGTGTACACTCTCATTTTTACTGCTGTCCCTTCCGCTTACCGCGTCTGCGCAACCAAGAGCGATGGACCAGCAGGTTTTGCAACAGATGCAGGAGACCATCCGCCAACAACAACTGCAGCTACAGCAGCAGGCAGAACAGATCAAGGCACAGTCTGAAATTCTGCAACGGTTACAGCAGCAGATCAGCACGTTTCAGCAGACATCAGCACCGGTTCAAATACCAACAGCGCAGACGGTGCAAACCGCTGCCCCCGTTCCCGTTGTCACCTCCGGCAACGACAAGATCAAGCTGGCCATTTCAGGCCAGATAAACCGGGCCGTGGTGGTAGCCAACGACGGCTACAACAGCACTCTCTACCATGTAGACAACACGGCCAGTAACAGCCGGATCCGCTTTGTGGGCACGGCAAAGGCCAATGAGGATCTCAGCATAGGCACCCGGATTGAGATAGCGGTATCTCCTGACCGTTCCTCTGCGGTTTCTCAGCAGCAGAAGACCCTGAGCGACACCTACTTTGACCAGCGCTGGGTCGAAGTTTCGCTAGCCAGCAAGCGATTTGGCAAACTCTCCATCGGCAAGGGGGACACCGCCTCCAACACCACGGCGGAAGTCGATCTTTCAAAGACTGACGTGGTGCAGTACGCCAGCATCACCGACATGGGGGGCGGTTTTTTGTTCCGCAGCAAAAACGGCACACAAGCGTTTATCCCCAACGGCACCAGCAACCTGAAGGTAGCCGATGCCTTCAGCAGTTTTGACGGCCTTTCCCGCCAATCCCGCCTGCGGTATGACAGCCCCAACCTGTATGGTTTCAGCCTGGCCGGGTCACTGGTCAGCAACCAACGTTCCGACCTGGCCCTGTTCTGGGGAGGCCAGGGATACGGACTAAAAGGGGCCGGTGCCTTTGCCGTTTCAAACCCTAAACTGGCAAGCGCCGGACTGCTGTATGACGGTTCTTTTTCCCTGCTGCACAGTGCAACCGGCCTGAACCTGACCCTGTCCGGTGCCCTGCAGCAGTACACAACCCGCAAGGACGCCACCAACCTCTATGGCAAGCTGGGCTGGCTGGCTAACTTCACCAACCTTGGCTACACCGCCTTCGGAGTTGACTATACCTGTTCGCAGGATCTTGCCCAGGCCGGTGACAAAGGCTATTCAATTGGTGCGGCAGCCGTACAGGCCTTTGAAAAATACGCCACGGAACTGTATTTCCAGTACCGGATCTTCTCCCTTGACCGGGCTGCTGGAACGGCTCCGGCTGCCGACATCACCATCGGCACCTTCGGGGCCAGGGTAAAGTTTTGATCAGAGCGATTGCAACGCTGCTGTTTCTGACGCTTACGGCCGGTTGCAGCGGCATCAGCCCGTATCAGCCCCGCAATCACCGTGAAGAGGGGCCATCAGAAGGATTTTTGAGCGGAGAGAGCGGTCAATGGAGCATTGTGTTTCCCGGCTCGGATACAAAGCAGCCACCAGCCGGCGAGCAGCACTAACCCCGACAAGGAGAGCTCCTTTATTGATTCTGCACCATTACGGTCTGGGCCGGCATGGGAGCAGGGAATCCGGCTGCAGCCAGCGCTTCACGCATTACACGGTTGCCGTCAAAATAGACCTGCCAGTAATGGTCGGTATGGCAGTAGGGACGCACCGCAAGCACCGGACCAACCAGATTGAACTCTAAAATTTCGACATCCACACCAGGTTGCGCCAGTACATTGGGGATCGCAGCCAGTTTTTCCTTTAAAAGCTGCATGGCGGCGCCATGATCGGCACTGCCTGCCAGTTGGCACTTCAGGTCCACCCTTCTGAATTCATTGACTGAATAGTTCTGAATGGTGTCACCAAAGATCTTGGCATTGCCAACCAGGGTCAGCACATTATCCGGCGTATTGATGGCGGTCACAAAGAGGCCGATCTCTTTGATGGTACCGGTCACTCCCCCCACCGTTACAAAATCTCCGACTTTAAAGGGGTGCAGGACAATCAGGAAACCACCGGCGGCCAGGTTGGACAAAAGCCCTCCCCACGCTGCGCCTATCGCTATGCCGACACCAGCCACCAAAGCGGCAAAGGTGGTGGTCTGCACACCAAAGTAGCCCAGCAGGGCAACAACCAGAACGATATTAAGGGTGACATTAACGAAGTTGCCGATATAGCGCATCAAGGTAGGATCAACCTTCTGTTTCTCCAGCAGTTGCTGCAGCATCCGTCCCGCCAGACTGATCAGCCAGCGGCCGACGATCCAGATGACAATTGCCGCAAGCAGTTTGGTTCCGATCGCAGTGATGTAGGTAAGAGCAATCTGCTGATACTGATTGATGTTTTCCATACATGTTCTCCTTGTTGTAAAATTTACGGCACCAGCAACGAAGCGACAGTCAGCGTGCTGCTGCCCCTGTTCTGACGATACCACATCATTTTGAGATGACAAGCAACCACCTGCTTCAAGAATTCACCAGACCGGCTGTTTGTTAGCGCCCATGGTTGATTTTTTGCATTTTTCTGGTATCTGGTTACATAAAAAAGGAGGTCTTACCATGAAAGCATCCGTCTATGTAGGGGCATTGCTACTGATGGTACTGTTACCGCACAGCGTATTTGCATTTTCCGTTTCAGGCAGCTATTCCAGCACGGAAGGGGCCGTTACCCTGCAGCAGTCAGGAGACCGGGTTACCGGTCGCTATACCAATGACAACGGAGAACTGACCGGCCTTATGTTTGGCACTATCTTTGAAGGTTTCTGGATCGAAGATGGCTCTGACCGGCGCTGCTCGACACCTAAAAACGGCCGTTATCACTGGGGGCGCGCCACCCTCACCTTTGACGGAAATGGCTTCAGCGGTGTCTGGGGGCACTGTGACGACAAGCCGTCACGTCCCTGGAGCGGCTCCCGCAGCTACGGCGGTGGCGGCCAGGGCTTTGCGCCCCCACCTCAGGCAGGCAACGACCCGTTTGCCATCAGCACTGACAGCCCCGCCATTGAAGGGGTCTGGAGTTCATCTGAAGGGGATATCAGGTTTCAGCAGCAGGGCAACCGGGTGGCCGGCCGTTACCCCACCGACAACGGCGAGATCGTCGGAACTCTGCACAGCGACACATTAAGCGGCTACTGGATTGAAGACCATTCCGGCGAACGTTGCGCAACCCCCAAAAATGGACGCTACTACTGGGGTAAACTTGAATTGCGTTTCTCCGGCACCAGCTTCAGCGGCAAATGGGGTTACTGCAACGGCGCCTTAACCGGTAACTGGGGCGGAAATCGAAAATAGCCGAGTCGGGGGACTAGTATGGTATGCAGCGTGTCACCCAAAAACCTCGCCGTCACCCTGCTTGCCCCCAACCTGGCCAGGCACCCGGACAAGAGCGCCTATATCTGTAATGGAGAGGCTGTCAGTTTTCAGCAACTGGCAGACAGTGCCTGCCGGTTTGCCACTCTGTTGCAGCAAAGCGGTGTCGCTGCCGGAGATCGCGTACTGCTGGTTCTGCCTGACAGTCCGGTCTTTGTTGCAGCCTTTCTGGGTGCGGTATTGCATGGCGCGGTTGCCGTACCGGTCAGCACCGCTCTGGCCGCTGATGACTACCGCTACATCCTGCAGGATTCCGGTGCGCGCTTTATGCTGCGCTCCTCTACCGTCCCGCTGGCAGCAGAATGTGTGACTCCTGCACTGCCCAACCTTGTCTGTAGCGAGTCCTTAACCGGCTGGCTGGACCACCATCCTGCTGCCCCGCTTGGTGCTCCTGCTCCTGCAGCTGACGATCTGGCGTTCATGCTCTACACCTCCGGTTCAACCGGTAAACCCAAAGGAGTACCCCATCGACACCGGGACCTGCTGGTTGCTGCAGAGCAGTATGGCTCCAAAGTGCTGGGGATCAGACCGGATGACCTGCTCTTTTCAGCCAGCAAGCTGTTCTTTGCCTATGGCCTGGGCAACAGTCTGGCTTTCCCCTTGTATAGTGGTGCAACCGCCCTGCTGCATCCTGGAAAACCGCTGCCGGAAGATCTGCTGGCCCTGATTACGCAGCACCAACCCAGCCTGTTTTTCTCGGTGCCCACCGTCTATGCCCAGATCATCCTTTCCACCGCCACATCCCAGTTAAACCTGCCGATGCGATTCTGTATCTCTGCCGGTGAAGGATTACCGACAGCCGTGTTTGATGAATGGCAGCGCCTGACCGGCCTGGATATTCTGGATGGAATCGGCACGACTGAGCTGACCCATATCTTTATCTCCAACCAGCCGGGCAAGATACAGTCAGGCTCAGCCGGACAGGCAGTACCAGGCTACCAGATTCGTCTGGTGGATGATGAAGGCAATCCGGTTCCTGCAGGCACCCCAGGCCACCTGCAGGTACGGGGAGACAGCACCGCCCCCTGGTACTGGAATCTGCCTGAAAAAACCGCAGCAACCATGCTGCCTGACGGCTTCATCAAAACCGGTGATCTGTTTCTGGAACAAGAGGGCTACTACTATCACCGTGGACGCAGTGACGACATGCTGAAGGTTGGTGGGCAGTGGATCTCACCGGTACAGGTGGAAGAGGTGCTGCGAGCACATCCATCTGTGGCGGATTGCGCCGTGGCACCTTGTCAGGTCATGGGGCTGATGCGCCCGGCAGCCCACCTGATGCTCAAGCCGGGCTACGTTGCAGACCCGGCACTGGAACGGGATCTGCGTCGGTTCATGGCCAGCCGTTTGCAGGACTACATGCTGCCGGTACGTTATTTCTTTGTGGAAGAGTTGCCCCGTACTGCCACCGGCAAGGTGCAGCGCTTTAAACTGAAGCGGTAGATTGCCTACATCGAAAAGGAGTACAGCCATGGGCGTTAGCGTTGCAGAACTAAAGGGACTGATGCTTCAGATCGGTATGGATACAGGATTGGTTGCAGAGATTGACCCGAATAGTCCTCTGGCAACCCAAGGGATTGATTCAGTGGACTGTCCGGCCTTTGCTGTTGCCCTTGAAGGAAAGTATAACGTAACCATCTCTGACAGCGATTCCTTACGACTCAAGACACTCAACGACTTTATCGCCTTTGTGGAGCGTACAGTATGACACCACGGGAATCTGCAATCAAACGGCTGCAGGAAGACACCTGCCATCTGCCCGCAGGCAAGCCGTTTACGGTGGATTCTACCGCCCGGAAGACGGTTACGGGGTTACCCGCCTTGAGGCCTGTCCTGCTCGGTAAACCAGGCATCAAAAAGCAGCGGTGCTGCCGGTGAATCAAATCGCCTGTTCAACGTAATCCTCCCAAAGCCGTTTTGACAACTGACGGCCTATTCCATGCTTGCCTGATCCCTTGTAATTATTCAACAACACCAGGACTGGCTCCGTGACCTTGCCGATTCAGAACCCGTTCAAAGGCCTCCACACAGTTACTGTCCCAGTGGCTACCGGCATCATGCTTCAATATTCCCAAAGCCGTTTCTACTGATCGTGCCTTTTGATACGGGCGGTCAGTGGTCATGGCATCAAAACCGTCAGCAACAGCAATAATACGGGCCTCCAACGGTATCTGGTCCGACAGCAGTTTTTGGGGATAGCCTTTACCGTCCATCCGCTCATGGTGGGCCACAATAATGGCGGTCACCTCATCAAGAAACTCAAGACGGCTGAGAATCTCCGCCCCCATACCGGGGTGACTGAGAATCTCCTGCACCACGTCCGGTGGATTTTTGGCACCATGATCCTGAAATATCCGGTCTGAGCAGCCGATTTTACCGATATCGTGCAGCACCCCCGCAGTTCTGACCAGCTCCACACGCTTTGCATCAAATCCCATTTCAAGCGCAATCTGTGCCGCAATCTGTGCCACCCGCTCTGCATGGCCGCGGGTATAGCTGTCACGTGCTTCCAGGGCCTGGGCCATGGCCGCAACCGTCTGCACGGCGTTGTGCTTGATCTGCGTATTCAACCGCTGCAGTTCGGCAACCAGTTGTTCCAGATGAAACTCCCGCGCCTCAACCTTAACCATCATCAACCCCATCGCCTCAGCAATGGTTCTGATCGGCTCAGGGGTGGTGTCAACGGTCAGCTCCATGATATCATTTGAGTAGTCACCTACAGCAATTCTGGCAATTATCTCCAGTAACTGTTTAAGTTCATGACTGTTCTCATCCATGCATTCCTCCTGCATCTGTTTAACCCGAACTGGATTTTCATCTGCATTATTTCCATTTCCACGCAGTCAATTTGTACGGTGTTTCCTTGTTCCAGGCCTGCCACCAGACCGTTGCCTCTGCCTTCTTAAGCATGCCGTTCAGCTTCACCTTCAACATAAGATGGTAGTTCATGCCGGAGACCACCTGTTCTTCAGCACTCATAATGGCGACCAGACCCAGTTTTGCTGCAGCTGTTTCCTGCTCTTTCCTCATCAGCTTCGCCTGCTCGGCAACCGCAAAGTGTGCCGCAGCAACCACCTCCGGTTTGGTGACCACCGCCGGAGTCCTTCCGCCGACGATCTGCTCCCCTGCAAGACAGCGGTCGTTAACTATCGCAGTACAAAGGACAGCTACCAGGATACAAACAGGGATAATCAGTTTCTTCATCTGTCTTCCTTTCTGGATTTGGCACGCTTACCACCTGCGGCACGGATGCTTCACAGGCTAAAGGGAAAACAACAATCCTTTTTCCGGATAATGTTTCACGTTTCTGGTGGCGACCGTATATCCCTTAACCATTGCCGTTGCAGCGATCAGGCAGTCAAGCGATGTCAGCGTCACTCCTTTGGCCCGATATTTCCGATACAACTCCCCCCCCTTACATGCAATCTCAGGGGTAACCGGCTCAACAGCGCAGGCGTCTATAAAGTTATGCGTCACAATCTTCTCCGCATCACGCATACCAGCGGTTAACTCATACACCGTCAACACACTTATCATTGCCTGGCCACTGCTCCACAAACCACCCATCAGAGGCTGCGCGTAAGAGGTTCCCCGCAGAAAATCAATGGCAATATCAGTATCAATGAGCACGCCCGGCATAGCCGCGCCCCCCCTCTTCTCTCAGACTGTTCACAATATCTACGCTTGCGTCTTCTCTGGCCTTCCAACCGCCAAAAGACTCCATCGCCTTCTGAATTTTTCGCTGACGGATATGTTCCCGCAGTGCCTCAGCGATAAAGCTGCTTACGTTTTTAGACATGGATTTTGCTTCTTGAAGGAGATCTTCAGGCAGGGTAATTGAAGTTTTTACGAGGTGCATAGCGCCCCCTTATAAGTAGTATAAAAATATCCTACCAATGAGTACCAACATTGTAAAGGGCAGTTTGCATAACTGTCCAGTGCCACTACAACGCGGACGTTTTTCGTTGTGCCATTAGCTCCCCGGAACTATGCGGCAGTTATCCAACCGTAGCAAAACGTATATACAATAAACATGATCTGCGCAGGGGACGAAAACAAGCGGCTGAGAAACTTTGAAAAGCACGGTTATGACCTTGCCGACGGCCAGCTTGTCTATGAGTCACCCGATCAGGATTGGGTACAAGCGACCATTTATCGTCCAGGGACTCGTGGCCCACAAAAAGCCACCACACAAAAAATCAATTGCCATTCGACTATCTCAAGTCGCGGGGATCTGACGTAGCAACTTCTAATGCAGGTATATTCAAGGGGATGGTTTCTCGTCTGACTGATAGCAGCATGGTCTGTTTGTAGCCATGGCATTCAGTGAAAAATGGACTGTTTGAATACAAAACCGCCTGATAGATCCATCAGGCGGCAAAATATTCTCAACGAGTGACATAACGATTTTAGTGGGGTTACTTGAGTGAGGCACAGGCCTCTTCCGCACTGGGAAACGAGGGGAAAATAGCCAGAAAACCGGATATCCTGAACACCTCTTCAACGGTCCCCACCAACTGACAAAGCAGTAATGAGCCATTTTTGGCCTTTATCTGTTTTGCAGCAGCAAGCAAGGAACGAAGACCGGCACTACTGATATACTCAAGCCCCTGCAGATCAAGAACAAGTCGGGTTTTGCCACTGGACAGCTGTTCTGAGAACCAGCGGTCAAACTCAACCGTGGTCATGGCATCCATCCTGCCAACCAGAGCAGCGATAACAACTCCATCTTGTGCGGTGACGGTTATCTGCATGGCTACACCCTCCTTTAGCAACAAGACGGCTTCAGAATGTCAAGAGGATCAGGCCGTCTCGTGATGCCCGACTCCATTCCTTTTTACTGATATGGCCATTTTTATCGGTATCAACCTGATCAAACAGACGTTTTTTCTGCTCTTCGGTCATTGCAGCAGCAGTCCCCGCTTTAAGCATATCACGATGCACCACCCGTTTTTGCCCTTTCGGCGTGGCCACAACACGCAGATCAGCTTTCAGCAATTCTTCTTTGCTGATGGAGCCGTTCTTGTCAGCATCAAGCTTTGAAAAAAGTGTATCTTCAGCGGCAAAGACTGCCATTGGAACCATTAATACCACCATCATCGCCGTACCACATACCAACTTTTTCATCCTCAGTATCCCCTTCAAACATCAATTTAACTGCCTTAAACCACCGCTTTACTCTGAAAAAACGCGGTATATTTTTTATGTTCGCCCTTGATCTGATTGGTCAGCCAGTTAACCAGGAGCTGCACGAAAAACATACTTGACGTGCTACCCCCCAAGATAGCGGCTAAGTTCTTCACACAGCGTTTGTGGATAGAGTAGACGAGCAGGTATTTTTTCGCCGCCAAAAAACTCTTCGCGCCAAGGTTGGCGCTTGACCCAGGTCATAAGCTGTTCCCAGCCCTGCCAGGTTGTAAAATCAACCCCGTGGATATTGGTTAGTTGTTCCAGAAATGTCTGTTCGTAAGAAGCCATGTTGGCAATGCTCCCTGTGTGGCATGCGACCAGTATACCCAGCTTTGCCCTGTTGGCAACCACTGGCAGATAAAAAAGCTGTATAGCACAAAAAGTACAAACAGGTAGCAAAAAGCCCCTGTCAACGGATGACAGAGGCTTATATGCCAGGATACGAACATCAAGTTTGGTTACTCCCGCACAAAGGTATCCATATCACTTTCATGGACCATCCCCATAATTCTGGCGTACTCTGATTCAATCAGAATGTAGTGATTACGGGTCTCACGAGCATTTAACTCAAAGATCGCCTTAATAGCAGGATCATCTATACGTGCAGCAGTTTCACGCAGTGCCTCTTCCAGTTTTTTTTCTTTATCCAGTGCCAGTTCAAGGGCGGCTTTCTCTGTGACATTTTCATCAATTACCTTACCCAAGGATGCCATCCAGCCTGACTCAGTATCAGCAGGTGCGTCAAGAAACGCTTCCAGGGATGGCATATCGGTCCCCTGGTAAATTTTATAAAAATGGCCGGCATGCTCCCGTTCCTCCCTGGCCAGCATTTCAAAGGTACGTTTGGCAGCCGGGTCCTTCATATACCCCGCCCCGATCTGATAAAAATTCATGGCATTCTTTTCGGTCTGGATCGAATTTCTGATAGCCTGTTGCAGATCAATTGTCATGTCGTCCTCCAGGAAATGGATATAGCAATCATTTGATTAACTGATACCAATCTGCACAGTAAAGATCAAGATTTATTTAAGACAGACACAGTCCTTTTTGCAACACCGCTTAACAATTGACATTCAGAGCACTCCATGCAATAAAAATTTCCTTTATAAACAGTGGAGGTGAACAGCTAGTGAGCGTTGACGACAAAAAAGTTATCTATAGTATGATGCGGGTTTCCAAATTTTACGATAAGAAGCCGATCATCAAGGACATTTCTCTTTCTTATTTTTATGGTGCCAAGATCGGTGTACTGGGCCTGAACGGTTCCGGTAAATCAACCCTGCTGAAGATTATGGCCGGTGTGGATACTGAATTTAACGGCCAGGTAGCACTGTCACCCGGTTATACTGTTGGCTATCTGGAGCAGGAACCAAAGCTGGACGAGAACAAGACTGTCCGTCAGGTGGTAGAGGAGGGCTGTCAGGAGACCGTTGACCTGCTGGCTGAGTTTAACGGCATTACCGACAAATTTTCCGAGCCGGATGCTGATTTTGAAAAACTGTGTGATCGCCAGGCCGTACTGCAGGAAAAGCTGGATCATATGGATGCCTGGGACCTGGATTCCCGCCTGGAACTGGCCATGGATGCCCTGCGCTGCCCCGATGGCGACACGAAGGTACAGGTGCTTTCCGGTGGCGAGAGAAGACGAGTCGCACTCTGCCGCCTGCTGCTGAAAAAACCTGATATCCTGTTGCTGGACGAACCGACCAACCACCTTGATGCCGAGACCGTGGCCTGGCTGGAAAAACACCTGCACAACTACAGTGGTACCGTTATCGCTGTTACCCACGACCGTTATTTCCTGGATAATGTGGCCGGCTGGATTCTGGAACTGGACCGCGGCGAAGGGATTCCCTGGAAAGGGAACTACTCTTCATGGCTTGAGCAGAAACAGGATCGCCTGGCGGTTGAGGAAAAACAGGAGAGCGAACGCCGCAAGACACTGAAACGAGAGCTGGAATGGATCAGGATGTCGCCCAAGGGACGCCATACTAAGGCCCAGGCGAGGATCAGCAAATATGAGGATCTGGCAGCCCAGGAAGGCGAAACGCGGGGCAAGGATCTTGAACTGTACATACCGGCCGGCCCACGGCTGGGGGATATTGTGATTGAGGCAGACAATGTCAGCAAAGGCTTCGGTGATCGTCTGCTGTACGAAGGGATGACCTTCAAGCTGCCCCGTGGCGGGATCGTTGGCGTGATCGGCCCTAACGGCGCTGGCAAGACCACCCTCTTCCGCATGATTACCGGCTCGGAAACACCGGACAGCGGCAGCTTCAAAATTGGTGATACCGTCCAGGTTGCCTATGTAGACCAGAGCCGCGACACCCTCAATCCTGATCGCCTGCTGTGGGAAGAGATCAGCGATGGCCAGGAAATGATCCAGTTGGGCAAGCAGACCGTCAACGCCCGTAACTATGTGGCCCGCTTTAATTTTACCGGTGGAGATCAACAGAAAAAAGTGGGGATGCTGTCCGGTGGTGAGCGCAACCGGGTCCATCTTGCCAAGGTCTTGAAAAGTGGTGCGAACGTGTTACTCTTGGATGAGCCGACCAACGATCTGGATGTCAACACCATGCGGGCGCTGGAGGAAGGGCTGGAAAACTTTGGCGGCTGCGCCGTGGTTATCTCCCACGACCGCTGGTTCCTGGACCGGATCGCCACCCATATCCTTGCCTTTGAGGGAGATTCAAAGGTAACCTGGTTTGAAGGTAACTATTCAGAGTATGAGGAAGACCGCCGCAAACGGTTGGGAAGCGAAGCTGATCGTCCACACCGGATCACCTATCGCAAACTGACCCGCTAACCACCCGGAGGAAGCATGGCTGACACCGGTATCCCGATCCTGCTGGTCGACGACGACCGCTTCATGCGGACAATACTCTGCCAAACCCTGCAGGATGCGGGGTACCAGGTCAGTCAGGCCGCCAACGGAAAAGAAGCGCTGGAACTTAGCCGTACCAGCTATTTTCCCATAATTTTAACCGACTGGGTCATGCCGGAAATGGATGGCATCGCCTTTTGCCGGGCCTTTCGGGAGAGAACAGCTGAATGTTACACCTACCTGATCCTGTTAACCTCACAAGAGGGAAAAGACAAGCTGATTGAGGGGCTTGAAGCCGGTGCGGATGAGTATCTGCTCAAACCGGTCAATGACGCAGAGTTAATGGTACGCCTCAAGACGGCCCGCCGGATTCTGGACCTGGAAAGTTCTCTGCAGAAAAGTCTGGAAGAGATCAAACAGCTTTCAATCCGAGACCCGTTGACCGGCACATTTAACCGCGGCTATCTTGACCAGCACCTTCCCAATGAAATCCGCCGGGCTGACCGCTATGTGCGAGACTTTTCCCTGATTATGATGGATCTGGATCACTTCAAGAAGATTAACGACACCTGGGGACATCAGGCAGGGGATGCGATCTTACAGCACTGTACCCGCATCATTGCCGGTACGATCCGCCGTGAAGTTGACTGGGTGGCCCGTTATGGCGGTGAGGAGTTTGTCCTGATACTACCGGAAACGGACCAAATTGGTTGCCAGGTGGTTGCTGAACGTCTGCGAAACCTGATCGCCACGACATCCTGCCTGTACCGGGGCGAAAGCCTGAGCATAACCGCCAGTTTCGGCACGGTTAGCAGGTCTGCACGTGACATCCCCAACGCAGTATCTGCTGACACTATGCTTTATCAGGCGGATCAATGTCTCTATCAGGCCAAAGCATCCGGACGGAACCGGATTATAGGTACAAGTATGTAACAAAAACATCTTGAAACGGTAACTCAGCAAGGAGCAGGCCCGTGAACTACACCACCTACTTTGCTCGCGGACAAAAAGTGTTTCTTATCAACACCACGCTTGATCGTAACAGCGACTTTTTTGAAGCTTTTTCTGCAACCGTTGTGGCAGCAGATAACACGCAGTTCGTGCTTCACGCCCGCTACCCGCTACACCACGGAGAACTGCATCTGCTGAAGCCAGGGATGCGCTTTAAAATAACGACTGAAAGTTATGGATCAGGGGTGCAGTTTGTAGGGGTTGTGCGTTCCGTTAATGGCAGGGATTTTGTCATTCACCCAGCAGGCCAGCTTGAAATGTACCAGCGCAGCCAGGTTCCCCGTATGGACCTGATTCTCAACTTCAGGACCTTTACCCGTTCGGCTCCGTTGACCTTTTTCCGGCAGGAATGGGAGCGTTACCAGGGAAAGTTATCTGCAAGCAGTACAGAAAAACTTGAGCTGACATCCGGCGAGATCAACCTGGGTGCAGGAGGATTTCGTCAGATAATTGACAAATCAGAACCGTACTCAGACCTTGCCATGGTCTTTATCGATCTTGAGCAAGGGACTCCGCCGATCTGCGCTGTAGCAGAACTGCTTTGGCGACGCAGCCTGCCGGATGAAGACAAAATTGCTGTTGGACAGCGGTTTACCCTGATACGAAAGGCCGACCAGGAGCGGATCCAGGCCAACATTCAGTATCACCAGAAAAAACAGAGCAAAAAGACGATCAGGCAGAAAAACAACTGGGAGCTGCTTGACCGGATGTTTCATGAGTAACCTGCTGGCTGAACAGGCGCACACTATTCCATTATGAACTACGACCGTTACTTTACCCGTGGCCAAAATGTCTTCCTGATCAACATCTCGGAAGAGCGGGATGCGTCTGTTTTTGATTCATTTACCGGCAGAGTTGTGTTTTGCAGTGATGACCAACTCCTCCTTAAAACCGCCTATCGCCTGTATGCAGGAGAACTATCGGGGCTAAAAACCGGCATGCAGTTCAAGCTCACCACGGAAGCGATGGGGATGGGAGTTCAGATCAGGGCAGAGCTTGTTGAGCTGATTTCACCAGAAGAATTGAAACTTCGTCCGCTAGGTGAGCTATCCGTCTATCAACGTCGGCAATCGCCCCGTGTTGATCTTTCCCTTCCGCTGCTGCTGGTTCCTCAAAAATCCTCCCTGGCAGCTTTTCAGCGGGAATGGAAACGGGTCGTTCAGGATCTGCAGAAGCCTGCCCCGCCACGGCTTAAACTTACCAGCACCGTCATGAACCTGAGTGCCGGCGGATTTGGGGTCCATCTTGCCACGGAGCCGACGCACCTGGCTCTTGTTTTGATTGATCTGCAGGATGAGAAACAACCGGTCTGCGCCGTGGCAGAACTGATCTGGCGCAAGCTGCACCAGGAACAACAATTGACCGCTTGCGGACACCGTTTTGTAGGTATTTTGAAGGAGGATCAGGAACGGATAGCGGCGCTGGTGGAAAAGGTGGCTGGTGGACGTACATCCGTGGCCAAGCATCGTGAGCTTATCGACAGAATGGAACCATAACAGATTTAACTATTACGGAAATGCTGTTCCATTAATGACTGCAGTGAGTGCCTTAACTCTGTATCTTCCAGTTCACTTACCTGTCTGGTAATCTGGGCCTGCTGTTGTGCTGAAAGCGGTTTGGGGGCTGGGCGCGAAGTTTCTGCACCACCGGCATCCTGCTGAATCCTCCCAGCTTTCAGAACAATATCTTTAACCCTGTCATCTGCCAGTATTGTATTTATCCGGTCACGCAGTTCGGATTTCATAAAGCTTAATTGCTGCATCCAGGGACCGCTGGCCACAATAACGGTCAGCACCCCGCCAACCAGACGCAGTGGTCTGGTCCGGGCGGCGATAGCAGATCCCACCGCCTGATCCCAGCTTTCCCAGATCACCAGATCTTTCAGGCGAGCTCCCAGTTCCGGATTGAGACCGGAACCGGTGAGCAGCTTGCTGATCCGCTCAGGGCTGCCTTTGGGACGCTTTCCTGCCATGTATCATCCTCCGCTTGTACCAACCGCCGACTATCTGCCCACCGATTGCAGCGGCCAGGGTAAAAGGAATAACACGCCAACCAAATCCAGCCAGATGCCGGAAATGGACCACCAACGGAATCGGCAGATGTGCCAGAAACAGCCAGGGCAGCGAAAATTTTTTAAATGATTCCCGCAGATAACCGCAGGGTATGCTCGCCAGAAAGGCACCCATCACCAGTCCAGCGAAGTTAAATGAATCTTGCATGCAGATCCCCTTTTCGGCATAGTATGAAGTTCGGCCAGCATTGTCAATCAGGTCGCATCAAGGAGTATCCCCGTGGGGCAGCAAGTTGTACGTGAAGGACAATACCTTGCAGTATTCAATTCCACCCATCGGGTGCTCAAGGCAGAAGGTCTTCTCAAAAGCAGCGGACTACCCATCATGCTTATTCCCGCTCCACGTGCGGTGCAGGCAGACTGCGGCCTTGCAATCCGTTTTGATGAAGATCATCGGGATGTCACGATGGAGCTACTAACTGCACAAAATCTGTTACCGGCCTTTTTGTGCCAGTTTACACATAACACCTATATCACCATCAGGGAGTATCAGCATGAAAACCATTGATTGTCGCGGGCAGGCCTGCCCGGCCCCGGTTATTGCAACCAAGAAAGCACTGGAGGAGCCAGGCACGTCACTATGTGTACTGGTAGATGATGGCGCTCCGCGAGAAAATGTGGGACGCTTTGCAAGAAACCGTGGCTATCAGGTTACTGAAACCGCTGCAGCAGATGGCTGGTCACTGCAGATAACCGGATCAGCAGCCGTTGAAGGAACAGCCACGAGTGGCGCCATCTCTTCAACCTCAGGAGACAGAGTTCTACTGGTTACCTCAGACCGCCTGGGGGACGGATCGGAAGAACTGGGCTACCTCCTCATGAAAAATTTTATTTTTACCTTGCTTGAAACTCCACAGCAACCAGACCGGATACTATTCTTGAACAGCGGTGTTTTGCTTGCCGCAAAAGGTGCGGAGACGGTCGAAGCACTCAAACAACTTGAAGATAGAGGGGTCGAGCTACTGGCCTGCGGTATCTGTCTGGATTATTTCAAAAAAAAGGACCAGCTGGCAGTTGGGCAGGTCACCAACATGTTCAGCACAGCAGAACATCTACTGACAGCAAGCTCAGTCATTAAACTGTAGTTACCAGATAGTTCTTGACAAAAGCATACTGACACCTCTATAGTTTGCTCCTTTTAGGATACCATGAGTATATTGGCTCTAAATGTTTGATAATCTTTCGGATAAACTGGAATCAGTCTTCAAAAAGCTCCGCGGCCAGGGAGTAATGACTGAAGACAACATAAAGGACGCCCTGCGAGAAGTTCGCCTGGCGCTGCTTGAGGCTGACGTTAATTTCAAGGTTGTTAAAGACTTTGTTGAAAATGTCCGTCTGAAGGCGGTCGGCACCGAAGTCATGCAGAGCCTGGCACCTGGTCAACAGGTAGTCAGAATCGTCCATGATGAACTGATCAGCCTGATGGGCGGCGATCAGGACAACAACCTCGATCTTGCAGCAAAACCGCCTGTCGTACTTATGCTGGTTGGTCTGCAGGGCGCGGGTAAAACAACTACCAGCGGCAAATTGGGTAGCTGGCTTCGCAAACAAAAACGTCGTCCTCTGCTGGTTCCTGCTGACGTCTACCGTCCTGCAGCTATCGAGCAGTTAAAAACCGTTGGACGACAGCTGAATATTGATGTTTTTGATTCACAGGCAGGCCAGGAACCGGTTGATATCTGCTCGGCTGCTGTCCGTTATGCAGAGTTAAACGGTTTTGACACCGTACTGTTAGACACCGCCGGCCGTCATCAGATTGATGACTACCTGATGAATGAGCTGGAGCGGATTAAAGCCGTAGCGCAGCCACGGGAAATCCTTTTTGTGGCTGATGCCATGACCGGACAGGAAGCGGTTACGGTTGCCAGTGGATTTAATGACCGTCTTGGTATTACCGGCGTCATTCTCAGTAAGCTGGATGGTGATGCCAAGGGTGGTGCGGCCCTCTCAATCAAGGCCGTTACCGGAGCGCCGGTCAAGTTTGTCGGTCTGGGCGAGAAGCTGGATGCCCTTGAGGTATTCCACCCGGACCGGCTGGTTTCGCGCATTCTGGGTATGGGTGATGTACTTACCCTGGTTGAGAAGGCCCAGTCAGCCCTTGATGAAAAAGAGACTGAGCGCCTTACCCAAAAGCTGAAAAAAAACCAGTTTGACCTTGAAGATTTTCTGGCCCAGCTGCAGCAGCTTAAAAAGCTCGGTTCCCTTGAGTCAATCATGGGAATGATCCCCGGTATGGGCAAAATGATGAAGCAAATGCAGGGTGCCCAGCCCAGCGAAAAAGAGATGAAACGGATTGAGGCGATTATCCGTTCCATGACTCCTGCTGAACGGGCAGATCATGGTATTATCAACGGTAGCCGCCGCCTGCGGATAGCCAAAGGCAGTGGCACCTCCGTGCAGGAAATAAATCTGCTGCTGAAGCGTTTTACTGAAGCGCAGAAAATGATGAAGCAACTGACAAAAATGGGCCCCAAGAACCTGATGAAGGGGATGGGGGGCTTGCCAGGGCTTGGCAACCTGGGTGGACTGGGTAAAGGGATGTTCCCTTTTGGCCGCTAATAAACTGATACTCTAACCAACTCGCATTTTCATAAAATCGAGAAACAACGCAGGAGGAAACACACCATGGCAACAAAAATCAGACTGCAGCGTCACGGCGCCAAGAAGCGCCCTTTTTATCAGGTAGTGATTGCTGATGAGCGTTCACGCCGTGATGGCCGCTTCATTGAAAACGTCGGCTACTATGACCCGACCAAAAATCCGGCGATTTTGAAGCTGAATGTAGAAAAAGTAATTGCCTGGCTTGACAAAGGTGCGCAGCCGACTGACACCGTCAATCAGATCTTGAAAAAAGAAGGCATCCTGGAGAAGGCAGCCCAGGCAGCCTAGTAGCACGCTTCTTGCTCTATCCCGGCTAGTCCGGACACTCCGAAGCAGAGGTACGCCAGATGAAAGCACTTGTCGAAACCATCGCGCAGGCTCTTGTCGACGACCCCTCCAAAGTG
>CAZNWF010000040.1:0-22706 GCA_964576485.1 uncultured Geobacter sp. | reverse complement strand
CGTTGCGCAACTCACGGATATTTCCGGGCCAGTTGTAGGCTACCAGCTTTTCCATCACTTCCGGCTCGACGGCGGTAATTGAACGTCCGGTCGCTGCCGCCGCCTGCTTAAGCAGATAGTCCACCAGCAGATGCAGTCCATCACGGCGTTCATGTAGTCCTGGAAGCCGCACCGGAAAAACGTTTAAACGGTAGTAGAGATCCTCACGAAAGCGGTGCTCTCTGACATCCAGCGCCAAATCCCGATTGGTTGCGGCAAGCACCCGCACGTCAGCATTGATGAGCCGGTTGCCGCCCACCCGCTCAAAAACCCGTTCCTGTATAACCCTCAAAAACCTTGACTGCAATAAAAGCGGCAGCTCGCCAATCTCATCCAGAAACAGAGTTCCACCGGCTGCCAGCTCAAATTTGCCTTGCCTACTCTGCATCGCTCCGGTAAAGGCACCTTTTTCATGGCCAAACAGCTCACTTTCCAGCAGGTTTTCCGGAATTGCAGCACAGTTTATCGCCACAAACGGCCCCTTGCTGCGGCGGCTGGCCTGATGAATCGCCCGGGCTGCCAACTCCTTGCCGGTGCCCGATTCTCCAGTGATCAACACCGTGGCAACTGTCTCGGCCACATCATGGATCAACCGTTTGACCTGCTGCATAGCTTCGCCGGCAAATAAGACGTTATCCGGGGGCAGGCCGGTGGCATCACGATCTTTCAACTGCTGCTGATTCAGAAAGTTTCCCCCGTCAGCCAGAGTTTTCCGCACCAGCTGCCGCAAACTCTCGGGATCTTTGAGCGGCTTGGTCAGAAAATCTGCCACCCCTTCCTTGATAGCAGCCACTGCCTCTTCAACCGTGCCAAAAGCAGTCAGCAGCAAAAACGGGGGGACACACCCTTCGGCCTGGGCCCTGCGAAACAGTTCCAGACCGCTTAACCCAGGCAGACGAAGATCAGACAGGACCAGATCAAACGTTTGACGCTGCAGGGCCATCAGTGCAGATTTGCCATCTTCCTTCTCGACCAGCTCGTACCCCTCGTCCTCAAGGATATCGACCAACAGCGATCGAAACAGTGCATCATCTTCAACCACCAGAATTCGTGCGGCACCACTCATACCCGTTCCTCTCCAAGCGGCAGTTTAATGGTGATGATTGCACCGCCGGTACTGCCATTTGCAGCAGACATACTCCCCCCGTACCCTTCGACAATCTTGCGGCAGACCGCCAGCCCAAGTCCGCTGCCGCTGGGCCGGGTCGTATAAAACGGCTCAAAGATCCGTTCCAGTGCCTGTTCTGGAAAACCTTGGCCGGTGTCACTGATGGTGACGGCCGCCATCCCGCCTTCTTCGGCAAGCGATACCCGCAGAATACCTCCTTCCGGCATCGCCTGAACTGCATTGGTAAACAGGTTAAGCAACACCTGCAGCAGACGGTCTGCGGAGCAGCGGATGGTACGGTCAAGCTGCCCGTCCTGCTGAAGCTGAACACCGGCCTGTTCTGCGGCGCCGGCAAGCTGTTCCCAGGCCTGGGCGACCGTTGCAGCCAGGTCTGCAGCTCCCTCCTGCAGCGGCTCCTGGCGTGCATAGGTCAAAAGGTCGTTCACCAGCCCTTCAAGGCGTTCCGACTCTGCCACAATCTTTCCGGTATAGCGTTGTTGAGGATGGTGCTGGAGTCGCTCGGCCAGAAGCTGGGCATATCCCTTAATGCCGGCCAGGGGGGTCCGCACCTCATGGGCCAGCACTGCCGCCATTTCACCCAGTTGGGCCAGATGCCGTTTGTGGGCCATCTCGGCCGTGCGCTTCAGATCCTGGAGCTGCAACCGCCAGACCCAGAGGGCAAAGCCCCAGGCGGCTATCAGCAGCGCCACGATCATCATACCCCCGATACGGGCACGTCGGACGATCTGATCAGCCTGCCAGGTATGCAGCACCAGACGCAGTATCAGGTTTTTTTGCGGAAGATGCAGCTGTTGCTGGAACTCAAAAACGACTTCGCCGGTCCCCATTTTGATCCGTTTTTCAAGCGGTGTGTTACTTAACAAAAGCGGTTTGAAGCGTTGACCCTCAATCCGCTCGCCGATCAGATCAGGGTTGGTGTGAAACTGTATCAAACCGGTTTGGTCAAATACGGAAAAATAGGCGACATCGGCGGACTTAAAATCAGACAGCAGCCTGAGGGAAGGGTCACGGGCGGCTATCGACTCAACCGCCGCCCCCAGGGAAAGAGCGATGCCACGCAGGTAGCACTGGGCAACGGGAACCGAGCTGCGGCAGTTCGCAAAGGCAAACCAGACCAAAAGAGCGGTCAGCATCAGACCGCTCGCAAACAGTATCCATTTAAAATTGAAACGCTGCATGGAAAGCTATTGTACCTGTTGTACTCCCGGCGTCAAGCCTGTCATAGAGCTTACGCGATCAAAATGAGTGCTGTTGCCGGCAACACCACCCATCCAGCCCAAAACTAGTTAATGGCTGCTACTGTCTGTTTGCCGGCAGTATCCAGCATTCCATACCGGCTCATCCAACGCCAGAGGGTCGTCCGGTCAACGCCCAGCTCACCAGCAACGGCGCTCCGGTTACCGTTGTAGCGGTCCAGTAACAGTGCAATCTGATCGGGATCAAGCTTACCGGCTGCGGCTGGTAGTGCTGCCTTGGCCGGTGCGGTCATGGCAAGGCTTGCTTTCGCACTTTTAAAGTAGTGGGGCATATGCTCCAGAGTAATTCTTTGCCCACGGCATAAAATAACCGCCTGTTCCATGATATTCAGCAATTCCCTGACATTGCCGGGAAACGGGTAACTGAAGAAACTTTCCAGAAGCTCCGGAGAGACCTCTCTGACCCGCTTGCCATAGGTCAGATTGAACCGTTGCAGCGCCATATCAATTAACAACGGGATATCATCAACCCGTTCACGCAGTGGCGGTACATTAAGCGTAATAATATTGATACGAAAATAGAGGTCTTGTCTGAAGGTGCCGTTTCGCACCATCTCTTCAAGGTTACGATGCGATGCCGTAACGAAGCGGACGTTTGCCTTAATGCTGTGACGTGCCCCCAACGGCTGGTACTCGCGATTTTCAAGTAACCTCAGCAGTTTTACCTGTAACTGCAGAGGAAGGTCACCAACCTCGTCCAGAAAGAAGGTGCCACCCTGACATTGCTCAATCCTGCCGGGGCGATTCTCTGTTGCCCCAGTGAAGGCCCCTTTGCGCACGCCGAAGATCTCCGATTCCAGCAAGGTTTCCGGCAGCGCCCCGCAATTGACTGTCACCAGCGGACCATTGCGTCGCGAGCTCAAATCATGGATCGCATGGGCCAACAGCTCCTTGCCGGTGCCGCTTTCACCATGGATGAACACGGTGGCTTCGCTTGACGCCACATCTTCCATGATGTCAAACATCCGTCGCATGGCCACATTGCGGCTTACCAGACGCCGGAAGGTGTACTTCTGCCTGATTTCTTCCCGCATCGCCACAATCGGGGTCATATCCCGCAGGGTTTCCACCCCGCCGAGAGCAAGCCCGGCGCAATCAAACAGCACTGAGGCGTTGGAGGAAACCAGTTTTTTCACACCATCCCGGCCGGTCATTTCGATATCCCGCTGCACCGGCTGCCCGGTTTGCATCGCCTCTTGAATCGGACAGGCACCGTTACAGCAGTTGGTTTTGAAAACATCCTTGCACTGCATCCCCAACGCCTGCTGGTGGGGTATTCCGGTCAGCTCTTCGGCAGCACGGTTAAAGTTGGTGATCTCCATATTGTTGTTGACGGTGAACAGACCGTCGGCAACACTGTCCATGATGGTATAAAGGCGGCGCAGACAGCGAATTGATTCCACGGCCCCGACCAGCTTGCCCTGTGCATCATGCAATGCCGCTGCCCTCATCAATACCGGCATCCGCACGCCGAGGCCGTCCTGCATCACGATCTCCCGCGTCACCACCTTCTGCTTCGTCTGCAACGCTTCTTTGACCGGACATGAACTGACGCACAACGACGTCTTGAAAACCTGGTAACATTTCTGTCCCAAGGCCTGCTGGCGGCTGACGCCGGTCATCAGCTCCGACACCCGGTTGTAGGAGGTAATGGTCATCTCGGTATCAACCGTGAACAGGGCATCATTCACGTTGTCCATGATATCGCTGAAAAAATCTGACTGCACTCCGGTCATGTCAGCCCCGCATGGTTCGAAAGGGGTATCGTACTCACATCTTGTGGCAAGTTTGGCAGTAGTTTTCAAAGTTATCACGCTCTCTGTTAAGTAGATTTTGCGTATTCCCTGCATGGGGGTTGTGACATCCGGCACATGAAAAGGGACGATCTCTTTTAAGCGGGTTACTGGCCGCTCGCACGGGGTGTCCCTTACCAAAGAAACCGGCTATAACATGCAGGCCGTTTTTTTTGTCGTTGTGGCAACTCAGACAAAGGTCAGTCGGGTGTAGATGAACAAATGACGGCCAGTTTGAACCATGTGGGTCATGACAGGTTGTACAGTTGCCCACGGCAGTAGGGCCGTGGTGTACTTTAAGTTCTTTCCAATCCTTTGCCTGGGCACTGTGGCAGGTGAAGCAGACTACTTGGTCAGGCTTGCGCGTCGAATAATTACGTTTGCCTTTTTGCAGTTCGTGGCAACTGAAACAAGTGCCGGAGCTGGCCGGCTTGTGTTTATACTTTTCGCTGCCCTTGTTTTTGTGACATGGGTAACAAGGTGAATCGGACAGACGAGCCGGTGTCAGATCATGCAGCGTTGCTTCCATGCGATGACACGTTGAACATGGCTCTTCAAGCTTTGGCTGATGGAAGTAGTAGCGTTGATAACCGGCAGGAACCTGCTGGTGGAGTTTAGACAGGCTAGAGCGCACATAGACCGATAGCTGTTTATCCATGGTTTTTCGATCCTGCTCATAGACCGCAACGTCAAGAGTATTTATCCCTTTGGCAAGTCTGGCCCCAAGACAGGCAACCCGCTGTTTCTCAGATGCAGGTACCGTTTTTATGATGACCTTACCACCGGTGGTAATCCGAAGCGTTACCGGCCGGCCTGCCGGCAACGCCACCACCAGATTAACCTGTTCATGTTCGACATAGCTCCTGTCTGCAGGAGAAAGTATCTGCAGATCTGCTGCCAGAAGCACGTTTGACAGGCACAGGACACGTGCGGCAAGCAGGGTTAACATGATTACTCTGCCTCTCAGCTTCATGGCTGTCCCACGATCAGTTCAAGTGCACGTCGGTAACTTGCCAGTGCTGCCGACTGATCCTGCAGCTCTTCAAACATCATCCCTTTATGAAAATGCAGTGTATAGTCATTGGGGCTCAGGCTTTCGCCTTTCGAGAACCAGTATAACGCCTTCTGCAGATTTCCCTGTTTTCCCTTGAGTGTTCCCATCAGATAGTAACCGGGAAGATATGATTCATTGCTCGCCACAGCTTTAACTAGTTTCTGCTCTGCAGCGGTCATATCGCCCTGTTCCATCAGAATCCTGCCAAGTGAACTGAGTGCAACCGGGTGATCCGATTTTTTCTGCAGGACCAGTTCAAATTGTTTACGTGCCTCTGTCAGGTTGCGCTGCTGATAGTGCCATGCTCCCAGACTGAGATAGGGCTGGGTAAATTCAGGGTCAGCGGCGATCGCCTTCTCAAACCAGCCGCCGGCTCGGCTAAAAGTGCGCTCTGATTTCATCGTAGTTACTCCCATATGCCACAATCTAACCGCTTTTTTGTCCGGTTGATATCCGGTGGTGGCTGTTGTTGCCACGGCAGACCTGCCCTCAATACCGGCGACGATAAACTGCTTGAAGGCGTCGGCCCCCATCAGGGGGAAGCCGGAAAGTTCATAACGGATAACCCGTTGTGAATCCAGCACCACCAGGCTGGGCACGGCGATTACGCCAAAGCGCTGGAAGGTGTTCAGCCCCTGATCCAGCAAGACCGGAAAACCGATCTGCTGCTTTGCCAATGTCGCTTTGACCGCAGACAAACTCTGCTCAGTCATCTCCTGGCGATCAACATTGATACCTACGACCGCCAGACCGCGACCTTTGTAGGTCTGGTGCAGGCTTTGCGCCAGCTTGAGCGCCTTGGCAGAATTATCCCCCCAACTGGCCCAAAAAAGCACCACCGTCAGCTTGTCCCCTTTCAGTGTTGAAAAACTGTGTTGACGGGCAGCAAGGTCGGACAAGGTGAAATCCGGTGCTTCCATACCCGTCTCAAGGGCATGCAGGGCAGGTGACGAAATTGAGCTGTTGAGCAGCATGAACAGAGTCAAAATGACGATATATACTGGCTTTTGCCGCCTCATTGTGGTCGCCGTCCTTGCTCATGCACTTGTATCCCTTGCTTGTAAGTGGCAAGTGCCTTGCTCTGGTTACCCTGCAGCTCATAGAGGCGACCAAGCTCAAAGTAGATTCTGGCCGGTTTGGGAGTAGTCGGCAATAGCTGCAACAGCACGCTCTCTGCTTCCTGTAGTTTACCCTGCCGGGTAAGGATGGTTGCCATGCCGGTGATGGCAGCACTGGATGAGGGATCAATGCGCAGTGCCTGCTGATAAGCCGTCTGGGCATTACCAAGCTCATTTCCAGCCAGAAGAAGATGTCCCAGGGCTATATGGAGCCGTGGATTGTTGGCATCGCGCTCCAGACAGGAACGAATCGCTTGTAATGCAGCTTCACGATTACCCACTGCAATGCGCTGTTCAAACCCCTGGGGCGTGCATAAAGGGTCGACTACAGCTTGGGCAGCAGTACTGGCACCGATGCCGAGCATCATACCGATGGCGGTTGTCATAGACAGCATCCGACCTTTCATCTGTTTTTCACCAGCTTGCCACGGTCATACTTGAACTCTTGATGGCAGCCGGGCAGACATGAGCCGCCGGTCTGGTTCTTGACCAGGCCAACCGGTAGTTGCCAGGCACCAAACGGAACTGCATCACGGATATGCTTGGGGTTGTTGGTGGCATGAGCATCATGACAGGCGCGGCAGGTTCTACCCTTGGGTGATTTATTGACATGAACGTAGTGCAGATTCTGGTCTCCATTGCGGAAGCCGGTCAGGGTGGTGGTCTTGGCATCCTTTACCAGGGTATCGTTGTGGCAGTTGAAACAGAGTTTGTAATTGTCAGGATTATATTTTGCGTAAAATACCGGAGGATAGTTCTCACGCAGAATTCTAAAGTTATTTGAACCGTGGGTATTGTGGCACCCGGAACAGTCTTTATCCTTGATAGGGCCATGAGTTATCTTGTTTGCTGCAAGCAGTCCCTTGATATTACCGGTTTTCTTATCTCCCTTGACATAGTCATGGTCATGGCAGGAGAGGCAGAGATCCATCGGCGCCATGGCGAGCTGTTTAGGAAACGAAGAAACATGGGGATTGTGGCAGGCAATACAGCCATTGGGCAGCTCAAGTCCGCCATGTTTAACCGTAACCGCACCGATCTCTTTGTGTTTGTCCTTATGACAGGCAAAGCAGACACCCTTGGTGTTTTCACCAATCAAGGTGTACTTGTAGTCGCTACTATGGGGATTATGACACTGTATGCAGCCGGTCTTCATGGGGGCATGGATATGTGGTTTGGAGGTAAACTCGGTAAGTTTATCTTTGTGACAGGAGTAGCAGGCATCATTGCCCTTGCCTGCCAGCAGCTTGGGAAACTGCCCTGAGTGGTGAGTATGGCATGCGTTGCACTCCCCCACCGCCACCGGACCATGTTTGACCTTACCGGCAATGATCGACTTCTGATGGCATCTGAAACAGAGATCCTGTCCCCCGCCCAGTAGCTGGAAGTTATGGCCGGACTGGTGTGGACTGTGGCAGCCGGTGCATTTCCCGTCTTTTACCGGCTTATGGGCAACCGGGCCAAGATGCAATTTGTCGTGACAGGCATAGCAGAGCGCAGCCACATCAGTGATCGGCTTAAACTGGTGGGTGTCTTTCTGCTCCAGCTTATGACAGAAAGTACAGTTCTTGGTGGCCACCGGACCATGTACAAACTTGTCTTTGCCCATCTTCGGGTGGCATTCGGAGGTAACGCAGGTAGCCTGTTTCAGGGGAAAGCTCTTGGCGGCCGCCACGCCAGGCATACCTGCCATCACTCCACAGAGCAGGGCCATCATCATCACCACCATTGCTACCCCCTTCCGGAACCTTCCCGGCCGACACAGATTTGCATCAAACATATTCCCTCCCTTTCTTGGTCTAACCAGCATCTTGATATAATCATTCTAAAACTTACATTACGGGCCATGCACCACGCCGTGACAAACCAGCACACAGGATTTCTTTCTGGTCACCGGCGGCAGGTATTGGATCGGGTTGTTGCCGTTTTTTGACACCACCCGCAGGTCAAAATTGATCATCCCCAGATTATACGGACTGCCGTGGGGGTCGTGACAGTAGACACAGCGGTCCTTTTGCGTATGGGTGCTGACATGGGTCTTGTGTTGCTTAAACTTCGTGTTGTCTCCGCCGAAGAGGGTATTCACATTATGGCAACCGAAGCAGAGGGCGTAATCATCCGGGACGTACGTGGTTGCCGGCACAGCAGAGTTTTCGAATTTCCTGACCAGAATATGGGGGTAGATGGAACCGTGGGAACCGCGGATGCCGCTTGAATCGCTGCCGTGGCAATCGGTGCAGTAGATTATGCTCCCCTTGACCCAGGGGGCTACCAGCATGTTATCGGAAATTTTGTTCAGCGGCCCCATGACCGGATGAAAGGAGGGGTTGGTGATGGCAAATTTAAGCCGGTTATCCGTGATTGTGTTTACCCTGGGGATGGCGGTGGTGGGAAGCACGTTGTTGATCAAAGAACCGTGGCACTTGAAGCAGATCTCGTATTCATAGGTGGCAGCAGAAATGTAGCTGTTTGCCGTAGTCACTGCCGGCACCCCCTTCAGCCTGCCAGGGACCAGTGGCGCCGCATAGATTGTGCTATTGGCCTGATGCGGGTTATGACAATCTACGCACTCGACATGTTTGGTGACTGTACCGGAGTAGTTTTCAGCCGGGTCATGGATATTGGTGTAGGAGAATACCGGATGCCGATAGGGTTTATTCAGATCAGCCAGGATGTTTTTTGCTGCAACGGTGCCGCTATGACAGACCAGACAATTGGTCTCTTCCACGCTGTAGTTCAGCAGCCTCTGTTGCTGACCAGCGCTATGGGGACGATGACAACTGCCACAGGCGTTCTCAGCAACAGTGGTGTAGTTTGAACGGGGCCACGGATCAGTGGCAGTACCATTCCAGGTGCTGGTGGAGAGAGCATGGCTACTGCCACCCCAACCGGTCTTCTGATGACAGCTGATACAGAGCGCCCCCCCTAGACTGGACATGACCAGAAATTTGCCATACTGGTCGTTATGGGGATTGTGGCAGGCAGTGCACTGCATCTGTCCGTTTGAATCAAGGCGTACTTTCAAAGGCAGCGCCGTTACGTCTTTCAGCTGACTGTTTGGCATTGCAGCGGCAGCGCTGTAATCAAAAGAAACCGGGTGGTCGTCGGCAAGGTTGGTGCCCAGATTAGAGCTGCGCCCGGACATTGAAGTAGCAAAGGGAATTTCAGAACCACGTGAAATAACTGCTCCCGGAGCAATGGTGCCGTCATGACAGGAAAGGCAGAGCCGTGAAGAACCGGTGGGTTGACCAACCGTTGCCTTCAGCGTTGAGCTGATATAGGGGGTATAGACCGTTGCGGTGTCGCGGCGGTTCCAGAGGTAAGCTACATCGGAGCGGGCACCGTGCGGAGTGTGGCAGAAGATGCAGATTTCTGACTCTCCAGTTGCCTTGACAGGGCCAGGACCGCTGACCGAAAGGTTATGCAGGCTGTCCACAATACTCTTGGCATCGGCCTGGCCGCAGCAACAGATCAGCAAGACAAGAAGCAGTATAGTCAGGCAGTTTTTTAAGATCATCATCATTTCACCGCATGTTTCTGATACTGAAAGAGCTGAATCCGTTTGTTGTAGGTATCGGCAACGTAAATTTTATCAGAGGAATCAACATGGATGCCGGTCGGCATCCAGAACTGCCCTGCCCCCTGACCATGACTGCCAAAAGCGAGCAATAACAGCCCCTCACGATCAAAAATCTGCACGTTGTCAAACAGGGTATCAAGCACATAGATGTTGTCGTCACTATCAACGGCAATCCCTTTTGGACGACTGAAAGAACCGGGACTGTTACCGGCCTTGCCGAAAACATGTCGAAATACGCCTTCAGGAGAAAAAACCTGCACCCGGAAGTTAAGGGAGTCGCAGACCAGGATCTCGCCCTTGCTGTTAACCGTCACGGCTGTAGGATAATTAAACTGCCCGGCTCCAGCGCCACGGCTGCCGAAACTGCCTTTTGCGGCCAGACTGGCGCGATCATAACGAAAGACTGTCGACTGACGGCTGTCCACCACCAGCAGCTCATCGGTCAGCCTGTTCAAGGCGATGCCGGTGGGGCGCAGCAGCTGCCCTTTACCCAGCTCGCCAGGGGCTATCCCTGCGGCTAGCGGCAGCACCCGAACCAGGCCAGCGCCGGTGTCAGTAACAAAGAGGCGCTTGGTGGTTATGTCGGCCAGCGGGCTGATCGGCGTCTGCAAAGAAATGTCATCATCCGGCAGACGTTTGAAAACCCGTGCCTTTAAGTCATAGACACTGATCTGTTGCAGGGCTCCGTCAACCACATAGATCGTGCCGTCGAGATCCGTGGTAACACCCACTGGGTTCGCCAGACTACGGGAGGGGCCACCGGTAATAAAATCCCAGATCTTCGCCAGCATCCCCTGCTCAATTCCCAGCTCCTCCGGTTTAGAAAAACTTCCGGCATAACGGATTCGTACCGGCTCCCCCCCTGACGGCCATAGCGGGCCATCCACCGGTGGACCGGCCAAACGCTGAGTCCCACAGCCAACGGAGCAGATCAACCAGAACACTAACAGCGCCCACTGAAGGTATCTGACCAGTGCTGAGTTCATCACCAGGCCGCCCTGCTCAACTCAAACTGTATCATCTGCACCGTGCGATTATAGTCAGTCAACCGGTCGTCCTGTGCGATATACTTGTAGCCCAGCCGGGCAGTCCAAAGCCGGTAGCTTGCCTCAATGCCGGCCCGAGAACCGATATTTTGTGTATTCTGCAGTGAGCCATCAGCCCGGTCCAGGAACCCCTCAAGGCTGACCTTGAACCAGTTGAGTGGCGACCAGTTCAGGTTGAAGGTCCCACCATAACTGGTCTTCTGATCAGCCGTAATTCTGTATCTGGTCTGGCCGTAATAGCCACGCAGCAGACTTTGAAACCAGTTGCCATAGCGCAGTTTGAAACCTTGTGATGCCTGCCAGCGGGTATAGGACAGGTCGGAGGTATCCTTGGCATCCTCATAGGTAAAGCCGCTGTCTCCCCAGCCTTCATCAAGGTACATAGTGGCAAGATGTATTTCACTGTTGTTCAGACGGTCCGGAGGAGGACCGGCAAGAAGCGTCTGATCTGACTTGGTGAAACGATAGGAAACGGAAAGCGCATTAAACAGCTCAATGCCTGCACTGTAACTCTGGGTCAGCAGCAGATCATCGTAGGCGGTTTCGGAGGTATACCGGTAGCTGACCATCACTAATTGTCCGTCGCTGATCGCACCCATCGGCAGCCTGCTTATCCTGACGGTTCTCCCTATCAGATCAATCTGATAGTCGATATTCTTGACATAAATCAGTGTGCCCCCGCTATTGGTTACCACAATTGAGTTCAGGTCAACATCGGGCTGTGTCAGGAAGGTGTCTGTGGCGCTGCTTAAGGTATGCCCCTCGTTGGTGACCTGCGTCGTTGCGCTTGCTCCGGTACGGGTGGTGTAACGAGGGGTTACTCCGGCAGCCAGGTTCAGCTTCCCCCAACTTGCTAATTTGCGCTGATAGCTGGTATTGAAGAGTCCGGTTGCTGTTTTTTCTCCTCTGTCTCCGTTCTCGCTCAGGCTACCGGAAAGACCTGCGGTACTGGTCAGGTTTTCGTACAGCTTGTGGGTCAGGCGTGCATCAAGGGAGTTGGCGCTATTTTCCGAGCTCTCTGATGTTATTTTCCGAAAAGAGTACTGATACACAGACTCAAGTTTTTTGTGGTGTTGCCAGGTAAGCTGTTCATTAATAAACAGCGAGTCAGTCTTCAGAACATTGGCATCCTGATGCGTGAACTGCAGATTGCTGTCCAACTTGACCCGTCCATCTTTGGTCACCTTGTATTGGTTACTGAATCTATTAGTAAACGTAATGATTTCAGCAGGCATGTTGTCTGTCACCAGCTTGTTGATGCTATAGGTTGACGACAAGTTGCTGTCTCCGCTGACGCCGGAGTGAGTTGAGAAGAGGTGAAACTCCTGCCAGTCACTGCTGCTGCTATACGCACCTGACTGTTCCGACCTGCTGCTGCTGAACCCCAGCGTCGTCGGTAACAGGTGATATTTAAGCGACACATCAGCCCCGTAGGCATCAGATGTAGTCCGGGTGACTCCGGTATAGGTAGCCCAGGACTGTACTTCAAGATGCTGCGAAAAGGCCGTCACGCTGTACGGCTTCTGGCTGAGTACTGTTGTATTAACCTGATAATTGGGACTGAAGCTGTTGCCGGTTACGTCTCTGTTACCGGCAACCTCAGACGTTGATTGCGTGGTCTGCATGAACTCGGGCGAGAACTTCAACTTGAACTGCAACAGTGCCGGGTGGTAGACGTATCCACTTGAACTCAGATCTACCCGTTCAGTCAGCGTATGGGAGCTGTCGATACTTTTTTTCCCCTGCACCGTTCGTTCGTCCTGATTCATCTGGTATCTGAACAAAGCGCCCAGCGTCGGCGGGTCGATCATGAAATAGCGCCTGCCTTCGCTTCGTGGAGTCCTGTCGCTCCAGACATAACTGCGGCGAGGCTCATCTACTGCAACAGGGACATGGGCATGACTACCAGCAGGTTCTACCGCACCAGCTGCAGACTCCCGAGGGTTCTCGGTGCCGTATGATGTCTGCCAATCACGCTCCAGGTCGCCGATGCCAAACTGCAACCGTGTCCGACGGATATTTTCCTGCTGTGTCAGCGGTCTGAGCTGAGCCAGCTTGTCCAGAGCGTTTAGCGCCTCAAGGGGTCGGCCCAGCTGTTCGGCCAGGCGGGCCAGTTCCTGTAGTTGCAGTTCACGGTTCAGACTGCTTATTCTGCTTGACAACAGCTCATACGCCTCACCACTGGCGCCGACCTCCTCACTGACCTTCAGATATTCTTTCAATAATTCTGTATCTTCAGCACCAGCCATTAACATGCCCTCAAGCAATGAGCGTCGTAGCGGCAACTCGTTCATACTGCGGGAAAGACGCAGAGCTGACTGACGGGCAGCGCCATCCCCCTGTTCGGCCAGATAGACCAGGTGCCCCAAGGCCTTTTCCGGCTTGCCGGCGTGCTCGGCGGTGGTGGCAGCCTTTCGGCGCCAATCGGCGTTGCCCGGATGTTTTCTGACAGCATCTTCCGCCACTTTTAATGCCTCATCAAACTGGTTTTTTGTCATGTAAACCGAATAAGCCATATCAAAAAGTTCATCCTCAAACAAAACACGGACATCTTTGATCGTTATTTTCGCAGGAGCAGCAGGAGTATCTGCTGCAGCTACAGATAGGCAGCTGCAGGCCAGCACTGCTATCCACAGAAAGAAAACTGACAGTATTGCACTCCGTCTACTGTTTTGCGTGTCAGCGCTCCCTGTTGCAGCTCTATCCTCGAAATTCAGCATACCCAGCTACAATCCACGGCGTGCTATCTGCTTAATTTCACGGTAGTCACTCGACAGAAGCCGCCGGTCTTTGCCCAGATGCGGGTTATGACAGGACAGGCAGGGCTGGCCTTCTTGTCGGTGCATAGGTATCCCGGCAAGCTTCGTTTCAGGGTGACAGGAGCGGCAAAGCTGGTCAGCAGGCTTGCGCAGCACACTGCCCAAACTACTTTGATGAGCGTCGTGGCAGGCCAGACAGTCACCTTTTGCTGCGGTATTATGGATCCAGAGCCCGTCTCTGATGGCACGCATACCTGCCTTGTCGGTATGACACTCGTTGCATAGCTTGTCCTTCGGCCTTACTAACGGTCCAGGCATGCCACCACCGGCAAAGAATACCGCTTGCGTCTTTCGCTTGCCTCCCACCTCACCAGGGGTGAAACTGAACAGCTTGTTAACCTGATGACAGGCAGCGCAACTACCATCTTCCCAAAGCGGGTGGGAGTAGAACTGCTGTTTCGGCTTAGGAGGAGCTGCCACCGGTAGAGCTCCGGATATGTGGCGTTCCTGGGCCGGTTTCTTGGCTGTCTCGGCGACCGGGCTCTCGGTGACAGTCGGCAATTGTTTACTTTCTAGTGGCGGCACCCCGGTAAAGAAGAACGTCAGCAGCTCATGACGTGCTCCGGGAGAACAACCGGACAAAAGTACCGTACACACAAACAGCATTGCCCAGCTGTAATGACAGCATAATCGCACCTGAGTGTGTCTATGTGAGGTGCGGTTTCTCAGCATTCCCGCTATTCGCTCCAGTCGCCAAAGCCGTAGACGTTCAGCTTGTTGGCGCCAAGCAGGTTACTGACATAGATCAGATATTTAAGCCTGAAGCGAGGGTCGGCATATTTCTGAAAATAGCGAACATTCTGATAATCGAGAGCTATACCGGCCGGGAGATACAGACTGCCCGGCAGATCGCCGGTGCCGCCGCCAAAAAACAGCAACAGCTTTCCTTCCGGATTAAATATCTGCACATTTTCAAAAGCGGCATCCACCACATACAAATTGCCATCGTGATCTGTCACGACACCTTTAGGCCTGGCCAGACTGCCCAATGAATTGCCCGGCATACCGAACTTCATCAGAAACTTTCCGTCAGGACTGAATTTTTGCACCCGGAAGTTGAAGGCGTCATTGACATACAGATTCCCCTGACGGTCAACGGTCAGATGGGTCGGACGGTTAAACTCACCCTCCTTGACCCCCGGTTTGCCGATCACCAGTAGCTGGGTGCCGCTGATGCGGTCAAATACCACCACCTGATGTTTCATCATGTCGCAGACATAGACCCGGTTGCCATACACTGCCACATCCACCGGCCGCTCCAGAACGGTGGCATCCCCCAGTGCGGTAAGAAAACGGTTGGCCTGATCAAACACCACCACCTGCCCGCGTTTTAAATCAGCTATAAATTTGCTGCCGTCCTCAGCGACCCAGATACCGGACGGAACCTGCAGCGCCCCCCGCCCCCCTGCCCGCAACGGCCTGATCGTGCTGTTTTGCAGATTAACCTGGAGGATATCATTGGAGACCCTGTCGGTCAGGTAGATCATCCCGTTACCGGCATGCACCGCATAGGGCCGCCCCATGGTTTTGTCGGCCTCTCTGCCGCCAAGGATAAAATCATCAAGACCTGATTTGTTCCCGCTCAAGTCACCCTCGGTGGAAATTGCTGTTAAAAACTGCAATCGGGGTTTGTCAGGCAGAGCCGGGTAAAATACCGGTTCCTGCTTAGGGGAGGAGACGCTGGCGCAGCCGCATGGCAGCAGACCGACTACCAGCAATGCAAGCATGATACGGACGACCCGTCCGGCGTTCTCCATACAGAATCCTTTCCCTGCTACCGTGATTTTATCGGTCAAAAATGACTCCATTTCGTCTCTGGCAGCCACTAAAACAGCGGCAGTCCAACATATAAACGACGTCAGAAACCACCACACAGGTGGTTTCTGACGTTTCTCAAACAGCATATGAATCAGAGGCGTTATTTTTTATGGCAGGTAGTACAGAGAGCAGAACCTGTATTGCTTGCGTTCAACATTTTCTCAAAACCGGTATTATTATGGACATCGTGGCAGGAAGAGCACTCAAAACGATCACCTTTCACCCATTTCCCAATGGTTGCTACGTTCTCTGAAGGCTTGGCAAGCTCGCCGTCATCCGTAGCCAGCTTATCATCATAGGTAAATGACACCGGATGACTTCTCTTCAGGTTAGTTCCCAGATTGCCTGAACCGGTCCCGATGGCCCCTATTTTTACATTGCCGTGGGTCATACCGCCGAAGGCATCTACCGCCACGGTACCATCATGGCAGGCCATACACAGTTTTGAAACACCAGCCGGCTGTGCAGTTATTGTCCCCTGAAAGGTCGGGCTGCTGTACATGGTGTAATCGGTAACCGAGCTGTTGGTGTGGTTCCAGAGTGGCGCTTCAGTAGTGGTGATATCAGCGTTGTGCGGTGTATGGCAGGCAACACAGGTCTGCCCTCCCGGCATGGTCACGCCGGTAACCTTTGACATATCATGCTTGGAATTGAGAATTGCTGCTCCTGACATTCTTGCAAGACCACCCCCGATAGCAATTGAAACCAGCACTGCTACTAAAATTGACTTTTTCATCCACGCTCTCCTTTGTGTAATTTCACGCGATTTTCAGACACTATGCTAAGACTGGCACCTGGATACATACTTACATTCAGATATCAATATAATTAAATAGAATAATATCAAATAGTTACCAGCAATACCCGCACTTACATCACAATGCGTGCCAAATCGATCACACGTGGCTGGTTTTCTGCTCAACAGCCCTGAACAGATCTACTAGCAGTGCGCTAGCGCTGATAAACCCCCATTAAAACAGATCGGCCTGTCTTTTATAAACACAGCCTCATACGTGTACGTTAAACAGAATTTCAGCCACACTGTTTCAGGCTCCCGTGCAACAGTTGCACACAAGGTGCAAAATCTGCACGAGGATAGCCTTGCACCGACACTGCCTGGCAAGAACCACCACGACACGCGGCGCAAAATGACACGGCTGCAGGACAGCTGGAAATTATGATCAAGATGCCACATGCGATTGACAACTTAAGGGGGGGAAAAATATCGGTCAAAGCGGAAGGTTATTCAACAGGATGGAATAGAAATTCGTAGGCTTTACAAGCTTGGCCCTTGCGTACAACAAACCTCAGGGCCATGATCAAATACAGTGCGGGGGCTAGCATGGCGGCCCGCAACCTTGAGGAAGGGGCCGAATTTACGATCCGTCTACAAATCCAAAATCATGGCATTTTCATCACAATCCGGGAACTTGGGGCACTTGATGCAGTCCCCCCAGACTTTGTGAGGCAGCGTTGCCTTGTCAACCAGCACAAAGCCCAATTTACCAAAAAATTCCGGCTTGTAGGTCAGGCAGAAGATCCGCTTCAGTCCCAAGTCACGGGCTTCATCAATACAGGCAGTTACCAGGAGACTGCCAACCCCTTTACGACCTGCATCCTCCACCACCGCCACCGAACGGACCTCTGCCAGGTCTTCCCAGACAATATGCAGGGCAGCGGCCCCCAAAATCCTGCCATCATCAGCTACTTCCACATAGAAATCCCGCAGTGCCTCGTACAACTCTGACAGCGACCGGGAAAGCATATCCCCCTTGCTGGCGTAGGTGGTCAATAACTTCTGTATTTCCTTTACATCACCGATCTGGGCCTTGCGAAGCATGGTGTCCCCCTTGTATTTTGATTACTTCCTGCCCTGTTTAAACAGGGTACTGCCCACCCACTGGTTGGCAAACTGCAGCGCGATCCTGCCGCTGTTGTCCCCCTTCTGGCGAGCCCAAAGGATGGCAGCCTGACGTGCTTCCTCATTCCAGCGCAGACCAGTGCCGCTACGCTGACAGAGCCGTTCCACCCACTGGCGGGCCACATCCAGAAACTGATCTTGGGTGAAGGGGTGAAAGCCGATCCAGAGACCGAAGCGACCGGACAGAGATATTTTTTCTTCCACTGTTTCACCATGATGGATTTCATTATTGACCAGCATGGCACCACGGTTGTCGCTTTCGTACTCCGGCAGCAGGTGCCGCCGGTTGGAGGTGATGTAGATCAACACATTCTCTGGTGGTGCATAGACCGAACCATCCAGAGCGCTTTTCAGCATCTTGTAGCTGGATTCACCGGTTTCAAAGGAGACGTCATCGGAAAACAGGATAAAACGGTACGGCTGGCGCTTGATCTCATCCACAATGGCAGGCAGATGCACCAGATCATCCTTGTCCACCTGAATCACCCGCAGCCCCTGTGAGGCATAGCTGTGCAACAGGGCGCGTACCAGGGTTGATTTGCCGGTGCCACGGGTGCCCCACAACAGGGCATTGTTGGCTGGCAGACCAGCCAGAAACTGGCAGGTATTTTCCTCAACCGTCTGCTTCTGCTGATCAATCCCCAGCAGGTCATCCAGATGAAAGGCCTCAATCTCCGGCACCGGGTCCAGGTAGCCGCCGGAGCCCCGACGTCGCCAGTTGGCGGCATGGGTCTCGGCCCAGTCAACCGTCGGCACCGGCTTGGGCAGCACCTGCTCCACCGCAGTCAATACCCTCCGCAGCTGTTCAATCAGCTCTTTATCAAGGGTCAGCGAAGGCATCAATTCACCTCTTCAGTTATTTGGCATAGCCGACCCGCAGCAGAGTCGGCTGCAGCAGACGTGTCAGGTCTGCGGGGGCAATTCCCACCAGAAAGCCCCGTTTGCCACCGTTAATATAGATTCTGGGCAGTTCCAGAATGGTTTCCTCAACATAAACCGGAAGCTGCTTTTTGGTGCCAAAAGGCGAGGTGCCACCGGTCAGGTAGCCGGTATGTTTCTGGGCTGTCTCCGGCCTGCACGGTTCCACGCTTCTGGCCCCGATCAGCCGGGCCAGCTCTTTGGTGGATACCTGCAGGTCACCGTGCATCAGCACAAGTAACGGCTGCTTGCAGTCATCCTCCATCACCAGGGTCTTGATTACGCACTGTTCATCAACACCCAGCTCCCGCGAAGAAACCGCAGTGCCCCCCTTCTCTTCATAGGCATAGGGATGTTCTGTAAAGCTGATCCCTGCCCCCCGTAACGCCCGCACTGCCGGCGTAACCGGTGTCTTGTCCTTGGCCATAGATTACGCCGCCTCCCTGAACGGAACAACCTCCTGCTCAATCAAACCACCCAGTTGCAGTTCCAGACACTCCAGGTCGTAATGAGTCTGAAGATTCAACCAGCTCTGAGGATCAGTGCCGAAGAAAAGGGCCAGCCTTAAGGCCGTTTCAGCGGTGATGGCCCGTTTGCCGCTACAGATTTCATCAATGCGGCGCTGTGGCACACCGATGGACTTGGCCAGGCGGTAGCGGGTAATGTTAAGCGGCTTCAGAAAATCCTCCAGCAGGATTTCGCCGGGGTGAACCGGCGGCAGGTCGCGGGGTGGGTTTATGTGGTTTCTGCTAATGGTAATCGACAATTTCGCAGTCATAGACATTCCCTTCCTGCCAGCGGAAACAGATGCGCCACTGGTCGTTAATGCGGATGCTCCATTGTCCTGCCCGGTCGCCGGAAAGCTGCTCCAGACGGTTGCCCGGCGGTACGCGAAGAAAGTCCAAGGTAGCGGCAGCGTAGAGTTGCTTCAGCTTGCGCTGGGCGGTACGCTGCATATCCTGGGGCAACCGGGCGGAAAATCTGCCGTAAAAGAGTTTTTCGGTTTCCTTGCTGGCAAATGAAGCAATCATGGGGCAATGGTAACGGCACTCGGTAGTATTGTCAAGCGATAGCACCACAAATCAACTGGCAAACAGGAGAAACAGCAGATGGCAGAACCGATGGCAGAGAGCGATGTTGAGGAAATACTGCAGAAAGCGGCCCACGCAGTTTTGCAGGATACCGCCAGCCACAAAACGATTATCAAGGGCTAACAGATTCTGGGAAGCTGTTCCCCTGCCAGCATCTCCACCACCCGCATCCCGCCCACGGTTGTCCGCATCCGCACCCGTCCCGGTTCTCCAGCTTCAACCGTACCGATGATGGCGGCCTGCTCTCCCAGCGGATGCTGACGCATCCGTGCCAACAACGATTCTGCACATTCCGGCGCCACAACCGCCAACAGCTTGCCTTCATTGGCAACATAGAGCGGATCCAGCCCCAGTATACCACACACAGCACGCACCTGCGGGTTGACCGGCAACTGATCTTCCTCAAGCTGCAGCGTTACACCGGACTGACCGGCAATCTCCTTCAACGTTGTAGCCACTCCGCCGCGGGTAGGATCGCGCAGCACCCTGATCCCCTCGCCTGCCTCCTCCAGCATCTGTTCCACCAGGCTCCAGAGCGGTGCGGAATCACTGGTAAGCCCTTCAACCGGCAGCCCCTCCCGGGCGGCCATCACGGCAATCCCGTGGTCACCCATGCTGCCGGAAAGGATAATAACATCGCCAGGTCGGGCATTGGCACCATGAATGGCCAGGTCATGTTCCAATACCCCTACACCGGAGGTAGTGATAAAGATCCGGTCAGCCTTACCCCTGGGTACCACTTTGGTATCACCGGTCACGATCCGCACACCGGCGGTATCAGCAGCCTGGCGCATGTCGTTCAAAATTGTCGCCAGCTGGCTGCGGCTGAACCCCTCTTCAATGATCAGGGCGCAGGAAAGCCACAACGGGCGCGCCCCCATCATGGCCAGATCATTGACCGTCCCATGGACCGCCAACGAGCCGATGGTACCGCCGGGAAAGACCGGCGGATCAACCACATAGCCATCTGTGGTAAAGGCCAGCCGGGTATCACCTGCCGCCAGCAGGGCTGCATCGTTTTGCCCTCCCGGCCCGTGACCGGACAGGGTGGCAACAATCAGTTCATCCAGCAGGCGGTGGGAAAGAGTCCCGCCACTTCCATGTCCCAACAGAATCAGGTCATCATCCATCTGTCTACTCCTCCTGATATCAGCAGATCCAAAAGGTAGCACCAATCCCCCAGCTTGTCACGATGGAACGTTTTCTGTTTTCAAGAGTTCCGGCTTCGTGGTAAATAGACAAATTCAATTCGTAGCAAGGAGATGGCTCGATGGTTGATTACTGTCCTATGACAACCCTGCCTGCAACAGCAGGATACAAAGCTGGCGATGTGCTGGTACTGGTGGGAGAACTGTTTGGCCGGGGCTATGCCAATGGCCTGCTGGAAGAGGCCAAGCGTCTGGGAATGACCGTGCTGGGCACCACGGTGGGCCGTCGCGACAGTGATGGCACCCTGCGCCCCCTGACGCCTGAAGAACTGGCTGATGCAGAGGCACTGCTGGGCAGCAGGATTATCAACATCCCCCTTGAAGCCGGTTTTGATATGGAAAGCCCGGGAGGCGCACCATCCGTTGCCGATCGCCTGAAAAAGGCCAAACCGGATGAGTGGGAAAGCATCAGCTTTGAGCCTGGCTTCATTGAGCAGGCCTGCGCCGCTGGCACGGCCCGGTTCTGCGCCAATCTGCAACAGGTAATGGCAGAGCTGGAGCAGCTGATTCCCGCCTCGGCCAACATCATCCTGGCCCACACCATGGCTGGCGGTATTCCCCGCGCCCGCTTTTTCATGCCGCTTTTAAACCGGGTCTTTAAAGGCAGTGGCGATAAATATCTGGCTTCTGAACCGTTCTGGAACAGTGCCATCGGCCAGCTTTGTGATGCCAGCTTCAATGAGGTCACCGCCGACACCTTCAAATACCTGATTGAGGCATCTGCCGGACTGCGCAAACGTGCAGAAGGGGCAGGTAGCCGCGTTGCCTGCACCGCCTACGGCTACCACGGCACCGGCATTCTGGTGAATGGTCAGTTTCTGTGGCAATCCTACACCCCCTACCTGCAAGGCTTCGCCAAGATGCGGCTGGAGGATCACGCCGTTTTAGCCCGCAAACAAGGGATCAACGCCACCGTATGCAACTGCCCGGAAATCCTGACCAACTCCAGCGCCCTCTTCCTGGGGGTTGAGCTGTCACTCTATCCGCTGCTGACCGCACTGCAACAGGCAGCACCGGAACAGGCGGTTCCGCTGACCGAACGCTGCAAGGCACTGCTGGCCGATGGCTGCAGCCTGGAGAGCCTGCTGGCAACCGCTGCTGAGTACCTTGGCGCACCACTGATCAACAATGCGCTTGAGTTTAAGGGCTGGCCCCAGCACTCAACCCGTGAGCAGATGGAGCTGATGCTGGCCACCTCTGCCAGGTTGATGGAGATGCACCGCGACCAGAAGCAGCTGATCTGTGCCGAACTGTCACGACTGGTGTTCCGTTCCACCGGTCGCCTGATGCTGCAGAGTTCCTGGAGCGGCACAGAAGCGGCTGTCTGGCTGAACCACGACACCATTGCCACCCTGGTTACCGACCCACGTGGCGCTGACCTGCTGGACTAATTTTACGCAACCTAAAGGACCGGTAATGAAACGACTCAAATACGGATTACTGTTGGCGGCTGCAGCCATGCTTATGCTCCAGGGCTGCGCCAGCACTCCCAAGGCAGATCCAACCCCTGAAGAGCTGTACAAACAGGGCGAAACCGCCTTCCAGAAAAGCCGTTACGAAACCGCTGTGGAGCAATGGAAAAAGGTTAAGGAATCTTTTCCTGAGCCGGAACTGGCTGCCAAGGCTGAAATCGGCATTGCCAACGCCTACTTCCTGAATAATGACTTTATTGAGGCGGGTGCTGCCTACGAAGAGTTCCGCAAGTTGCACCCTACCAATGATCTGGCACAATTTGCGCTCTACCGTCAGGGGCTTTCCAGCTACAACCTGATTACCGGTATCGACACCGATCAGACCCCTACCAAAAACGCTCTGGCCCTGTTTGAAAGCTTTGTTCGCCAGTACCCCAAGTCACAATACGTCACCAGGGTACAGGAGAAGATTGTTGATTGCCGTGGCAAGCTGGCCCAGTATGA
>CAZNWF010000039.1:0-23014 GCA_964576485.1 uncultured Geobacter sp. | reverse complement strand
TAAGGGTGATAACCGGATTCTGGCGGTTGCCCAGGTTACCCATGAGCGTTTTCCCAACGAACCGGTTGTCTTTGTGTCAAAGGATACCAACCTGCGGATCAAGGCGGATGCCATTGGCCTGGTGGCAGAGGATTATGAATCTGACAAGGTTGATATTCAGGAACTGTACGCCGGGGCCCGTAACATTGATATGGGGCCTGATTCCATTGACCGTTTTTATGGTCAGGGCTGGCTTGAAGCTCCAGAAGGGCTGTTGCCTAACGAGTATGCCACCCTGATCGACACCAGTAATCCATCTCATACCGCGCTCTGTCGTTTTGATCTTGCCACTGGCAAGGTGGTGCCGGTACGCAAGGTGCCTAAAGAAGGGGTCTGGAGCATCCATGCCCGTAACCGCGAGCAGCAGTTTGCCCTGGACGCCCTGGTTGATGATAACGTCAAGCTGGTCAGTCTGGTGGGTAAGGCCGGTACCGGTAAAACCCTGATGGCCATTGCAGCAGGCCTGCAAAAGGTGGCAGAAGAAAATGTCTACAATCGCCTGCTGGTCTCCCGTCCGGTCTTCCCGATGGGCAAGGACCTGGGCTTCCTGCCCGGTGATATTGAGGAAAAACTGACCCCCTGGATGCAGCCGATCTTTGACAACGTTGAACTGCTGATATCGGGGCATGAAACAGACAAACGTCACAGCAATAAAGGCTACAAAGAGCTGATGGCCATGGGCCTGCTTGATATTGAGCCATTGACCTACATTCGTGGTCGTTCGATTCCAAATCAGTATCTGATTGTGGATGAGGCCCAGAACCTGACCCCCCATGAGATCAAGACCATTGTGACCCGTGCCGGGGAAGGGACCAAGATTGTCCTGACCGGCGACCCGTACCAGATTGATAACCCCTATGTGGACTCCTCCAGTAACGGTCTGTCCTATCTGGTGGAGCGGTTTAAGAACGAGCGGATCTCTGCCCACGTCACCCTGACCCGTGGTGAACGGTCTGAGCTGGCAGAACTGGCAGCAAACCTCCTCTAATGCTGATTCTTGCCATTGAAACATCCTGTGATGAAACGGCCGCCGCAGTAGTTCGCGACGGCCGTTTGGTCCTGTCCAGCGTGATCTCATCCCAGGTGGCGGTGCATGCCGAGTATGGTGGTGTGGTGCCGGAGATCGCCTCACGCAAACATCTGGAGATGATCACCCCGGTGATCCGCCAGGCGTTGGAAGAAGCCGGTGTGACGCTGGCCGAGATTGAAGGGATTGCCGTAACCCGTGGGCCAGGCCTTTTGGGGGCCTTGCTGGTTGGGGTCTCAATGGCAAAATCCCTGGCCCTGGCCTGCAGAATTCCCCTGGTTGGGGTACATCATATTGAAGGCCATCTGCTGGCCGGTTTTCTGGAACAGCCGGTACTGTTTCCCTTTCTGGGGTTGGTGGTGTCCGGTGGCCACACTCACCTCTACCGGGTGGATGGCATTGGCCGCTACCGTATTCTTGGGCGCACTATTGATGATGCGGTGGGTGAGGCGTTTGACAAATCAGCCACCCTGCTGGGGCTTGCTTACCCAGGTGGTGCATTGATTGATCAATTGGCCCAGAGCGGGAATCCGCAGGCTGTCAAACTGCCCCGACCGTTGCTGCATGATGGCAGCCTTAACTTCAGCTTCAGCGGGCTTAAGACCGCAGTGCTGACTCACTTGAAAAAACAACCAGCTCTGCCACAAGGACAGGAGCTGAACGATTTTTGTGCCTCGTTCCAGGCCGCAGTTTGCGAGGTGCTGGTGAAAAAGACCGTGGCTGCCCTGCAGCAGGAAAGACTGACCCGTCTGGTGGTGGGTGGTGGGGTGGCCTGTAACAGTGGCCTGCGATCCAGCCTGCAGAAGATGGGCAATGAACGTGGTGTTGAACTGCATCTGGCGCCACCTAAGCTATGCGGTGATAATGCTGCCATGCTGGCTGTGGCCGGTGATGCCTACCTTTCAGCCGGGTGTCTGGATGACCTTGCTCTGGATGCGGTCGCCACCTGGCCCCTTGATCAGGTGACTCGCTGGGAGCAACTGCCATGAACCAGACTTTTCCCCGCCCCCGCAAGGCCCTGGGCCAAAATTTCCTCAGCGATCATAGCATCATCAGAAAGATCCTGACAGCAGCGCAGCTGCAAGCAACCGACTATGTACTTGAGGTTGGGCCCGGCAGGGGGGCATTAACGGAACTGCTGGCTGCACAAGCCGGACATCTGGTGGCAGTGGAGTTTGACCGTGATCTTGCTGGGTTGCTGCGTGAACGGTTTGCAGGACACCAGCAGGTGATGATTCATGAACAGGATATCCTGAAAGTTAATTTTGAACAGCTGCTGGGCAGTCACACGTATAAGGTGGTGGCTAACCTGCCGTACAATATTTCAACCCCGGTGCTGTTCAGGTTTCTTGAGGAACGTCAGCGCTTTTCCCGGCTGGTGGTCATGCTGCAGAAAGAGGTGGGTGAGCGTCTGGCAGCGCAACCTGACTGCAGCGATTATGGTATTCTGACCGTGCTGTTTCGGCAGTGGTTTGAGGTGAAGCGGGAGTTTCTGGTGCCGCCGGGCTGTTTTTTCCCGTCACCCAAGGTGGATTCTGCCGTGATCAGCCTGACCCCGCTGGCTGCATCACGGGTTTTAGTGGGTAATCAGGCACTGTTTGAACGGCTGGTCAAGGCGGCCTTTGGCATGCGGCGCAAAACACTCTGGAACTGTCTGAAAAATGGTGGCCTAGCAGAGCCTGAGCAGCTTGAACAGCTGCTGCTATCCTGCTCTATTGATGGCCGTCGACGGGGTGAGACCCTTTCAATTGAAGAGTTTGCCCTGTTATCACGAACCCTTTCGACGCTGACTGGGCTATAAAAAAAGCCGCCTGCTTTTCAGCGGCGGCTTCTTGTCAATGGCTTAGACCGGCTATTTCTTTTTAGCACGGGGAGCAACAGCTTTTGGTGCCTTTGCCGGTGTTGCTTTCTTTGCTGCCAGATTAGCCATACGGGTGGCACGACCTTGTGCCAGCTTTTCACCAAGATTGTTGTCAATAGCTGACTGACGCCGGGCTTCTGAATAGTTTTTAGCAGCCAGCGGGGTGCCGCTGGCAATGCCAAACTGTTTGCGGTATTCACTGGCTTTCAGGCCATGGGACTGCTTTAAGTGGCGTGAAAGGGTCTTGAAACCGCCCTTACCGCAGATCAGGCAGATAATCTGATCTTTCTGGATTGATTTCTTGGGTGAGATAGCTGGAGCAGCTTCTTTAGCAACGGTCTCTTCTTCAGTAGCTCCATCAGCATCAAGATTTTTTAACGCTGCATAGACCCTTTGAATCTCTTGTAACAGTTCATCAGAACTCATTTCAACTGTTGCAGCGTGTGAAGATACTATATTAGCCGTTAATTCAATCAGTATTGATGACATGTTTTCTCCATATTTGGGTGCTTGTTTTAATTGCTGATCCCCTCTAGCAGTATACAAGTGGTAAATCAAGCGGTTTCTTAGTGCCCCGCTACAATATGTCTGAAAAAAAGTTTGACCGCGCTAATATGCTTCTGGTAGTTAAATTTATTTGTTCGTTGATTTTGTCTGAGGTGATTACGTATGCCGTATATTGTGATTGAAGAAGACCGCTGTAAAGGATGTGGCTTGTGCACCATCGCCTGCCCGAAAAAACTGGTGAGTTTAAGCAGCCAGCCTAATGCGCTTGGCTATACTCTGGCAGTCTTCAGTAACCCTGAAAACTGTACCGGTTGCAGTCTTTGTGCTGAGATGTGCCCGGATGTCGCCATTACTGTGTTTAAGGAAGATAACTAGATGACTGCGCTGAAACGAAAATTTGTCAAAGGTAATGAAGCGGTTGCCATGGCGGCCATTGAGGCCGGGGTGCAGTGTTATTTTGGTTACCCGATCACCCCCCAGAGCGATATTCCGGAATACCTTTCCCGTGAACTGCCTAAAACAGGTGGCACCTTTATTCAGGTGGAGAGCGAGATCGGCGCCATTAACATGGTGCTGGGTGCTTCAGCCTGCGGTGTGCGGGCCATGACCTCTTCTTCCGGCCCCGGCATCTCGCTCAAGCAGGAAGGGATCTCCTACATGGCCGGTTCTGAGCTGCCGGGCGTGATCGTGGATATCATGCGTTCCGGCCCTGGCCTGGGGGGGATTGACGCATCCCAGGCCGATTACCATCAGGCTACCAAGGGAGGCGGGCATGGCGGTTACCGGCTTATTGTGCTGGCTCCCAACTCTGGCCAGGAAATGTACGACCTGACCATGCTGGCCTTTGACCTGTCTGATCAGTACCGGATGCCGGCCATGGTGCTGGCTGATTCTGTGCTGGGACAGATGAAGGAATCGATTGTTCCCAATCCCCGGCCTAACGTTGATCTGCCTGCCAAGGACTGGGCGGTGCGCGGCACCGGCGGTGGTCAGCAGAACGTGGTCAAGTCGCTCTATCTGGGTGACGGCGAGATGGAGAAGTTCCATTGGAAGATGCATGCCCGTTATCAGGAGCTGGCAGACAAGGAGTCCCGCTGGGAAACGTTTGCAACTGATGATGCAGAGCTGATGGTAACCGCCTTTGGCTGCACCTCCCGTATTGCCCGCACTGCCGTTGAAATGGCTCGTGCAGAAGGGATCAAGGTCGGTCTGATGCGGCCGATCACCCTGTTCCCGTTTCCGAAAAAAGCCTATGCAGACCTCTCTGCCCGTTGCAAGAAGTGGTTGACCATTGAACTCTCCACCGGTCAGATGGTGGATGATGTCCGCCTGGCTGTGGCACGGGATGCTGAGGTGGAGTTCTATGGCCGCCCGCCAGGGGCCGGCTCGTTGCCCACCCCGGAAGAGTTGTTTAGCCAGATCAAGAAATTCAGTTAAGGATGCACCACTATGAAGCAGGTATTTTCAAAACCGGTTAGTTTGAAAGATGTTCAGACCCATTTCTGCCCCGGCTGTCACCATGGTTCAATCCACCGTCTGGTGGCTGAGGCCATGGACAGCTTTGGTATTGCTGACAAGACCATCGGCTGCGCCTCGGTTGGCTGCTCGGTGTTCCTGTACGGCTACTTTGCTATTGATGTGGTGGAATCCCCCCATGGCCGCGCTCCGGCGGTGGCCACCGGTGTCAAGCGGGCCCGGCCTGACCGGATCGTGTTCACCTACCAGGGGGACGGCGACCTGGCTGCCATCGGTACTTCTGAAATCATCCATGCTGCCAACCGTGGCGAGAAGATCACGGTGATTTTTGTCAATAACACCACCTATGGCATGACCGGCGGTCAGATGGCTCCTACGAGTCTGCCAGGCCAGAAAACATCTACTTCACCTGACGGCAGGGATGTGGCCAATGACGGCAGGCCGTTCAAAATGGCAGAGCTGCTGTCCAATCTGGATGGGGTGGCCTACTCTGCTCGCGTGGCCCTGAACAGTCCCAAGAATGTACTCCAGGCCAAGAAGATCATCAAAAACGCCTTTCAGTATCAGGTGGAAGGGAAGGGTTTTGCCTTTATTGAGGCGCTGGCAGCCTGCCCCACCAACTGGGGCATGAATCCGCTGGCAGCCAATCAGCGGGTGGGCAGTGAAATGATCCCCTATTTCCCGCTGGGTGTGTTTAAAAACAACGAAAACCTGTAACTGGAGTAAATTCTATGCGTTATGATCTGTTTTTTGCAGGATACGGTGGCCAGGGGGTGCTGCTGGCGGGTAACCTGCTTTCCTATGCGGCCATTCGTGAAGGCAAAAATGTCTCTTTTTTTCCAGCCTACGGCGTTGAGAAACGGGGTGGGGCAGCCATGTGTACCGTAGTATTTGCCGATGGCGAAACCGGGTCGCCGGTGGTTGGTGAACCATCAGTTTCGGTGATTTTGAACCAGCTTTCTTTTGATAAATATGCCGGAAAGGTCAAGCAGGGCGGTAGCTGTCTGGTTAACAGCTCTTTGGTTGAACTTGCCGGAGTTTCCCTTGAAGGACGGGAGCTGCTTGCTATTCCGATGAACCAGATTGCCATTGAGCTGGGGGATGTGCGGATGGTCAACATGGTGGCCTGCGGCGCCTATGCTGCTGCAACTGGCGCACTTACCCTGGAATCGCTTCAGGAAGCACTGAAAGAAGCCCTGCCGGAACGTAACCACCGGTTGATTCCGGCCAACATCAAGGCGATTGAGGCAGGGGCTGCAGCTGTTTTTTCTGCACGAAAGTCTTGACTCGTAGCTGATAATTTGTTATTTAACTTTTCTCTTTTTTAGGGGTGTCGCCAAGCGGTAAGGCACCGGATTTTGATTCCGGCATTCCTAGGTTCGAATCCTGGCACCCCTGCCATAACAAAAACAGGCACTTACGTTGATAGCGTAGGTGCCTTTTTTGTTTGCCTCGCACTGCTAATAACGGTATTCTGCGGGCCGATGACGACTATCAGACCAATGATTGAAGCTGACCTTGCTGCTGTGTTACGCATTGAACAGGCCTGTTTTCCCCGTGCCTGGACCAGGGAACACTTTCTTGCAGAGATCGACTCGGAACGTGGCACGCCGGTGGTTGCCAAGCTTGATGGCCAGATAGCCGGGTATCTTTGTCTGACAGTATTGCTGGATGAGGCGGAGATTCTGGACGTGGCGGTTGATCCTGCCGTGCAGCGTAATGGTGTAGGCGCCGCCCTGCTGACCTGGGCCTGTAACGAGGCGATCCGGCAAGGGGCGCGGCTTTTGCGGCTTGAGGTGCGGGCCACCAGTACTCCGGCCATTGCATTGTACGAACGGTTCGGTTTTGTCAGAAGCGGTGTGAGGAAGGCGTATTACGAACAGGGTATTGATGCCCTGTTGATGGATAAAAACCTCGTAGAGGAGGATGTTGATGCAGTTTAAGGCCATGATTCTTGACAATGCTGAGGTATCACCCGGCTACTGGCGGATGCGGATGACTGCGCCGGCTGAGATGCTTGTTGCCAAACCGGGCCAGTTTGTAATGGTACGGGTTAATCCGTCGATTGATCCGTTGATCCGACGACCCTTTGGCGTGTTTGATGTGGGCACGCTGCAGCCTGCCTACACCGGTGCTGTTGCCCAGCCGTATCTGGAGATCCTCTATCGGGTGGTGGGCAAGGGAACCGGTATGCTTGCTGATCTGCATGAAAACGATATCCTGGATGTTCTTGGCCCACTGGGTACCGGTTTTGAGAACGGCCCGGCCGGTGAGGAAAAGTTGATCGTTGGCGGTGGCGTGGGACTGGCACCACTCTACCTGCTGGCCAAGGAGCTGGTCAAGGATTCACCGGTGCGCCTGTTTGCCGGTGGCCGTACCAAGGATGACGTGCTTTGTATCACCGAGTTTGAGCGGCTGGGGGTGGAGTGCTATACCGCAACCGAGGATGGGTCGCTGGGTGAGTGTGGGCTGGTTACCAAGGTGTTGGAAGATCGTCTGGATACAACCGCGAACAAGGGGCAGATTTTTGCCTGCGGTCCCCACGGCATGCTGAAGGCAGTGGCCGGGATCGGTGCCAAGCGTAACGTCCCCACCCAAGTTTCACTGGAAGGCTACATGGCCTGCGGCATGGGGGCCTGTCTGGGCTGTGTCTGCCAAGGGGCTGAGCATAGCACCGAGAACCCTGATTATCGCTGTGTCTGTACCGAAGGGCCGGTCTTTGAGGCGGCTGAACTGAAATGGGAGGGGAACTGATATGAAACCTGCCATGTCTGTTGAGATCGGCAGCCTCACGCTGCGTAACCCGGTCATGACCGCCTCCGGCACCTTTGGTTATGGTGAGGAGTTTAAGGAGTATGTCGATCTGGAAAAGATCGGCGCCTTTGTCACCAAGGGGCTGTCCTTAAAGCCCCGCGCCGGTAATCCCACCCCACGGATTGTGGAAACGCCCGGCGGTATGCTGAACGCCATCGGCCTGCAGAACGTGGGGATTGATGCCTTTATCCAGAAAAAGGTGCCGTTCCTGCGTTCCGTCAACACCCCCGCCATTGCCAACTTCTTTGGATATACCCCGGATGAGTATGCCGAGCTGGCCAGCCGCCTGGATGCCATCCCGGAAGTAGCTGCCCTTGAGGTGAATATCTCCTGCCCCAATGTCAAACAGGGCGGGATTGTGTTCGGTACTGATCCGGGCTGCGCAGCCAGCGTAGTTGCTGCCTGTCGTGCTGCCACGAAAAAGACCCTGATCGTCAAGCTCTCTCCCAATGTGACCGATATTGTAGAAATGGCCCAGGCTTGCGAAGGGGCCGGGGCAGATGCACTGTCGGTGATCAATACCTTAACCGGTATGGCCATAGATCTTGAGCGCCGCAGACCGGTGCTGGCCAATGTCACCGGTGGTCTGTCCGGTCCGGCTATCAAACCGGTTGCCCTGCGGATGGTCTGGCAGGTGGCAAAGGCGGTCAAGGTGCCGGTGATCGGTATCGGCGGGATCATGTCGGCAACCGATGCCCTGGAGTTTATGCTGGCCGGTGCCACAGCAGTGCAGGTGGGCACTGCCAGCTTTGTGAACCCTGCTGCAGCTCAGGAGATTGCTGAAGGGATGGAACGGTGGCTGGCTGGGCGGGGCATTGCTGATATCAGGAGCCTGATCGGCGCACTGGAGAGCTAGGATGGCGACAACAGCAGCACAGCAGCTTAATCAGGGGATGCTCTCACTGGTGGACCTGAATTTTTTTCTGGTCAACAAGCTGGTTGTACTGTTGGTGGTGATCCTGTTCTTTACCACGGTTACGGTGGTACGCCGGGTACAGGGCAAACCGCTCTCGCCTCTGGCGCCCACTGCGCTCAAGTTATCGCTGTTGGGGTTAGTGCTGCTCTACTTTGAGGCCACCCTGACCGGCTATCCCAACTATCGCCAGATTCTGGCCCGTCTTCAGAGTGTGATAGTTCTTATCTGTCTTGCCAAGCTGGTGATCTACCTGCTGGTGGATATGGTCCTGAGCCTGCGGCGGCATGGCGATGTGCCGATGCTGCTGCGGGATGCCATCCGCCTGGCAGTCTATTTGGCTGCCGGTCTTGCATCGTTGCGGCTGGTGTTTCAGGTGGATCTGTCTGCGGTGATCACCACCACCACGGTATTAACTGCCGCCATCGCCTTTGCCATGCAGACCACGCTTTCCAATGCTTTCTATGGTTTTACGGTTCAAATTGATCCCCTGATGACCCGGGGAAGCTGGATCTCGATTCCTGAAAAGAACCTGTTTGGCGAGATCGTTAACGTCGGCTTCCGTTATATCACACTGCGCACTCTGGATAATAACCAGGTGCTGGTACCCAACACCGTGGTGGTTCAGAGCGTGGTCACCACCCATGGTTCAGTCAAAGAGATTGCCCAGGAACGGGCTGCATTGACTCTGACCATCGGGCTGCCCTATGAACTACCTCCTGAACAGGCAAAAGCGCTTCTGTTGCAGGTCTTGCAGGAAGAATCTCTGGTGTTGGATGAACCATCACCGGCAGTACGTCTCCAGACCATGAACGACAGCAGCATTGTCTATCTGCTTAAATTCTGGCTGTCGGATCCGGCACAGCGTAATCTGGCTCTGTCTGAGATCCAGACCAAGGCCTGGTATGCGGTTCATCGTTCTGGTTGGAGCTTCCCCTTTCCCCATCGGCAGATGGTTACCACGCCGCTCAAGGAGTCATTTCCCAATCAGCGGGATGAAATTCTGGCAGGGGTACGTCAATCCCATCTGTTTGATGTACTGACGGCTGATGAAGTAGCCCGTTTTGTTGACAGTGCTCGAATGCAGAGTTTTGCACCGGGCGAAGCTGCGGTCAGGCAGGGAGATGCAGGCAGTTCACTGTTCTTTGTGCTGCGTGGTGAGATGTCGGTTGAGGTTGACGGGAACGAAGTCGCCCGCCTGAGGCAGGGCAGGATGTTTGGTGAGATGTCGCTTCTCACTGGTGAGCCTCGCAAGGCCACGGTACGGGCTCTCAGCGAGGTGATTCTGGCTGAACTTTCTAAAACCGCCATAGCTGAACTGATGGATAGTAATGATAAACTGATGGAGCGGTTGGGTGAGGCATTGTCACGGCACACAGCCAGCAACCAACAGCAGCAGGAACGTCAGGTTGAGTCCGACGCAGGTGAACGCAGTCCGGTTGATTACCTGAAACGTCTGAGGGATTTCTTTGGAAAGGGGTAGTAACCAATGTTAGCTGTTGAGGATCTGCTGAACCGTTACTGTTGTCCTGAAACCGTTGAAATTCTGATGATCCATGGCAGAATGGTGGCCGGTAAGGCCCTCTCTGCCTGTGCTGCCGTCAATGCAGACTCAGAAACCCGTCGTCTGGTCATAGAGGCCGCTTATCTGCATGATATCGGTGTCTGTAAGGTGAATGCACCGGATATAGCCTGCCACGGCGTGGAACCATACATTCGCCACGGCATCTTGGGTAGAGAACTGCTCGATGCAGAAGGCTTGCCCCTGCATGCCCTGATCTGTGAACGTCATACCGGGGTGGGGCTGACGATTAATGATATCACCCGCCAGAACCTGCCGCTACCGCAGCGGGATATGACTCCTGAAACCCTGGCGGAACGGATCATCTGTTATGCTGATCTCTTTTTTTCAAAGAATCCGGAACGGCTTGAAAAGGAGAAGTCAGTGGAAAAGATCAGAAAAAATCTGGCAAAATTCGGTGACGACAAGGTTGCCGTCTTTGATGCCTGGCAGCGGGAGTTCTGCGCTGGTTAGCAGGTTATTATACCGGCCAGGATTCCTGCTAGCGCGGTAGCGTTGCCTCAAACAGTGATCCGTTTTTTTCAAACCGCACCAGCCCCGGTCTGATTTCAAGCACCTTTGCCCCTGCAACAACAGTCCCTTCACCAACTAACAGATCATTGATCACCGCCCTGCGCATTTTACGGCTGTCCTGCCAGGCTATACCGGTCAGCTTGATCCCTTCCGGAGTGCCGGATACCACTGTTTCCGTGCTGCGGGGCGGCTGCGCCACCTGGCTGGGAGCAGCTGCGGGAGCCGGGACAGTGCGGTTTGAGGCGGGTCGGTTTTTTCGGTGTCGTGAGCTCCCCTCCTCTTCATCATCATTAGCCTGGGGCAGCATGGGTGGCGTCGTATGGGCCTGCATGGCCGGAGTCGGGGGGGCTGGTGACGGAATTGCCGCCGGGGCAGTTGCTGCTTGTGGTGCTGGCGGCACCTGCTGTGGCGGTAGAGGAGGTACAACAGGCATGTTGACAGGCGCTGCTGCGGTCAGGGGCGCTTTGGGCTCAGAAGCCGGTTTTGACGGGCCATAGAGCAGCCAGCCTATTACCGCAAGCAGAACAGCACCGGAACAGCCCAGCCAGATGACACGCTTATTTGCACCGGCACCGCTGCGGGTTGTCCGATGCGCAATCAGGGTTTCGCGTCCTGATATTGTCTGGTCAGTTGCTCTGCTCTTTTCGTCCTGTGCCTTGCGCAGTGCCTCAAGAATATTGCTCATGGATCGGTTTTCTCTGCTTTCTTCAGTACTGGGACCTTGAAATCAGGCGCCTGGCGATACAAGAGCAGCAAGGTCTGCCCACCAGCGACCCCGGCTGCTTCAACTCCTTGTGACCGTTGGAACTGCTTCACCGCATCCCGAACCGCCCCTTCGGTGATGACCGGCTGGTTTTGCGGCCAGGCCTTGGCTGAGACCAGCAGGCGCGCCAGCAACGCGCGCTGGCTGTTGTTGGTTGTGTACGGCACCGGTACTGACAACCCCAACAGGTTTTTCCAGGGGATAATTGCACGGCCTGTCCAGACCTGTTCGAGCGATGTTGCCGAGATTCCCGCCAAACTGCCGGATTCAGTAGCAACCAAGGCCAATTCATTACTTAAGCCTCCAAATACGAGATACCGTTTCTGGCTGTCTGGAAGCGAAAGTTCCAGAATGGCTGGATACCCGATTCGTGATAGTCCTCCCAGATTTCCAGTGTAGCGAAAGAGGTCAAGGCCGGCCTGCTTGAGTGACCACTCAAGGGAGCTGTCAGGGCGGCTGGCTGTGGGGGGAGTAATGTTCCAGGCTTTCAGAATGGTCTTGTACGACTCTTGACTACTACTGTGTGCGTCAGTTCGTTGTACCAACCGGTCTAACGGTGCGGTCGTTTTGCGTGTGTCTGGCACGGCAACCGGGCGGGTGTAGAGCATGCCGGCCAGTACTGCGGCACCAAGCAGGAGGGCAATGGCGGAAGCAGCCAGAATCCGGCTGCGCCGCCGGGTACGCCGCCCCTCTCCAGGGGCTACTTCGCAAATAGCCTGCCGGGCCTGACCGGTCTCAATCTGCCGGCTCTCTGCGGTATAGCCGATCAGGAGGCAGCGGTCGGCAACCGCGTTCACCAGGCGGGGCAGCCCGCCGGCAAAGCGATGAATCGCCTGCAACGCACCGGTGCTGAAGCGTATCATCTCCGGGGTGCCGCCGGCCACCCTCAGACGATGGGCGATGTAATCGCGTGTATCTGCAGCATCCATAGGGGTCAGATGATAGCGCACGGTGATCCGCTGATTCAGCTGGCGGAGTTCGGGGCGGGACAGCAGCGTTTCCAGTTCAGGCTGGCCGACCAGGATGATCTGGATCAGCTTCTCCGTGGCGGTTTCAAGGTTCGACAGTAGACGGACCTGTTCCAGTACCACCGGCTCCATATCCTGGGCCTCATCAATGACCAGCACCACGGTTTTGTGTGCTGCTTTCTGTTGCAGCAGAAACTGATTCAGTGTCTCCACCAGCTCAGCAGGCTCATCCCCGCTATCAGAAATGCCAAATTCCCGGTTGATCGTCTTTAAGAGGCCGAGTGACGAGAGCATCGGATTCAGAATCAGGGCCGTGGCGTGGCTTTCAGGGGTAAGACGGGTCAGCAGGGTACGGATGACCGTGGTTTTGCCTGCTCCCACTTCACCGGTTAACGCGATAAAACCGGCTTTCTGGTCAATGCCGTACAGCAGGTGTGCAAATGCCTCCTGATGGGCCTTGCCCAGAAAGATGAAATCCGGGTTCGGGGTAAGGGTAAAGGGGCGCTCTTTCAGTCCGAAGTAGGTGCAGTACATGGTGGTTTTATACTGTAAAATGACTGTAAATACAATGCCTAAGGCTGTTTAAGTGAGTATTGTGCCACGGAAGGCGGATTGATGAAAAAAAGCCGCCCCCCGGAGGGGACGGCAACAGTACCTGGGTGGTACACCAATACATGAAGGACGTGGTCTGTTCCCGGAGGTCTGGGCCTCCGGGAACGTTAAAAAACTACGGACGGCTTGCCACAACACCGGCTGCGTCGGCACCGAACCAGGCGCGTGCGTTCGGATACCCGGCCGGGATAGTGATGGTGTTGTTGAACGCACCGTTGTCCATCCAGTCGATCGAGTCGAAGATCAGGCGCTTGGCATAGACGCTGTTATGTGCAAAGGCACCTTTTTCTTCTGTCGACAGCTGTGCATTCTGGAATGCCCCATAGGCATTGTCGGCAACCGTTGCGTAGTTGGCGCTGGTAATGGCAACATTCAGGTAGTTGGTGATGGTGTTGGCAACATAGGCCTTCAGGACTTCACCGGCCTCATTGTAGCCCAGACGCAGCAGTTCCAGGTTGGCAGGGGTCACAAAGGCAGCCGAGTGGCACTTGAGGCAGGCAGCCTGGGTTGGCAGGGCCGTAATGGCGCCGGCAGTGTTCTTGGTGGCTGCCGAGAACTTATGGCTGTTTGCGTTATCTGCGGCACTCATGTGACAGGTTACGCAGGGGCCGTTGGAACCGGTGCCGGGAGCGGCAGAGGTGCCGATCATGTTGTGAATGAAACCGGTGGCATTGCCATAGGATTTGCCGCTGAACTCGTAACCGGTGTGGGCGGAAGAGCTGAACAGCACGCCGGCAGCCGGGGCGTGGTGACCCTGGAATTTGCTGTTCTTGGCGGATTGGGTGTTGCCACGGCCTGCATGGCAGGTGATGCAGAGGTTTGATGCACCCATGCTGTTGAACTGCACATTGGCGCCGTTGTAGGTGTAGGTTGCCTTGACTGCGGCAACGTTACGGATCCGGTTTTTGAAGTTGTAGTCTGTGTGGCAGGCCTTACAGGTCAGCACTTCGCGGCTGCCGTCACCGGCGGTGGCCCAAGTGCTGGTGGGCATGGTAAAGCCGTTGCTGACAAAATTGATAAAGCCGGTTGAGGTATGGCAGGGGGTACATTCGCCGGTGCCATAGAATTTGAAGTCATAGTGTGCCCAACCTTTGGCGCTGACTTCACCGTGACCGGACTCTGCCCAGTCTTTATGCTCCTGGCTGGCCTTTGGTTGATGTGAATCGTGGCAGCTGCTGCAGGAATTCTGGTACTTACTGCTAACGTACTGGGCGTTATGGGCCGGGCCGTTATAAACGGAAGATGCTGGGTAGACGGCATAGTGCTTGCTGTCCAGATAGTTTTTGTGGCAGCTGAAGCACTGGCCGGCTGCATCGGGGTTGGCATACTGGATCGGGCCGACGCCGTTGTGCTGAGAACCGCCGCCGTGGCAGTCCTGACAACCTACGGTATGGAAGTTGTTGGTAAAGTGCAGTGACTCGTTATACTTGGCGTAAATAGTTTTTGAGGGATCAATTGAGTCAACCGCCTGTGCATGGCACTGGGCGCATGAGGCCTCGTCCACCTTGACGGGTCCGCTGACAGCAGAACCTTCTTTGGAAGTGGAGCCGCAGCCGTACATAAGTAGCGACATTGGCAGCAGACAAAACAGCATGACGACTAATTTTCGCATCTGCATACGTAGTTCCTCCTTGATGATGTAATGACGTTAATAGGTTCCCGGCAGGTGGCATTTAACGCACACCTTGCCGTTGGTCCTGTCTTTAAAGTTACCGGCCTTCCAGTTGCGGGGATGGGGCCGCGTCTTGCCGCTGCTGTGGCACTTGATGCAAACATCGCCGGATGGATGGCAGGTCTGGCAGGATTGCAGGTTTCTGCGGGCCTCGGTTGAGTGTTCCTGGGACCAGTTTGAAGCGGCATAGATCTGATTGTTGGGTCCGGCAGGGTTATGCGATTTAATCCGCAGTGAGCCCTTGGGGAAGCGGACGTGGCAGTCGGAACAGAACTTCTGGTTGTGGCAGCGGATGCAGCTCTGCTGGTTGTCCTTGGCCTTGATCGGGTGAATGCTGATAAAGTCACTGCGGTGGTTTTTAGGCATGTAGTTGCGTTTGAAGTTTGGCGTACGTAAGGCTGCGTCAACGCCGCCACCGGTGTGACAGTCGTTACAGAATGATTGTGTGTGGCACTCGATGCAGTTGGTGCCAGCCTTTCCGGCCAATGCACGGTGTTCACCCATCCAGTCGGTGTTCTGGTGGTGTCTGCCTGCCCAGTCATTGTCATGGGTCAGGGGGATGCCCTGCTCTTTGTGACAGGAGTTGCAATCTTTTAATTCCATCTTGGCAAAGTCCTTGTGCGACATTTTATCTGCACGGGACTGCTGTTGATTGAATATCAACAGGCCGTAGATGAGTAGTACACAGATGAAAAAAGCTTTTTTCACAATAATCCCCCTTTCCTAGAAGTCGTAGTTGAAAGCAACCCGACCTGACCAATCGTGTCTGAAGTGGCCAACGTTGATATTGTCCTGTACCCGGGCGTCAACAGACATGGTCTTGTTCAGCTTGTAGCGAGTACCCAGCCAGTAACTCTGGGCGTTGGTGTCGCCGGTCATGCTGTCTCTCTTGTAGACATCGTAGGCCACGCCGCCAGCCAGCTGCAGGTTGGGGGTCATGTCATACTGGGCATCAAAGGTGAAACCGTCCAGGTCGCCGGCATAGCCGTGACGACGGTCATAGCCGAAGTCCAGCATCAGGGTTTCAATCGGTCTGACCTTCAGGCCTGCCTCAAAGACATGGCCTTCGGTGTTCTCGCCAAAATCCTGATATTTGTAGGCGCCCCGTACGGCAAACATTTGGTTGATGGTGTAATCGGCCCGGAATGAACCTTCCTGGTACCGGTCCACGGCAAATACCGAGTAAATCGAGGTGTAATCAAAGGTTGGATAGCTTTGGAACCATTCCCCGGTCAGCACCAGGTTTTCGTTGACGAAGTATTTTGCTCCAGCCAGGATTTCATCAAAGGTCTCGCTGGCCATGTCAAAACGGGTGTTACCGTATAACTTGAGCCCGCCGAACAGATAGTGGCGGAACATGGCGCCGATCTGTTCTCTGGCGATGCCGTCATTGTCGCGTTTAACAAAGTAGCTGATCTCGGCATCGGTGGCAGGATAGCCGGTCAGGTAGGCTGCCGCGCCAAAGACGGTATCGCCGGCATGGGTAAGTTCGCCGTCAATGCCGTAATAGACGTTGCGCCCCCCCATAACTGAGAAGGCAACCGGTCCGACGTTTTTCAGATCGACCATGCCGCCGTCGATCAAGGCACTGCCGGCGGCATAGTTGACGAACTGACGTCCGGCCCTGATATCTACCTTGTTAAACAGGTCGCGGTAATCGGCGTACAGATAAAACAGTCGTTCTCCGAAGCCCTCACCATTCATGACATCCTGGGAAATCCGTCCATAGCCGTGCAACGAGAGTTTTTTGTCCGGATCGATGTCGCTCAGTGAGAATTGAAGATACTGAGCAAATTCCGCCTGTTTCTTGTCATTGAAAATGTTGTTGAACCATAAGTACTGGGTTGATGTCCGTCCATGGAGTTCCAGAGCCCATGATGTGCTGACAGGCATCAGGAGGGCGGCTCCAAGCAGTGGGTACAGCAATCGCTTAGGCATCCGTACCATCAAATTAACCTCCTTTCTGCAGGGTGTGAAGTGTCTCGCGGTTCCTGCCGGCGCAGCAGGCAGGTACGATGGTTTGCATTGGCAACCATCCGATATGTTTGTATAAAAATATTTGCAAGAGAATGATGCACGTACAGGGGCATGGTTTCCCATGCCCCTGCAGTCAGGTGCTGAACGAGTTGAAACTACCTCCGGTGAACCGTTGCTGCGTCTACCGTCTTGCCGGCGCTGTGACATGCTGCACAGGTCTCTGCATTTGCCGCAGAGCGAAGTTGCCCGGTCAGGGTGGTGCCGCCCATGGAGACGCTGTGGGCGCCTGCATTGGCGCTGGCGTGGCAGGTGATGCAGGCTGAGGTAAAGCCTGGCAGCATCACGTCAGTGGTGTTTGGTACGGTCTTGGTGAAGAGACCGCCGGCATCCTTGGTATTCTGCGTGCTGCGCAGGGTATTGGCAGGAGTGCCGCTGTAGGTACCTGCCACGTGGCAGGACTCGCAGTTCTTCAGGATGCCCGGGAAGGTGACCTTGCTCCAGTCGTAGTAGTAGACACCGCTGGTGCTGCGGTCACGGACAAAGCGGTATGGTGCGCCGTCGGCGGCACGCTTGGAACCGGCATGGATGCCGTGAATCAGATCCTTGAAGTTGTTGGAGGCCTCAGGCCAGCCGCTTGGATCGGTGGTGCTGTAACCGGCTGCTGCCAGTTTGGCTGCCTCGGTTGCGCTCAGGTTGGCAACGTTTGCGCCGCGCCCGCTGGAGGAGAGGTTGGGGTTGTGGCACATGACGCAGACCTGCATTTCATAGACACGGTTACCGCCATGGCCTTCAAACCACTCATGACACTTGGCGCACTTGGCGCTGTCAACCACGGTGCGGCGTACGGTGTCGCCGGTGACGCCCTTGACCACGGAGATGGTATGACGGGCGGTTGCAGCGGCAATGCCGTTGGTGCCGGCAGCCTGGGTAAAGTAGCCTTGCAGTGCAACGGCACGCAGGGTGGCGTTGGCCGGGAAGCGGGCAGCATTGGAAGCTCCGTTGATGGTGGCGGTGTAGTATCCGCTGGCATCAGGGCCGGTCAGGGTACCCTGGGCACCGCTGATCAGGTTGGCAAGTGTAACTGAAGCCGGTTGAGCCTGTGATTTGCCCAGGTTGTTATAGTCAACCGGTGTAATGCCGTCCTGGGGCAGGGCATAGCTGACCAGGAAGCTGGGGCCGCCGGTGAAGCCGGTCAGCGGCAGGGAGATGGCAGCACCGTCCTTGAGGATACGGAAGGTAACTACCGGCTGGTTATCGGAGCTGACGGATACGTTCTTGATTTCGTAGGTGAAGTTTACCAGGCCGGCCTTCAGCATGGTCTTGTTCGGGGTGTTGTTTTCAGAAGCATGCATCTCAGTGATGTTGGCTGCTGTATGGCAGGTGGAGCAGTTGGCATCAGTGGTCTGAATGATGTGGACAGCACCGCCGGCCTTGGAATTTGCGCCGGTGGCAAAGTTGATGTTGTCATGGCAGGAACCGCAGGCTGCACGGCTCGGCTTGGCCTTCCAGTTGTCACCCTGGGGGGCTGCGTCTGACTTGACATGGCACTTGAGGCAGTTGTTCTGACCATCGATCATGGAGTAGCCGATATCATTGTACTTGACGCCGGCATAGTCATAGCCGGTCTTGGTCAGGCGGCTGCCCATGTGAATCTTGTGGACCATAATGGCAAAGTCGCCCTGCACTTCGCCGTCGGCAATGTAGGCGGCACTGGGAAACACACCATTGACTGAGGCAACATTGGTGCGGCCGATCTTGCGCTGGTCGGTGTGGCAGACCACGCAATATCTGGTGTCAACGCGGCCGCCACCATGGAAGGCAAGCTTGTCATGGCACTCGTTACACTTGGCAATCAGAGTAATCTCACGCTGGGTGTCGGTGGCGCTGACCGCCTTGCCGGTGGCAGGGATAAAGTCATAGATGATGTTGGCCGGAGTTTTCAGGGTGACAGTCGTGCCGGGGATGCTGCCGGAGATCTGAATGGCCAGACGGTGGGTCAGAGTCGGCTGATAGGTAACACCGCCTGTCTGGGTCGGATCGGTGATATCCTTGGCAAAGGTGTAAGTATAAGATCCATCACCATTGTCAACCAGACCAGCTGCTACGTTTTCGGTGGTTGGCCGGCTGGTTGCGGTAACCAGATAGTTGACCCACTGATCAGGTGCGTTGTTGGCGCCGGGAACCAGCTTGGCAATGGTGAAGCGCATATAGTTAAGCGTGGTTGGATTTGGGGTGGTAGACGTGGCTGGAGATTTGATGCCTAAACCTTTGATCGGGTTGCCAGCAGCGGTCAGCAGCTTGAAGGTGACAACCGGCGGGCTGTTGATGGTGACTTTGATATCACTTGCCTGCAGTGATATGGCTGACAGAGTTTCATTGCTCATGGTCGCGGCATCTACAACCGGTTGGCTCGGTGCAGGGGTGGAACCGCCACCGCCGCCGCCGGAACAGCCGGTAAACAACGAAGCTGCGAACAGCAGCAGGCATCCTGCGGTACTGATCATGTTTCGTTTCAGCATGTTTTCCTCCTCATAAAATGTGCTGTTTCTGCGATACGTAATGGTTGCTTCCAAATACGACTGAATCTGTCTGGGGTAGTTTCTGGTTTACCTCCTGTTGGTTAGATAATATTAATTAGTTTGTTTGGGTGGTTGTGTTTATTATTTAATGAAATGGAGCAACAACTATGCCTGTTGTTGTAACTTGCTTGATTTACGCATTTTGAATTGTGTATGGCTGGTTTTGTGCAGTCAGTAGAGCTAAGTCAAAGAGGAAGGTAATTTTAATCTGTTCAATATTCGACACAAGTTGAAGGGGGTATATGTTAGTAACTGTTTTTATTGGTAATTTGTCTGGCTGCCGGAGAAACTGCGAGTGTTCAAAAGCCGACTGTAGTTGGCTGTGTTGTTGTATTATCTAGCTATTACAACGTGTTTACTTTGTTTGTGTGCAATTGTTCAGTTTACGGCATAGGGATGGGAAGGCTTCAGGCTGGTTTGGTGAGGTGATATTTTTCTATTTTTCCGTACAGAGTACCGCGGGCAATATCCAGGGTTTCGGCAGCCATTTTCAGATTCCAGTTTGACTTTTCAAGTACCTTTTTGATGAGTGCGCGCTCGGCTTCAGCAAGGGTAGGGGGGGTAACATAGCTTTCTCTCATAAGATGTGATTCAGTTGTTTTTAGCTGGGCTGGCAGAAACTCTCTGGTCAGGTTCTTTGCACGGCAGAAGACAACAGCATGTTCAATAATATTGGCAAGTTCACGACAGTTGCCGGGCCAGTCATAGGCGCAGAGCAGCTCCATTGCATCCCGAGTGATGCCTTCAATCTGTTTGTTGTTAATGGTGCTGAAACGTTCCAGAAAGTAGTTGGCAAGCAAGGGGATATCAGATTTGCGGTCTCGTAGCGGAGGCGCTTGCAGTGAGACGACATTCAGGCGGTAATACAGGTCTTCGCGAAACAGTTTTTCTCTGGTTGCCGTTACCAGATCCCGATTGGTTGCGCAGATGAGACGTACGTCGGCTTTAATGGTTTCAGATCCTCCGACCCGCTGAAAGGTTCCCAGTTCAAGAATACGCAGGAGAGAAACCTGGGTCGTGGGGGAGATATCGCCAATTTCATCCAGAAACAACGTGCCGCCAGAGGCCTGTTCAAAGAAGCCTTTTTTACGGGTTATGGCGCCAGTGAAGGCACCCTTTTCATGGCCAAAAAGCTCGCTGCTGATCAGGCCTTCAGCTAAAGCAGCGCAGTTGATCTGAATAAACGGCTTGTGCTTGCGAGGGCTTTTGGCATGGATTGCTGCTGCTATCAATTCCTTGCCGGTACCGCTTTCCCCGGTGATCAGAACCGTAGCCATGCTCTGCGCCACCTGGTTAATCTGTTCGTAAATTTCAAACATCTTGCGGTCCTGGCCGATGATGTTTTCAAAGCAAAAGTTTTCTCCCTGGCTGCATCGCTCAGATCTGCCAGACTGAACGGCAGCCTTGTGATCAAGGATGGTCTGGATGGAGCGCTTAACCATCTCAATGTCCATTGGTTTTAGCAGGTAGTCGTATGCGCCTGCTTTCATTGCCTTTACTACCTGCGAAGGTGCGTCGTCACCGGTCAGCATAATCACAAAAATATGGGGATACCTAACTTTAATCTCGGCTAGCAGCTCAACGCCGTCCATAAACGGCATGTTCATGTCGGCAAAGACAATATCAGCAGGGAAGCTCTCCAGGCGTGCAAGTGCTTCATCGCCACTGGTGGCAGTTTCAATCTGGAGTTGTGGATCAGCGCCTATCCGTGTGCGGAAGATGCGGCAATAGTTTGATTCATCATCAACAAAAAGAATGCGGGTGATTGCGCTCATCATGGCGTTCCTTTTGAACAGGCAGTGGTTTGATAGTGGCCGGAAGCTGCCTGAATCATACTTTTTAACTCACTGCGTTGCCAGGGTTTTGGTAAAAAACCGAATATTCTACCCTGTTGCAGCGCCTGGGTAACTGCTGCTGTTTCGATGAAGCCTGAGAGTATGATTCTGACTATTCGGGGCCAGCGGCAACTGACCTGATCCAGAAATGCCAAGCCGTCTGTTTCCGGCATCTGGTAGTCTGAAATAATGATGTTAACCTGCTTGTGTTCAAGTATGTTCAGCGCTTCGGCTGCTGATGAGGCCACCAGCATGGCGATGCCTTCGTTGTGGCAGAACCGTTCAAGGGTTTTCAGGATATGTTCTTCATCATCAACGCAAAGTAGATGGAGTGTGTCAGGCATCTTTCACCTCGGCCTTGATAGGCAGCGTGATTGTAAAGGTTGTTCCCTGACCTGGATGGCTCTGTACACTGATCGTGCCCTGGTGTTGCCGGATGATGTCAGCAACGATACTTAGTCCCAGACCGGTTCCTTTGTTAATTTCTTTTGTGGTGAAAAATGGTTCAAATATCCGCTGCTGTAGCTCTTCAGGGATACCACAGCCGGTGTCGCTGATTCGTATTGAGATTGTTTTTTCATCGGCCCAGGTGCTGACCGCAACCTCTCCCCGTTTGTCTATTGCATGGGCTGCATTAATCAGCAGATTCATAAAAACCTGATTTAACTGCTGTGCCTGGCAAAACAAGGGGGGGATAGCACCAAAGTTCCGATGTACCAATGCCTTGTGCCGTAGTTCATGATGCGTAATTCTGATGGCGCTTTCCAGACACTCATTGATATTAGCCTGTTTGTATTCCTGATCATCAACACGGGAGAAGCTGCGCAGGTTTTTGACAATATCGCTGACCCTGCCGGCACCCTCCAAAGATTCCGCAATCAACGTGCCAAAATCTTCAAAAATGTAGTCAATTCCAAGTTCGTTCCACTTTTTATGGAGTTTTTTTAGTGATTCTGGCGTTGCAGCAGTATGAAGTTCAGTCTGTTGGAGTACAATGTAGGTTTGTAGCCGGGACAGATAGATTTGCAGTTCTTCCAGATTGTTGGTTACAAACCCGATCGGATTGTTGATATCATGGGCAACCCCTGCAGCCAGCAGGCCGATACTTGCCATTTTATCCTGATGCAGTATGGTCGCTTGCCGGATTTGCAGTTCAGAATGCGCCCGCTCCAGATCATTTTGCCGTTGTTCAAGCTCTGTGGTTGCGGTTTCAAGATGGCTCGTCCGCTGGGCAACACGCTCTTCAAGATTGGCATTCAGATGCATCAAGGCTTCTTCAGCTTTTTGACGCTCGGCAATTTCAGACTCCAGCAGATCGTTTGCTTCAGATACTTTTATGACTTCATCAGATAGTTTTTGCTGCGCTGTTTCTATAGTCTGATCAACCTGACCAAGTATCCGCCAGGTAAAGATAAACAGAATGAGGCACAGAACGCCGCTGATAAGAACAGTCAGAGCAATAAAACGTTGAAATTTACTGGTCTGAAGCGTGATGTCATAGAGCAGAATAAAGTTGCCGATTTCACGGCCATTGCTTTCTTTGAAAGAAAAGGTTCTGAACGCGAAATGTTTGCTGCCAAGGGCCGCTGTTTGCCAGTCCTTGTCCTGAAACAGGTCTGAATCTTTTTGTGATAACAGGTGCTGTAGTAAAGGAGGGATCTGCTCAAGAGACTGCGCGATAACGACTTTGTCAGGAAACTGGTTCCAATCAAGGCGTTTTCCCACCCAGGCATAGCCGACCGGGATGGCATTTTTGTTAAGCAGGGTTTTGTTAGCCAATAATAAGTAGTCAATGTTATTCAGTATCGCAAGATCATTTAAGATGCCCTCGCAAAAATCAATTTAGCTTAACCTACTGATATTATTTTGAAATACA
>CAZNWF010000038.1:0-23137 GCA_964576485.1 uncultured Geobacter sp. | reverse complement strand
GTGGTGGCGGTCATACCACCGAACACAACGTAGCCAACCATCAGGATACCAACGCCGATGATAGCGGTCTTGTACGGTACGCCAATCAGCAGCTGCATCAGTTTACCGGCACCAACCATCTGAGCGGTCAGATAGAAGGTGGAAACAGACACGGTGGAGATGGCAGCAACGGCGCGAACCGGCTTGGGTGACGTACGGAAAGAGAGGATATCCCCCAGGGTGTACTTACCAGCGTTACGGCAAGGCTCAGCAACGATCAGCAGCACGGTGATGTACGCAACCAGCCAGCCAACCGAGTACATGAAGCCGTCATACCCGTAGAGGGAGATCATGCCGGAAATACCCAGGAACGAGGCTGCCGACATATAGTCACCGGCAATGGCCCAACCGTTCTGGGTACCGGTGATACCACCACCGGCAGTATAGAAGTCAGCAGCTGACTTGGTCTGCTTGGCTGACCAGACAACAACACCCATGGTGACGCCGATAATAGCCAGGAAGATTGGAATGGTAACAACAGGGTTGGCCTTCAATTTGCCTTTATCGGGGGCTGCGGGTGCCTTGGCTACCGGTGCAGCAACCTTGGCTGCATCAGCAGCGGGCGCAACAGTAGCTGCCGGAGCAGCAGCAGAGGTTGCAGCCGGAGCGGCAACAGCAGACTTGGCTTCAGGGGCGGCCGGAGCCTTGGCAGGCTCATCAGCGTAGGCGGCGAAGCTCAGGGAGAGTACGCAACCAATAGCAACTAACAGTCTCTTCATGGATTCACCTCCTAATGTAGTTCGTTGACCAATTCCTTGGTCAAACGGTCAAAGTCTTTATTGGCAACATGGGCATAGTACATTGCCAGGCCCCAGGACACAAAAAACTGCGATAAAGCAAACAGGTAACCAAAATTGATCCTGCCCAGGATCTGGATCTTGAACAGACCCGGTGCATAGGCTGCTCCGATGGGAAGCAGGAAGTAGTAGATGGATGAAAAAATCCACCAACCGAAAAGGAAGGCTGTTTTCTTGTGGTGCAGTTCGATAAACTTGGGATTTTTAGCTATCGCTGACCAATTGTACGTTTGTTCCGCCATGAATTGTTACTCCTTTCTCTAAAAGATCTTAGATAAACAGACCACTTACCAAACCACCGTTTTCAGCATTCCCCCTTTCGAATCCAGTTTGTTATTGCACCATCAGGCGGGCATCTTGACATACCCGAATTTCATGGAAAGCAGTTCGGCCCCCTCCAGCATTGAAGGAACGACCTCCTGCTCAAGTCGTTCATGTACCATCCGGATGGCAGGCACCAGCATGGTCAAGGCACCAACCACCTTGCCGCCGTAATCTCGAATAGCTACTGCAACGGCGCAGACACCTTCACCAAATCCACCAACATCAATGGCAACGCCTCTTTTACGAATTTCATCAAGTTCCTGCTGCAACAGCTCCGGGTTGGGTACTGCCGGGTTCTTCCTGCGTTTTCCGTTAATCCGCTCCAACAGATCAAGGGAACTGAGCGACTTGATTACCTTGCCGGCTGCATTGGTAAAAAACGGGAAACGCCGACCAACCATCTCAGCAGACTTAACCTGCTGAAAAGAATCAACCACATCAAGAAAGAAGACTTCATCACGATCAAGCACAGTAAATCCGACTGCTGCTTCATGCTTGCGGGCCAGTGACTCCATCACCGGATGCACGATTCTGATCAGGTTGGCATTTTTCAGGATCCGCTGGGCCATGCTGTAGGACTGCAGCCCCAGGCTGTAGGTTCCCAACTGCTCATCCCGTACCACCAAGCCCTTATCCTCCAGGGTATCCAACAGGGTCATCACCTTTTTACGATGCATCTTCAAAACCTTGGCCAGCTGCGGAACGGTTGCGGCCCGATCATCAGAGGCAAGGGCTTCAAGCAGGTCTATTGCCTTAACCACCACTTGTACTGAGTATGATCCCTTGTCCCTGTCCATGCCATCTCCAAATCGTTTAAATAAAATTTTGTTTTAACTTTAACGGACAGCACAGTTTTGTAGTCATTTAATATTATGTTCTATAATTGTCAACAGTATTTTTTTGAAAAAAATAAAACGTATTTTATACTTTTAATATCAGTTAGTTACAAAATCAAATGGCGCGCCAAAAAGCGACTTAACGCCTATTTTACGAAACCGTTTTCAAAAAAAATATAATACTGTTTAAATTTTGTGGTAAATAGCCGTTACACTCTGGTTTTAATGATAACAACAGAGCTCAGCATAACACTACAAACCGGCGTTTATGCAGCAGGAGGCCTTATGGCTGACAATCTGATCAATCAGGACACCTTCTATTTTATCGAGGTGGATCTGCTCTGTACCCGTATGCCGATCACCTGCCCGCCACAGACCGGCTTGATCGAAATGGCCAGCCTGATGCAGCAGCACAACATATCGGGCATTGTGGTGGTTGAAGACGAAAAGCCGGTGGGAATTGTGTCACTGCGGGATCTGCGTAATTGCGTTGCCACCGACTATCACGCACTGGCAACACGAACCGTACAGGACCTGATGCAAACCAACCTGGTTACCATCAGGCGGCACGACTATCTCTTTAAGGCTATTTTCAAAATGGCCCGCTATAACATTCACCGCCTGGTGGTGGTCAATGACGATGGCAGCCTGGCTGGTGTCATCACCAACAGTGATCTGCTCAGGATTCAAAGTCGCTGTCCCCTGTATCTGTCTCAGGAAATAGAGTCTGCGGAAAGCTTCGAACAGCTTCAGGGGCTCAGTACACGAATAGTTGAACTGCTGCGGTTTGTGGTCAAGGCTGGCGCTGATACCCAGAGCCTGATTTCCCTGGTATCCCACTTTAACGACCTGATGACCCTGCAGGTAATCACGCTGCTGGAGCGTCTTGAAGGTGTCCGGCTGCCACGATCAGCAGCTTTTCTGGTTATGGGCAGTGAGGGGCGCGAAGAACAGACCCTGCGGACTGATCAGGACAATGCCATTGTCTACAGTGATGCTGCATCAGCAGAGGAACTGAAGCAGATCAAACAGTTTGCAGGCCGAGTAGTTGATCGCCTGGAATTTATCGGCGTTCCCCGCTGTCCGGGCGGCATCATGGCCAGCAACCGCCAATGGTGCCACAGCATCTCCACCTGGCAGAGAATCGTAGCCCGCTGGATCAACACCCCGACGCTGAAGAACATGGTCAAGTTCGGTATGTTTCAGGATCTGCGGGTTATTCACGGCAACCTGTCACTGGAAAAAAGACTGCGGGAACATATCATCGCCACCAGCCACAACCACGCCCTGTTCTTTTCCTACATGGCCCATAATATCGTACAGTTCAGCCCGCCAATGGGCCTGTTCGGAAGGTTCAAGCTTGAACAAAAAGGGGAACACAAGGGCACTTTAGACCTGAAAAAAGGAGGGATTTTCGCCCTGACCCAGGGAGTGACTCTTTTGGCCTTACTGCACCACAGCATGGGAGGCACAACCTGGGATAAACTGGGCTGGTTACGGCAGGACAGCCAGATCTCTGAAGATGATCTGAACAGCATTGAAGAGGCGTTCAGCCTGCTGGTACGGCTGCGGCTGATGGTGCAGCTTGATGCCATTGCAGCAGGTAAGACTCCGGACAACTATTGCGACCCTACCCTGCTCAGTAACCGGGAGCAGGACCAGCTTCGCACGGCATTACGGTCGGTCAATCTGATGCTGCAGATACTTAAAGACACCTTTCAGCTGGACCTGCTACGGATCTGAACATCCTTAAAAAGCTCTTGCCACAGAGCTCACAGAGGTCTCAGAGAAAAAAACAAACCAATAAAACTGCACAGCAAATCCCTTGGGGTTGAGACGTTTAAAACCGGTTTTCTAAGTAGCTCTCTGTGTTCTTGTGGCCACATACCGTTCAGGTTCACTTCTTCTGCGGCTCCTGCAGTTTATCCGCCTCAGCCACCCAGCCGCCGCCCATGGCCTTATAGACGGAGATCAGCGACACCAGCAGGTCATAGTGGGTCTTGGTCTTGTCCAGCTTGCCGGTGAACAGTGAGCGATCAGCGTCCAGCACCTGCAGATAGTTTGAGGTACCTGCCTCAAACTGCAAGCGGGCCAGACGATCATACTCTGAAAGTGAATCGACCTGACGTTTCTGCGCTTCCAGCTGTTCCCTGCCCTTGGTGGTCTTGATCAGGGCATCTTCAACCTCTCTGAAGGCGGTCAGAATCGTCTGCTGATACTGGTACAAGGCCTGCTGTTGCTGGGCCTCGGCCTGTTTAACCTGTCCGGCGGTCTGGCCGAAATTGAAGAGCGGCTGGGCCAGCTGCGCCCCTGCAGACCAGATACCGGCACCTGGTACAAACAGCTTGCTGATGTCGCCACTGGATACCCCCAGGGCACCGGTCAGGGAAATTTTAGGGAAGTAGGCAGCCTTGGCAACGCCGATCTCGGCATTGGCAGCAATCAGATTCTGTTCAGCCTGGATAATATCAGGCCTCCGTTCCAGCAGCAGTGACGGCAGGCCGGCCGGAATACCGGGGGGGATCAGCTCATCAATGGTCTTGCCCCGTGGAATCGGCCCCGGTGCCCGGCCCAGCAGCAGCGAGATCAGGTTTTCTTGCTGGCGCACCAGCGACTCATAGCTTGGTATGGCCTGACGGGCAGCCTCATAGTTGGATTCAGCCTGGGCAAGCTCAAGCCCGGAAATGGTGCCATGCTTAAAACGCAGCTGAAACAGCTTCAGGCTCTCGGCATAGGCCTTCTCCGTGTCACGGGCTATTTCCAGCTGGCGATCCATCCCCCGCAGGGTGATGTAGCCGCTGGCCACGTTGGAGACTACGGTCATAATCACGGCACAGCGACCGGCCTCACTGCCCACAATCTGGGCCTGGGCCGCCTCACTGGAGCGCCTGATTTTGCCCCACAGGTCAAGTTCCCAGGTGGCATTCACCGTGGCCTGATAACTCTGGGTGGTGGTACCTCCGCCGTGGGTAGCCCCCGGATTAAAGCCCGCTGATATCTGCGGAAAGTACTGGGAACGGGTGGTATCCAGCACCCCCAGATACTGGTCCACCTTGGCTGTGGCACTCTTCAGGTCAAGGTTCCCCCGCACAGCGGTCTCAATCAGATCATCCAGCACCTTGTCGCCAAACAGCTTCCACCACGGGGTATTGGCCAGGTCTGCAGCTGCCTTGTACTCCACATTCCATTGATCAGGCGCCTTCAGATCAGGGCGGACATAATCAGGTCCCACACTGCAACCGGATAGCAACAGCAACACTATGACAAGCAGAAAATTACCCATGGTCGTCGCCCCCTTCCTGCAGGGCCTTGACACCCTTTTTACGGCTAAAAATGCCGCTGGCCGATTCCAGCAGTACAAAGAAGAGCGGCACAAAGAAGGAGGCCACCAGGGTGGAGGCCAGCATACCACCGATCACCCCGGTACCGATCGCCCGCAGGCTGTTGGCACCGGCACCTGATGCGGTTGCCATCGGCACGCAGCCCAGAATAAAGGCCAGGGAGGTCATCACAATCGGGCGCAGTCGCAGACGGGCTGCCTCAATGGCCGCTTCTGCCGGCTCCATCCCCTTTTTCAGGTTATCAGCCGCAAATTCAATAATCAGGATGGCGTTTTTGGCAGACAGTCCCACCAGGGTTACCAGGCCGACCTGAAAATAGACATCGTTTTCCAGGCCACGCACCCAGGTGAACAGCAAGGCACCGCAGAGGGCAAAGGGGACCGACAGCACCACCCCCACCGGCAGGGACCATTTCTCATACTGGGCAGCCAGAATCAGGAAGACCATGATCAGACCAAAGGCAAAGGCCATGGTGGAGGTATTACCGGCTTTTTTCTCTTCAAAGGCCTGACCGGACCAGGAATAGCTATAGCCTTCCGGCAGCACCTTCCTGGCCAGATCCTCCATGGCGCTAATGGCCTGACCAGAGCTGTAGCCGGGAGCCTGGCTACCGTTCAGCTTGGAGGCCGGGAAGCCGTTAAAGCGGGGCAGCAGGCTGGGACCGGCCACATAGCGGATGGTTGCCATGGCGGAAAGCGGGATCATATTGCCACCGCCTGAACGGACATAGATCTGGGTCAGGTCATTAGGTTTGTCGCGGTAGTCAGGTTCAGACTGCTGGATAACCTGCCAGATCCGGCCATACTGCAGAAACTGGCCCACGTAGGCAGAACCGAAGTAGGACTGCAGGGTTTCAAAAACCGTAGAGACCGGCACCCCCAGCAGTTCTGCCTGGGCACGGTTAACATCCAGATAGAGCTGCTGCTGGCTGGCCGAGAAGGTACTGGAGACACCGGACAGCTCTTTACGCTTACGAGTCTCGGCAACAAACTGCTTGGTGACTTTCTCCAGCTCCTGGGGAGACCCACCCCCCTTGCTCTGAATATAAAACTCAAAACCGCCGGTACTGCCCAGGCCGGGAATGGAGGGGGGATTGATCGGAAAGACCACCCCTTCCTTGATACCATGCAGCTTGCGACCAAGATCCTTTTGTACGCTTGCGGCGTCACTCCCCTTCCCTTCCCGCTCACCATACGGCTTAAGCGCAGCAAACAGCAGACCGGCGTTATCCTTGACGCTGCCGTCAATCAGGCTGTAGCCGTTAATCTGGGTGATGTCCCCCATGGCCTTATTGGTCTGGGCAACCTGTACTGCACGATCACTAACCGCCGTGGTCCGTTCAAGACTGGCAGCATCGGGCATGATGGTGCCGACAAACAGATAGCCCTGATCCTCTTCCGGCACAAAACTGCCCGGAACAACCTTGAACAACAGCAGCACCAACGCCAGCACACCGCAGAACAGCCCCAGGCCGATACTGCGATGATTGATCAGCCAGCGCACCCCGCTGGTGTACAGTTCAGTCAGACGATTAAAACGATCCTCAAACCACTTGAAGAAGCCCTTCTTCTCGCCATGGCCCGGCTTCAGAATCCGGGCCGCCAGGGCTGGTGAAAGGGTTAACGCCACCACCCCGGACAGCACCATAGAGATGGCGATGGTAACCGCAAACTGCTTGTAGAGCGTACCGGTCATTCCCCCCAGAAAGGCCACCGGCAGAAAGACCGAACCCAGCACCAGTACAATGGCGATCAGGGCGCCGGTCAGTTCTGACATCGCCTTCTTGGCAGCCTCCATCGGGGTCATGCCATGGGTGGCCATATTGTGTTCCACGTTTTCCACCACAATAATCGCATCATCCACCACCAGACCGATGGCCAGGATCATGCCGAACAGGGTCAGCATGTTGGTGGAGAAACCCAGGGCCAGAATCCCCATGTAGGTGCCGATAATGGCGATCGGCACCGCCAGGATCGGGATAAAGGTGGCACGGAAACTCTGCAGGAACAGAAACACCACCAGCACCACCAGCACCACCGCCTCAAAGAAGGTGTGTACCACCTTCTCAATGGAGGCAGCGGTAAACTCGCTGGTATCCAGCACCACCTTGTACTCCATCCCCTGGGGGAAGCTCTTTTTCAGACCAGCCAGCAGGTTATTGATCTGTTTGGAGGTCTCAATGGCATTGGCTCCCGGCTGCTGATAAACCACAATGGCCACTGACTTCCTGCCATTGACCTTGGTGGTGACCGAATAATCCTTGCCCCCCAGTTCAGCACGGGCGACATCTTTCAGCCGCACCAGCGCAGAGCCTTCTGAAGCTGCACGGATGATAATATTCTCGAACTCGGCAGGATCAGACAGCATCCCCTTGGTGGTGACCACAAAGGTCTGCTGGGTCCCCTTGGGTGAGGGGGATTGGCCGATGGAACCGACACCAAAGGCCTTGTTCTGGCGTTGGATAGCGGTGGCAACATCCTGGGCTGTCAACCCCAGTTGGGCCAAACGATCAGGCTTGAGCCAGATCCGCATCGCCACATCAGGCAAGGGAAACATGGAAGAAAGGTTGGCGCCGGGAATCCGCTTGATGGCATCCAGGATATACAGGTTGGCATAGTTGCCCAGGTAGACCGGATCATAGCGGTCATCAGGGGAATAGACGCTGATCACCATCATAAAGGATTGGGAGCGTTTCTGGACTGACACCCCCTGCTGGCTGACCACGTCCGGCAGCAGGGAAGAGGCCTGACTGACCCGGTTCTGGACGTTCACCTGGGCCATGTCCGGGTCGGTGCCCGGTTCAAAGGTGACCGTCAGGGTCATGTTGCCGGATGAGGCGCTGGTGGAGGACATATAGCTCATACCATCTACGCCGTTCACCTGCTGTTCAATCGGCGCAGCAACGGTGTTGGCAATTACCTCGGCAGTGGCACCGGGATAGAAGGCCGAGACCTGCACCGTGGGGGGGGCAATATTGGGGTACTGGGCAATCGGGGTTACCTTAAGGGCAACCAGCCCCCCCAGGGTAATGATGATGGCAATCACCGCAGCAAAGACCGGGCGATCAATAAAAAAGCTTCCCATGATCCCCCCTTACTTGGCTGCTGCCGGCTGAGCTGACTTCTTCATCTCTTCAGGGGTCACCAGCTTGACCGGAGCGCCGGGAGCCAGTTTCATAAAGCCATCCACAATCACCTTATCGCCAGCCTTCAGCCCCTGCCTGATAATCCAGTCATGCTCAAGCCACTCCCCCACGGTCACCGGCCTGGCCTCTGCCAGCCCCTTGTCATTGGCCACAAAGACTACATGGCCATTGCTGGTCTGTTGCACTGCCCGCTGGGGAACCGTCAGCGCATTGGGACGGGTTGCCCCTTTCAGGTAGGCCTTGACAAACATGCCGGGACGCAACACCGCTTTGGGGTTGGGGATCTCGGCCCGTACCAGGTAGGTACCGGTGTCTTTATTAAAGGAGGGATCAGCAAAATTGACTACCCCTGCCTGGGGATAGCGCCTGCCATCGGATAGTTCGATATCAACGGTAAAGCGGTTATCTTTGGGCCGCACGATCTCTCCCTTTTCCACCGCCTGCCGCATAGTGGCCTGTTCATTCTGGGAGACACTGAAATCAACCCAGGCCGGGTCCAGCTTGGCAACGTAGGTTAACTTGGCAGAGCTGCTGCCGGCTGCGATGTAACTTCCTTCCCGCATCAACGCCTGCCCGGCCACACCACCCACCGGCGAGGTGATACTGGTATAGCTTAAATCCAGCAGCGCCTTGTCCAGGTTGGCCTGATCCTGCTGCAGACCGGCCTCGGCTGTCTTGTAGTTGCCGATGGCAGTATCCAGATCACTCTTGCTGGCAGCATTCTGATCAGCCAGCGGCTTGATCCGGTCAAGCGTTGCCTTGGCGGTAAACAGCTGGGATTTACGGATATCAACCGCTGCCCTGGCCGCATGTACCGCTGCCACAAACGGTTTCTTATCAAGCACAAACAGCACCTGTCCCTGCTTGACCGGCTCACCTTCCTGATAACTGATCTTTTCAAGGAAACCGTTCACCCTGGCCATCACATCCACCTGATGGGAACTTTGAATCTGGGCCACAAACGGAAACACAGCCGGCACTGTTTGTGGCTGAACCGTCACGGCGACCACCTCGGTCACCGGCAGTTGGGCCTTGGGCGGTTCTTTTTTTGAGCAGCCAGCTCCAAAGGCAAGCTGAGAAAAAAGGACACCCCAGATGAGCCAGACATGGGGAGCAACAGGTCGAAAGGGCAGGTGCACCATAAGCAAACCTCAATAATCTGAAATAGTTGATATAAACAGCTAGAGAACAGGTACCACACAATTTCAAAACTTCAAGCAACTATCTCATGTAGTTACCAGCTTGGGCTTGACCTTCGCCCCCTGCCATGCTATTGAGCAAATCCTAGAAATTCAATGAGTTACAAATAAATTTATCTACTTTAAACAAAATCGTATTCAACCACACAAAAAAACATCTTAAGGGGTAGTACCATGTCTCAAGCCATAAACAAACCGATTGGCGCCATGCTGGATGAGATTGCCCAACGTTTCCCGGATAACGATGCCCTGGTCTATCCGGAGCGTGGGCTGCGTTATTCCTACCAGCAGTTTAACGATCTTTGCCGCCAGGTGGCCAAGGGGCTGTTGCGCCTGGGCATCAAAAAAGGGGATCATGTCTCCATCTGGGCCTACAACGTGCCGGAATGGGTGATCCTGCAGTTTGCCACCCCCAAGATCGGTGCCGTACTGGTCACCGTTAACACCGCCTACAAGTCATCGGAACTTGAGTATGTCCTGAACCAGTCCGACTCCACCACCCTGTTCATGGTCAAGTCATTCAAGGATACCGACTACGTCAAGACTCTGGCTGATGTGGTGCCCTCCATCCATGATTCTGAACCGGGCAAGCTGAACCATGCCAAGCTGCCGTTCCTGAAGAACGTGATCTTTATCGGCGATGAGACCCCGGCCGGCATGCTCAATTTCAACTCCATCATTGAGCTGGGCAAGGAGGTATCCGACGAAGAACTGGCAGCGGTTGAGGCCACCATCGACATCCACGACACCATCAACATGCAGTACACCTCCGGCACCACCGGCTTCCCCAAAGGGGTGATGCTGACCCACTACAACCTGACCAATAACGGCTTCCAGATCGGCGAATGTATGAAGTTCACCGACCAGGATCGTCTCTGCATCCCGGTGCCGTTTTTCCACTGTTTCGGTTCGGTGTTGGCGGTAATGGCGGCAGTCACCCATGGCACTACCATGGTGCCGGTGGAGATCTTTGATCCGCTCAAGGTACTGCAGACGGTTGAGGCCGAGAAATGCACCGCAGTACATGGTGTCCCCACCATGTTCATTGCCGAACTGGAACACCCTGAGTTCAAGAAGTTTGACCTCTCCAGCCTGCGCACCGGCATTATGGCCGGCTCAGTCTGCCCGATTGAGGTGATGAAACGGGTGGTTAAGGATATGTATATGACGGAGATCACCAGCGTCTACGGCCAGACCGAGTCATCCCCCGGCATTACCCAGAGCCGCACCGACGACGCCATAGAGCTGCGGGTTGCCACCGTTGGCCGCGCCCTGCCCGGTGCCGAAGTCAAGATCATCGACATCGAAACCGGCGCCACCCTGCCGCCGGGCAAGCAGGGCGAGCTCTGCGCCCGGGGCTACATGGTCATGAAGGGCTACTACAAGATGCCGGAGGAGACCGCCAAGGTGATTGATGCCGATAACTGGCTGCACACCGGCGATCTGGCCATTATGGATGAGAACGGCTACTGCAAGATCACCGGCCGGATCAAGCAGATGATCATCCGCGGCGGCGAGAACATCTACCCCAAAGAGATTGAAGAGTTTCTCTACACCCACCCCAAGATCTCCGATGTCCAGATCTACGGCGTACCGGACAAAAAGTACGGCGAGCAGGTCATGGCTGCCGTCATCCTGAAAAAAGGGATGGAGATGACCGAGGAAGAGGTCAGGGAGTTCTGCCGGGGCAAGATTGCCAACTACAAGGTACCCAAGTATGTCAAGTTTGTGGAAGGCTACCCGATGACCGCATCAGGCAAGATCCAGAAGTTCAAACTGCGGGAGATGGCTATTAAGGAGCTGCACCTGGAGGGCGATGCAGAGACAGGTGCCTGATAGCAAACAAGAGGTATATTTTTAAACCACCGGCGGGGATTATTCTCCGCCGGTTTTTTCTGGAGTTTTCCCCATGTCCAAAACCACCACTGAAGAACTACTCGCCGCCTACCATTCTCTTCAGCTGCCGGAACGCCAGACCCTGCAACTGCTGGCCTTTTTTGCTGCGCCAATTGCACGTAGCCCGCTGGTTGCCATGCTTTCGCACCTACGGATCAGGTTCACCCCGTCACGGGCCATCAATGCCAAGGAACTGGTGGAGTTTTTTGCCAGGACCAGACGGTTGGGGCTGACCGTTGAACAACGGGACTTTTTCCGCTGCCAGCGGGAAATCCAGTTCCCTCTGATCCGCCAATGTCAGCGTGAAGGCAGATTTAGCGAGTACTGTTCCATTGTGACCAAACAGATGGAGAACGATTACTACCGCAGCCAGGAGCATGCCCTGCAGTTTCTCAGGCTCGGTTTTTTCATGCACAAGCAGGACAAGGTGACAACAGCTCTCAGTGTTCTGCGGCGTTACTACAGCCATGATGCCTCAATCATGGCCGTCATCTTTCCTGAACCGCTGGACAGAGACTGGGTCATTGACCTGCCGCCTGTTCTATTGACCGCCCTGATCAACGCATTGCTGGTACAGACCATAAGCAAGCTGAATCCCACCTGTGTCTTTGCTGTTCTTGACCAGCTAAAGGAAAAAGAAAAACTTCCGCAAGAACTCCAGTACAGCTATCCGGTCTATCTCGTGTTGCAAGGCAGATTCAACGAAGTTGAGCAAGCAATAACAGAGCTTGGCCAGAATCCCTACCAGGGGCATCGCGGGATGCTTGCCCTGCTGCAGGGCAAGGTCGATCAGGCAATCAGCTGTTTTGATCAGGAACTGACCATGCTCAAGAAACAGACCGGCAAACGCAAACTAGTATTGCCAGGCATACTTGGGCTGATGCACTGCCTTGCCCTGCTTGCCGGTGGGCTACCCCAGCAGCTGAACCAGACCATTGAGCTGGCTTCCACCGGCCTCAAACGGGATGAATATGCCGACAAAAGCTCCTACAGCTTCATTCTGCTGACTGCTGAGGCGCGCAGCGGTAACACAAGGTCAGCAGCCATCCTGAAAGAACTGTGCAGCCAGACCCATGAACTGACGCCGGTCAGCCAACTGATTCGCTCCCTGTGCGGCTGGTGGCAGCAGGTACCGATACCTCAGGAACAGCTGAACGCTCTACGTCTCTTTGCCATGAAAGCCCGTGGTGCAGGACTGCTGTGGCTGGCAGCAGAGCTGCTGCTAACCGCCAGAACCATTGATCCGGTTGGCACGAACAGCATCGACTGGGCTGAAAAACTGGCAGAACAGCTGCAGATGACCAACCTTGCCGGCTTGACCAGGGATGACCAGCAGGATTGGGAGCGTTCCCTTAAAGCGCTGCTGCAACTGGGTAAAAACGATGACAAAATATCCACAGCAGGTAAAGAAAACGACTCACGCCTGATCTGGCTGATTGACGGCGATCTCCGCACCAACTTCGCGCAAATTCAGCCGGTTGAGCAAAAACTATCGGCCAAAGGCTGGAGCCGGGGACGCAATGTGGCGCTCAAACGACTGGCTGAAGAACCGGGCAAACTACCGTTCCTTACCCAGCAGGATCTGGCAGCGGCTGCCTGCATCCGTAAAGAGAGAAGTTACGGGTACTACACCCAGACCAGCTACGACTTTAACACCATTAAGACGCTTAAGGCGTTGATTGGACACCCGCTGTTGTTCAACCACTGCAATGAGCCAATGGCGATTGCCAAAGGTGAGTTTGCCCTTTCAGTGAAGAAAAAGGGGACGCAGTTAACTCTTGCCCAGACACCGGCACTGGATGCAGACAGCCAACCGTTTTACTGGTGGGAGAGCGAGAATCGCCTGTTTGTGTATGAGCCCACTGCCGAACAGCGCCGGATTGCCGGCATCATCGGCAACGGCCTGAGCATCCCACTGACAGCAGAAAAACAGGTGGCAGCGGCAGTAACAGCCGTATCCCCCCATATGATGGTGCAGTCCGATCTTATTACGGTCAGCGACGAGGCGATCAGCGTCGAGGCGGACAGCCGTCTGCAAATCCTGCTGCGCCCGTCCGGTGACGGCATACAGGCAGAACTGCGGGTGCGTCCCTTTGGTGAACAGGGTCCACAGTTTCACCCTGGCCAGGGAGGAAGCACACTCATTGCAGAGGTGGGAGGCAAAAAACTGCACTGTCTGCGGGACCTGTCCAGAGAAAAACAGCAGTACAGGCAGCTGCTGCAGACCTGCACAACCTTTGACCTGTACGACAATGATCACGAAACCTGGCGGATTGAAAAACCGGAAGGCGCACTTGAGTTGTTGGAAGAACTGCAGGAAGCTCTGCAGATTGCGCCGGACAACTTTGTACTGCAGTGGCCGGAGGGCGAACGGTTCAGGCTTAAGGGAAAGGCTGCCTGGGACAAACTTACGGTCAAGGTCTCCTCCGGCAAGGAATGGCTCAGCCTGGAGGGTGAACTGGCGTTCAGCGAAGATGAAGTGCTCTCGCTGCAACAGTTACTGACGCTTTCAAAACAGCAATCTGGTCGTTTTATGCAACTGGCTGAAGGGGAGTTTCTGGCCCTGACCGAGGAGTTCAGGCGCAAGCTGCAGGATCTGCAGCGTTTGATGGATCACCACGGCAAGGAGCAGCGGATCCACCAGCTTTCGGCCCCGCTGCTGGAAGAGGCGCTCTCCGGTGCCGGCAGCCTCAAGGGGGACAAAGGCTGGAAGCAATTGCTGGATCGGTTCAAAACTGCCCAGGAACTGCAACCGACCGTTCCCCCTACCCTGCAGGCAGAACTGCGTGATTACCAGCAAGAAGGATTTACCTGGCTCTGCCGCCTGGCCCACTGGGGTGTTGGCGCCTGTCTGGCCGACGACATGGGGCTAGGCAAGACCGTCCAGGCCCTGGCGCTACTGCTGACCCGCGCCCCGCACGGCCCAGCCCTTGTGCTAGCCCCCACCTCGGTCTGCCTCAACTGGGAGAGCGAGGCCCGCCGTTTTGCCCCCACCCTCAATCCCCGCAGCTTTGGTTCCGGCAACCGTACCGCGTTCATCGTCTCACTGCAGCCGTTTGATCTGGTGGTCTGCAGCTACACCCTGTTCCAGCAGGAGGCGGAGCTTTTGACCGGCGTGTCGTGGGAGACCGTGGTGCTGGACGAGGCTCAGGCGATCAAGAACATGACCACCAAACGTTCTCAGGCAGCCATGCAGCTAAAGGCCGGTTTCAGGATTGCCACCACCGGCACCCCGGTTGAAAACCGACTGGATGAGCTTTGGAACCTGTTCCGTTTCCTCAATCCCGGTCTGCTGGGCTCCCATCAGACCTTTACGGAACGTTTTGGCACCCCGATTGAGCGGAATCAGGACAAGGCGGCCCGCAACCTGCTGGAAAAGCTGATCCGCCCCTTTATCCTGCGGCGAACGAAAAGCCAGGTGTTGGAGGAGCTGCCACCCCGCACCGACATCGTGCAACGGATCGAGCTGTCCGGTGATGAGGCAGCCTTCTATGAGGCGCTGCGCCGCACTGCCATTGAAAAGCTTTCGGAGACAGATGGCCAGGGGCCGGGAGAACGCCAGATCCGGATCCTGGCCGAGATCATGCGGCTGCGGCGGGCCTGCTGCAACCCGGCGCTGGTCATGCCGGACTGCGGTATCGGCAGCGCCAAGCTGGCAGCATTTTCAGAGATCGTGGCCGAGCTACGGGACAACGGCCACCGCGCCCTGGTCTTTTCCCAGTTTGTGGATCACTTAAGCATCCTGCGTAACCATCTTGACAGCGTGGGAATCAGCTACCAGTACCTGGACGGCTCCACCCCGCAAAAGGAGCGCCAGGAACGGGTAGGCGCCTTCCAGTCCGGCCAGGGAGAGCTGTTTCTGATCAGCCTCAAGGCAGGCGGCACCGGCCTGAACCTGACTGCAGCCGATTATGTGATCCATGTTGATCCCTGGTGGAACCCGGCGGTGGAAGATCAGGCCTCGGACCGCGCCCACCGGATCGGCCAGCAGCGACCGGTCACCGTCTACCGGCTGGTGGCAGCAGGCACCATTGAAGAAAAGATCGTGGCCCTGCATGGTCAAAAACGTGATCTGGCAAACTCGCTCCTGGAGGGGACTGAAACGGCAGCGCGGGTCTCTGCCGATGATCTGCTGGAACTGCTGCGGGAGGCGGGGTAGGCTGTGGCGGCGTTATTTTGTACAAAAAGGCAGCCGATTGGCTGCCTTTTTGTATGTTAACACTGCACACCAGCTGCAGAATACTACAGGTTACAGCATTCCACCCGCCGCACCGGCTCCGGTGAAGGTTTGGCAAACAGATAGCCCTGGGCAAGCTCTGCTCCGTTTTGCTTGACGTAGGCCAGCTCTTCGCAGGTTTCCACCCCTTCTGCCAGCACCTTGATCCCGTTTTCCTTCGCAATTCCTGCCAGTGCTCCAAAGATTGACTGCTTGACCGGATCTGCGTCTATTCCCCGGATGATTTCCATATCCACCTTGATGACATCAGCCCCCAGGGCCGCCAGGGTAACCAGGTTGGTGTGGCCGGAGCCGATATCATCCAGAGCGGTACGGAATCCCTGCTGCCGGTAGTAATCCAGAATACCACGCAGATGCGGCAAATCTGCAACCTGATGAGTCTCCACCACCTCAAAGACCACCCGACTGGGGTCGTACTCCAGTTGCTGTGCCCAGTGCAGCGTGCTCTGCAGGCAGGTTTCAGGGACGTAAATGGAAGTTGGTACAAAGTTAATAAAAATATCAGCGCTGATTTTTTTTACCGCAGCGGTTTTAAGGGCGTTTTCACGACAAAGCCGGTCCAGATAGAAAAGCAGATCATTCTCTTCTGCCAGCTTAAACAGCAGGTACGGTGGCATCAGAGAACCATCGGGCTTAACCCCACGGGAAAGACACTCATAGGCAACGATCTCATGGCCCGGCAGGGAGACTATTGGCTGAAACCAGGTGGTCAGAGAGTTGTTTTCAAAGATATCAAGAAACTCGCGGTTATTCAGCAGAAAGAACCATTTCTTGAGGCTTTTGGTGCGTGAAAAGGCGGCAAAGTCCAGCTGCTGTCCCTGTTCCAGGAACAGCAGGCTGATCCCTTCGCTCTCCACCTCAGCCAGATCAGCGCGACGGGAAAGACTGGCAACCAGTTGATGAAAACTGTCAGCGGCAACTTTTACCACGTCACCTTCCGGTCTGGGCTTGTACCCCTCTGCCTCAAGAATACTGATCAGCTTGCTCTGCAGCGGGTCAACCGTGCAGTTAAACAATGCCTCTCCAGGCTGTACACTGATCTGTGGTACGGTACCGCATCGTTTGCAGGTGCTCATATCATATCCCTCCTTTTGCTATCGTATCTTCCACCAAATCAACTTGATAAAGGCCAGCCCGAAACAGCCCAGCGAAAGCCAGTCAGCAGACGGATAGCGGGTTCCCCGCAGGTAAAAGGCCAACGCCACCAGCAGGCCGATCCAGGTCATCTGCCGCAGCCAGAGTTGGGCAGGACGCAGCAGGGCACGACGGTCCTCCTCAGCAAGGTGTACGGTCAGATCTCCCTGCTGCAAGGTATCCACCAGATGGCGGGCTTTGACCAACGTCAGCGGCAGCTGAGCCAGCTCGTGGGTGACTACTCCCCATACACTGTCCCGCTCTCCCAGGGCACGGGTCAGGTTACCCCTGAGCACCGGCAGTACATCCTTAATACCGTTATAGTTCTCGATATAACTGGTGCCCAGCCCTTCAATGATCGAGCTGGCCCGCATGACGTAGATGATCTCCTGGGGTAGCTTGAAGGGGTACTCCTTCAGGGCATCCATAACGCCGAAGGCCAACTCCTGCATACTAGTGGCGGAAAGCTGGTCATTGTCAAAGATCCTGAAGATTTCTTCAGCCAGGCCGGTCAGTTCATCCTGGGGTGCGCTGTCAGTGATAATACCCAACTTACGGGTTGCCTGCACCAACAGCTCAAAATCCCGTTCATAGGCAGCCTTGACGGTGTTGATCATGGCCAGACGGGTGGCGTTGGGAATCCGGCTGACCATACCGAAATCAAGCAGCACCAGTTCACCCTGTTCGGTTACCAGCAGGTTGCCGGGGTGCGGGTCAGCATGGAAGAAGCCTTTGACCAGCATCTGTTCGGTATAAAACAGCACCAGTTTTTCCATCAGCCCGGCAAAGGAGACCTGGAGCCTGAGCAGGCCATCACGATCGTCAAAACGGATCCCCTCTTCAAAGCTCATCACCAGGGCATCGGCAGAACAGAACGTGGGATAGGGAACCGGCATCTTGATCCCGGCATCCGGGTAGGCCTGACGGAACCGTTCCAGATTGGATAGCTCAACCTGCATATCGGTTTCCTGCAGGATGCTGCGACGGAAGGCGATCAGTACCGCCTCAATGGAGTTGCGAGTGTATTCGGCAAAGAGCGGATGCAGCAGGGCCAGAAACCAGCCCAACAGCCGGATATCCTCCCGCACCACCCGCTCTATCCGGTTACGACGCAGCTTGACCGCCACCTGCTCACCGCTCTGCAGCACTGCACGATGCACCTGTCCGATGGAAGCGCAGGCCAGCGGTTCCTGCTTAAAGTTGCTGAAACAGTCACCGTTGCCAAAGGCCCGGCTAAAGACAGCCTGAAAATCCTGGTCAGGCATGGCCGGCAGGTGATCATGCAGACGACGCAACTGCTCAAGGTAAGCCGCAGAAAAAAAATCGGCCCGGGTAGCCAGCACCTGGGCCAGTTTAATAAATGAGGCCCCCAGCAGCTCGATGGCAACCACCAGCTCCCCAGGCTTAAGCGGCCTGATTCCCAGCCAGCTCGGCCGTTTACGGATCAGCAGAAAGACCGTTAAAAGTACCCGAAAGACCCGGTAAACCCGCAGCGGGTGGTACTGCCTGATGAACAGCCCGATGAAATTCACCGGTTACTGCTGCCCCTGACGCTGCTTGGCCAGCTCCTCCCGCAGGGCATCCAGATCGGCCTTGGTGGCCAGCCCCAGCTCATCCATAGCTTCTTTCAGCAACGTCTTCACCTCGTCCTTCAGCCTGCCCCGCTCCTCGCTCCCTTTGGCCACCGCTTGGTCGAAGAACTCACGGGCCTTACGTTCATTCTCTTCCTTCGCTTCTTTGGCAGACTCACCAGCCTGCTCAATTTTTTCTTTGGCCATAAGCGCCGTACCCAAACCGAAATAAAACAGCTGCTCAAGTTTCTCTTTCATGACCTTCCTCCTGTGTCTTTGCCTGTTAACTCAGCCAACACCGCTTCATGGGCTGCCACCGAGGCATCCAGTCCCGCGTTGCCGATTGCTCCCCGACCGGTCCAGTCATTACCCTGCCTGATATACAGGCTTTTCAAGGTCTGGCGGATCTTTTGGCAGGCTACCGCAGGATCCTTCCGGGCCAGATCAATCAATACAGTATACACAGACTCAAAGGTTTCGTCATAGCGTTCTTCAATATACGTTGTGATTGCCATCGCATCTACTCCTTGATTGTTGCCTTGATTGTCGTAACCAACCGCAAGGCGCTAAGGATTGCATCCTCCACGGATCGTCCCAACAGCCAGTCGCCGCACACACCCACACCCACTGCGGCGTCGAAAAGAAAAGTCAGGACTGGCCAGGCTCCATGATTGCGACGTTTGCCATTCTGGACACTCCATAGTGAAAGCCACTGGACAAAGCAACATTTACTTGTTAATATTACATTATAATTATTTTTTGTCTAGGACAAATTATGAGCGCCTCATTTTTTTCAATTAACGATCTCGCACAAGAAACCGGCATCAGCAAAGACACCCTGCGGGTATGGGAGAGGCGTTACGGTTTTCCCCAGCCCCTGCGGGGAAAACATAATGAACGCGCCTATCTTCCTGACCAACTGGAACGGCTGCGTTTGATCAAACAACTGATGGACAGCGGCATTCGGCCCGGCAAGCTGGCACGGCTTGGTCTGCAGGAGCTGCAGAAACTCACACAGGAGGATCTGCAGGCCGATACCCCCCTTGACGATAGCTTAAAAACCCTGCTGGAACTGGTGTCATCCGGAAAACACCGTGAGTTACGACAGCAGCTGGAGTCACTGCTTTGGCAGCAGGGCATGCAATCGTTTCTGAGCAAAACAGTGGCACCGCTCACCCATGCCGTGGGTGAGGCCTGGTTTTCCGGCAGGATCGGGGTGCTGGATGAGCATCTCTACGTTGAACAGTTGCGCGGTCTGCTGCTGGAGGCAGTGTCAGCTCTTCTGCCGGTTACGGGCAGCAGCCGGGCACTGTTGACCACCCTGCCGGGCGAACAGCACGGTATCGGCATGTTAATGGCAGCCTGCATGTTCGCCCTGGAAGGGATAGAGCCGATCCTGCTGGGGGTGCAACTGCCCCTTGAGGAGATCGTACGGGGTGCGACCGAACAGCACTGCAGTATCGTGGGGATTTCTTGCAGCAGCTACATGCATCGCCGGACCATTGCAACACACCTGGTGCGCCTGCGCAAGATGCTGCCTGAACCGATTGCATTGTGGGCCGGCGGCAGCGGTCTGAACGGCATGGCGTTACTCCCCTGCAGCATCAGACTTTTCAGCTCCCTGGAGCAGATCAGCACGGCACTGCAGCAGACTACAGCAGGCAGGAAAGGGTCTGACCATGCCTAGCAGGTTCCACTACTGTCCCGGTTGCGGTGTACCGATGCCGGCGGAACAGAGCCCGATCAGTCAGCACCAGCACTGCAGCGGATGCGGCCGTACCCATTACCGTAACCCTACCGTGGGTGTGGCGTTACTGATCTTTGAAGAGGGGCGCCTGCTTCTGGTGCAACGCACCGGCACTGGTGCAGGCAGCTGGTGCATTCCCTGCGGCCATGTAGAGCTGCATGAGGAGATTCGCAGCGCAGCCCGCCGTGAGCTGTTGGAGGAAACCGGTCTGCAGGCTGAGGTGGGGCCCGTGTTTGACGCACAGACCAATTTGCATGATCCGGATCGGCCGACCGCCGGTATCTGGTTCTGAGGAACCCGTACCGGCGGGAAACTTTCCGCAGGCTCTGATGCCAGCCATGCCGCCTTTTTTTACCTGGACAAACTACCGCAGATGGCGTTTCCCACCGACCGCACCGTTTGTCGCAAGCTCGACCAGATGCACCGTTCAGGCGACCTGTATCGCTGGCTTGACCTGATGCTGAGCCTTGAGCGGCTTTAAGGGTGAGAAGGCCACCTGCTTTCCAGGGTCTGTTGCCTAAAATCAAAGATATGATCCAGCCGACGCCGCACTAATGGCGCTGCCAACTGCCCCAACGGCTGAAACGGGAGCAGGTATGACACCAGGTCCGTCATCTCCACACCACCTGCGACTGCCTTGAAATGGTGCTGATGATGCCAGAAGCGATAGGGGCCGAAACGCTGTTCATCAACAAAAAACGCCGGCTCTCGCACATGGGTAATTTCGGTTACCCAATCCACCCGTATGCCTGGCAGGGCCGTCACCCGATAGGTCACCACCATGCCGGCGTACATCAGCTCCGGAAGATCTGAGGTTATCTCAAACCCCAGATCTGGTGGTGTAATCACCGGCAGTTTGCGCGGATCAGAGAAAAATTGCCAGGCGGTCTGCAGATCAACAGGAAGCAGTTGGGTTTTCTTCAGTGTGTACATGGTAGCAGTTCCTCTACAATCGATGCATACAAACAAGCAGTGGACAATATTATTTTATAATTGTAATATTACAACATATTTATTTTTTGTCCAAGACAATTATAGCTACCTACAGTATTCTTTCGACAACCTGAACAGAGCAGGAAACCGGCCTTAAACGCGATCCCCCTGCGGGTGTGGGAGCGGCGTAAGCCATCTGTCGTCCATGTCTGACGAGATATGTCCGTAGCAGCCTGGATCAGATTTCTGTAGCTCAGCCAAGAGCTGCACAGAGCGCCAAGAGGAGACCAAAGCGATGGACGCAGTGAAACAACAATCTGCCATACCTGCTTCTGAAATAGGTTCGGCACGGCCGGCAGTTCGTCTCGGCCTCTGCTGTCTGTTTAACAATGAACCAGTGACTTTCCGCACGACCACCGCCAAGGCGTTATCCGCACTACCACGCCCGCAGCAACTGCTCAAGCTGTCTGAAATCTGCCAACATAACGCTGTCAACCTGCAACTGGCATTGCAAACAGTTCACAGGCTGGGTATTGGCGCCTTCCGGATCATGTCACCGCTGTTCCCCCGCATGACCCATCCTGAGGTTGGCTACACGATGGAGCAACTGCCTGGTGGTGAGTCGATTCTGACAACACTGGAAACGTGCCGTCTGTTTGCACAAAAACAGCAACTACGGCTTAGTTTTCACCCGGATCAGTTTGTGGTGCTGTCATCTCCCACCCCTGCAGTTGTGGCTAACTCCATCCAAGAGCTGGACTATCATGGCTGGCTTGCGGAAAAAGTTGGTGCAGACGTGATTAACATCCATGCTGGCGGAGTCTACGGCAACAAGCAGGCTGCACTGCAACGATTCGGGGAGGTCCTGGACAATCTGCCAGAACCGGTGCGCAGTCGCCTGACCCTTGAAAATGATGATGTCAGCTATACGCCGCTGGATCTGCTGCCACTCTGTGAGCAGCGAAACATCCCGCTCGTCTATGACGTTCACCATCACCGTTGCAATCCAGATAACCTGACGGTTGAAGAGGTGACAGAACGGGCAGGCGCCACTTGGAAAACAGCAGGACGGGAACAGTTTTGCCACCTTTCTTCTCCCAAGGCAGGTTGGGGGAGCACCAATCCAAAACCACATGCCGACTACATCAACCCGGCTGATTTTCCTGACTGCTGGCGAGACAAAGCTATGACCATAGATATTGAAGCCAAGGCAAAAGAGCTGGCGGTTGTCCGGCTTATGGAAGAGCTGCACATTCATTCTTGCTTCAGGTAAAATCTTACACCCTGCCCGCTTGCATCCTGTCCAAAAACATCTACACTATACTCTTGCGCTGCATAATCTAAAATCCCCCGTTAAGGAGGCATTAAACATGGCACTGTGGGATAAGCTGAAGGCCGAACTGATTGATATTGTCCAGTGGCTGGACGACACCAACGACACCCTGATCTATCGTTTCCCCCGTTATAACAACGAAATCAAGAACGGCGCCAAACTGGTGGTGCGCGAAGGACAGGCAGCGGTCTTCATCAATGAAGGCCAGATTGCCGATATCTTCAAACCGGGCACCTATGACCTGACCACCCAGAACCTGCCGATACTGGCCACCCTGAAAGGATGGAAGTACGGCTTTGAATCCCCCTTCAAGGCCGAGGTCTACTTCTGTTCCACCCGCCAGTTCACCAATCTGAAGTGGGGTACCCCCGGCCCCTGCACCATGCGGGACCCGGAGTTTGGGGCCGTACGGGTGACCGCCTTTGGTATCTACTCAATCAAGATCAAGGACCCGGCGGTCTTTATCCGTGAAATTGCCGGCACCGATGGCGAATTCAGCACCGACGAGATTCAGGACAATCTGAAGGGCAAGATCGGCATGCGGATCAAAGAGGTCATGCCGGAGCTGCAGATTCCGGTGATCGACCTTGAAAGCAAGGTCTTTA